>JASBZF010000021.1 GCA_029983625.1 Pauljensenia sp. | reverse complement strand
GATTCAGATCTCAACCCCGTAGATCTAGGAATCGATGTCCTCATCACTCCTGACCTATCGGCACTCGATCGCATGTATGAGTTCGTGCGTAACATGCACACCTCCTCCGGACTCCTTGATGATCTTGCTCGAGGCGTGAGCATGGATGAAGCGCAACAACAAGTCATGACATATATTCGCCGCCACGTTCCACAGGCCGGGAAAGCTCTGCTTGCCGGTAACTCCGTAGGAACCGACAAAACTTTCCTTGAAGCCAATATGCCTGAGGTGATTCGCCACCTCCATTACCGCATCCTCGACGTGTCCACACTGAAAGAACTCGCGCGACGCTGGCAGCGCACAGCCTTCGAAGGAGCACCCGTAAAACACGGGGGGCACAGGGCACTTGCGGATATTTTGGAGTCCATTCAAGAACTCGCCTACTATCGTCGTCTTCTTTTCCCAGACACTCCAGTGACCAAAGCGCAGGCAGAGCAGGCGCGCCAAGAGGTTCTGGCCCTCAATATCCCGGCTTTAGGGGTTCAGGGGTGAAACTGAAAGCGTGAGTGTTGTCTGGGGTGCGGATCTTCAGGTCTGCACCCCGCACAGTATCCACAGAATGCCTTGCATCCCGATGATCCACAGATGGCAGTGAGGCGTGAAGCAGAAAGAAAGCGTTTCGGTCCACTCTTGTTCCTACCGACAACACGGTCGGCGATTCAAGGAGGAGCTATGAGCGATACAACAATCACTTTGCGGGGCAGAGTGGGCACCGAACTTGCCGCACACACAAGCGTGAACGGGCAAATGACAACGAGGTTCAGGCTGGCAGTTACGAACTGGTTTGCCGCTGCAAACGGTGAACTCGTGCAGGGGCGCACGCACTGGTATTCGGTAAGAGCCTGGGAACGCTTAGCTGACAACGCTTTACATTCGATCAAAAAGGGTGAACCTGTGATCGTTGTGGGTCGGCCAAGTGCTCATACGTGGATCGACAAGAACGGCAAAGTACATGCCGAGCTTGTGATTACCGCACAGTCAATCGGTCATGACCTGGCTCATGGACGTTCCGCCTACGCGCGAGCACCGAAGGTCGAAATTCCTGAAGTGTGCCAGGATACGGCGATCACGTCCTCTTCGGCACCGCTTCGCACAGAAGAAAGGGAAGAAAATGACCTGGTGGAAGATGACTTCACAATCAGTTTCGAGGAGGCAGAAAGAGAAAGCGAAATGGGAGAGGAAGACATATTCGAAGACGAAGTGAACACTGCCGCAGGTATTGACACTGAAGAAAGCCTGGACAGCAAAGCGTGTCGTGACTCAAAAGAAGAGAGTCACTCTGCGGAAAATGAGGGGGACTGCGGCATCGAAAATCCAGGAGTATTCGGGCGATATGAGATGTGACGTGTCCACATCCACGCCCAGATCGGGCCTGTGAAAGGCCCGAAAGGGCGGGGTGTGGCCTAGCATGGAAGCGACCTTGGCAGCGATGCTGCCCACCCCACCACTTCGGATGGAGAACAGTGGCTGAGTACATCTACCAGATGATTAAGGCTCGCAAGGCGCACGGGGACAAGGTGATCCTCGATGACGTCAGCATGTCCTTCTTCCCAGGCGCAAAGATCGGCATGGTCGGTCCTAACGGCGCGGGCAAGTCATCAATTCTGAAGATCATGGCTGGTCTTGACGAGCCAAGCAACGGCGAGGCGCGTCTCAGCGCCGGTTATACGGTTGGCATCCTTGAGCAAGAACCCAAGCTCGACGATTCCAAAACCGTCATTGAAAATGTTCGTCTAGGTGCGGCTGATATTTTTGCCAAACTTGAGCGTTTCAATGAGATTTCCGCCCAAATGGCAGATCCAGATGCTGACTTTGATGCCCTGATGGATGAGATGGGCAAACTTCAGGACGCATTGGATGCCGCGAACGCTTGGGATATCGATTCTCAGCTTGAGCAGGCAATGGATGCCTTGCGTTGCCCGCCCGCTGACCAGCCCGTTTCGGTTCTTTCCGGTGGTGAAAGACGCCGCGTAGCCCTGTGTCGCCTCCTCATTGAAGCCCCCGATCTTCTTCTCCTCGACGAGCCGACGAACCATCTTGATGCTGAGTCTGTGCTCTGGTTGGAAAAGCATCTGTCCACTTACGCCGGTGCCGTTATTGCCGTCACCCACGACCGCTATTTCCTTGACCATGTTGCCGGTTGGATCGCTGAAGTTGATCGCGGTCACCTCTACCCCTACGAGGGGAACTATTCGACCTACCTTGAGACTAAAGAAAAGCGTCTTCAGGTTCAGGGTCAAAAAGATGCGAAGCTGGCAAAACGCCTCAAGGAAGAGCTGGAGTGGGTGCGTTCCAATCCCAAGGGACGTCAAGCGAAGTCAAAGGCCAGGCTGGAACGCTACGAAGAAATGGCGGCTGAGGCGGAACGTACACGCAAGCTCGACTTTGAGGAGATTCAGATTCCTCCGGGGCCGCGCTTGGGTTCGGTTGTCATTGAAGCAAAGGATCTGAAGAAGGGATTCGGAGAACGCACCCTTATTGACGGTCTTTCTTTCTCGCTGCCGCGCAATGGCATTGTCGGAGTGATCGGCCCGAATGGCGTAGGAAAGACGACGCTTTTCAAGACGATTGTTGGCCTTGAGCCACTTGATAGCGGTGAGCTGACGATCGGCGAGACGGTGAAAATTTCCTACGTCGATCAAAACAGGGCAGGTATCGATCCTGAGAAAACCCTGTGGCAAGTTGTCTCTGATGGTCTGGATTACATTCAGGTCGGCAATGTTGAGATGCCTTCGCGCGCCTATGTGTCCGCCTTCGGATTCAAAGGCCCGGATCAGCAAAAACCTGCTGGTGTTCTTTCAGGTGGAGAACGTAATCGACTGAATCTTGCTCTTACTTTGAAGCAAGGTGGCAACCTGCTTTTGCTTGACGAACCCACGAACGACCTCGACGTGGAAACCCTCGGTTCCCTGGAGAACGCCCTTTTGCAGTTCCCAGGTTGTGCTGTCGTCGTCACTCACGATCGCTGGTTCCTTGACCGTGTCGCTACTCATATCCTTGCCTGGGAGGGGACAGAAGACGATCCCGCTCACTGGTACTGGTACGAAGGGAACTTCGAGTCCTATGAGAAGAATAAGATCGAACGCCTAGGGGCTGAGGCCGCGAATCCGCATCGCGTCACCCACCGTAAGCTTTTGCGCGACTGAATCTTTTCTTCGAGTTCACGAGGGCGGGGCCAGCATCACGCGACAGTCTCGCCCTCGTGGATGTTTCCGCCCTCATTTCACACATGCTTTTTCCCTCTTTGCTTCATAAAAGAAGGCAATGCCATACGCTGCGCCTACGAACACGCACTATTTGCGCACCCACTCCAATTTTTCATCCAGGATGCCGATGCGTCTATAAAAGCCTTCCCATGTTGAAGTGATCTTCGCTTTTCGATGGAGACTGACATTTCAGATCGAGGGGTGAGCAGCAGAGGGAACACCAAAACCCCAACGACTTGAAGCGCGATGACCATCCCTGGGGATTCGTAACATTCCCTGCTGTTCGGCTTCTGCGAGAAGAACGCCCTTAGAAGTGAACACCTTGCAACGACACAAGGATCGACCGTTGTTCACATTGGAGCATTCGCCGTCAAAAAGAAGCCATTCGTTGATATCGAGATCGCGGTGAAACCACATCGCATGATCGAGGGAGGCAGCGGACATTCCCGGTGTCATCCACGACAGGCCGAGGACGCGCATTGCCGGTTCAAACATAATCTGGTCAATCACGTAGGCAAGCAAAGCGCGATGAAGATGCTGTCCAGCAGAAGTGGGGATCGCTGCCCGAGGTTTCATCCACAACTGCTGCGTATGAGCGCGCGTCGGATCGGGCTTCGTGTACAGGGATTGCTGGACGTGGCGCACATCGAAAGCGCTTGTTTTCCCGAGGAATCGTCCTACGGGATGATCGATCGCTCTGAAAATCTCAAGAGCAGAGTGAAGATCTTGAGGAGGGGGAACTTTGGGGGCAGAAGAAGTAAAAACAAGCCCTTCTTCTTCGCCCTCAAAGGAAGCGTGAAGAGCGAGGATTTCTTTTCCGTCCTGGGAACACACCGCGCGACGCGACGAAAAAGAACGACCGTCACGCAGGCGCTCAACCTTCACAGTGAAAGGCGCTAAAGGATTACCGCCGCGCATAAAGTAAGCGTGGAAAGAATGGGGGAGACGGGCTTCCTCAAGGGTTGCCGCAGCTGCGAGCAGAGCCTGGGCGATGACTTGGCCTCCGTAGACGCGCCGCACCTGGGGGAGTGAATACCCTGTGAAAGTATCCTCCCCACTTTCTTCAAGGGCGAGGATCCGTAGGACTGAAGCGACGGGTTCAGTCGAAATCAAAGGAACAGCGACGGGTCGAGTCATGTCCTCTATTGTCCTTCACTGCCACGAGGATGGACTGTGGCGCCCGATCTTGCCTGCTGGGAGAGAAGCACACTAATGTGTGATAAGAATCGCAACAATGAGGGAAAGGGGATCAATGAGCGCAGCTGTCGAACTGATCGACGCACTGGGTGGACATGAGAACATCCGAAGCATTGAACCCTGTGCGCTGCGGATTCGAGTGGAAGTTCGTGATCAAACCCGCGTGAAGGAAGCGAGACTGCGCGTGGACTGCGTGCTTGCCGTCGTGCGATCAGGACAGATTGTGCAGATCGTCGCCGGGAAGGCTTCAGATGCCATCGCTGACGACATGAAAAGAATAGGCGCGGGCGAAGTATTGGCGTGAAGGCGCACACGCTTTGAGTTTTTTCTGTCCGAGGCCGTCCCCAGAAGATCTCAGGGAATTACACTAACGCTCACACGATGCGAACAAAGGAGCCGGATTCGTGGATCTCACTGCCCCTGCAAGCACCGATATGGAAGCTCTGCGCGCGCTTGCCGAAGGAAATGGCGTTTCAGTTCACTTTTGTGACTGGTACGGCACGCAAAAAGATGTGAGCGCCGAATCTCTCCTTGCGGTTCTTCACTCGCTCGGTGTTGCGGTTTCTGCTTCCTCAACGGTGGAAGAGGTGCGCGCCGCACTCAAAGAAACCGAGGAAAGAGAGTGGAAACGTGTACTACCGGCAACGATCGTCGCACGTGTCGGCACCTGCCGCGAGTTCCCCGTCCACGTTCCCGATGGCACCTGGGTGCGAGTGACCTGGGTTGCCGAGGACGGAAGTACAGGAGAATGCGTTCAATGTGACCGTTGGGTGCCCCCGAAGTGGGTCGATGGTGGCTTGGTGGGGCGTGCAACTTTTGAAACTCCCGCTCACCTGGATGCGGGGTGGCATCGGGTGATCGCCACACTTGAAGGCGGAGAGGTACATTCGACGACCCTGCTTGTCGCGCCGAATCGGATTGATAATGGTTCGCTTGCTGATGGGAAACGGCGTTGGGGTGTGGCAGCACAGTTGTATTCGACGCGCTCGTCGAAATCCTGGGGTTTAGGGGATGCGGAAGACTTGGCGGACTTGCTCGCCATCTGTGCTGACCGTGGTGCTGATTTCCTGCTCATGAATCCCATTCATGCTGCTTCGCCGATCGCGCCGATGGAAAGTTCCCCCTATCTGCCGGTTTCTCGCAGGTGGGTGAATCCGATCTACGTGCGCCCCGAAGCGATTCACGAATACTCGGCGCTGTCTCTTGAGGCGAAAAAAGCTATCGAAGAGCTGCGTGTTACCGCCAATGCAGCGGATACGGCGCACGCCCTCATTGATCGCGATCGCACTTGGGAAGCGAAACGTAAAGCTCTGGAATTGCTTTTTGCGGTGCCGCGTTCCTACCACCGTAATTCACAGTTCCGTCATTTCGTTGCCGAGGGCGGCCAGGATCTGCATAACTTTGCGCTCTGGTGTGCGCTAGTAGAAGCAAATGAAGGTGTTGTACTTCCCGATGAGGTGGGTTCTTGCGATGCTCCGAGCGCAGATCAAGCTCGCCTCGAACTCGCTGATCGCGTCGAGTTTTGGCAGTGGTGCCAATGGATTGCTTCGCAGCAGTTCCGCCACGCACATCAAGTGGCCAAATCAGTAGGTATGGACATCGGTGTGATGGCCGACTTAGCTGTTGGTGTTCACGCAAAAGGCTCGGAAACTTGGGCGCATCACGAACTCTTCGCGAAGGGCATGACGGTGGGTGCTCCGCCGGATATGTATTCGCAGCAGGGACAAGACTGGTCGGAGCCGCCGTGGTCACCGCGCGCTTTGGCCGAAGCAGGATACGAGCCCTTGCGTCACATGGTGCGAGCTGCTTTAGTGAATGCCGGTGCCATTCGGATCGATCATATTTTGGGGCTTTTCCGTTTGTGGTGGATTCCCGCAGGAGCTGGAGCATCCGAAGGGACTTACGTCTACTACGACCATGAAGCGATGGTGGGCACCGTACTGATCGAAGCGCAGCGTGCCGGTGCGGTCGTCATCGGTGAGGATCTGGGGACACTGGAACCCTGGGTGCGTGATTACCTGCGTGAGCGAGGGATCCTCGGTACCTCGGTCCTGTGGTTTGAAAAGGACGAGGGCGGTTGGCCGTTACATCCTGATGCGTATCGGCGAGAATGTCTCGCGGCCGTGAACACGCACGATCTTCCACCAACCGCAGGTTACCTTCAGGGGATTCAGACAACTTTGCGCCACGAATTAGGGCTTCTTGTGGAAAAGGTCGAGTCGGTGCGGGCACGGGATCGTCTTGAACTGGAACAAATGACGGCACGTCTGCGTGAGTGGGGGCTTGTCCATTCGGCTTCGCCTGGCGATAGGGAAATCATCGAAGCCCTGTATGCGTATGTGGCACAAACATCATCGCAGCTGGTGGTGGCTTCGCTTGTGGATGCGGTAGGTGATCGTAGACCGCAGAACCTACCGGGCACCTATTTGGAGTATCCGAATTGGCGGGTGCCGCTCGGTGATGGTGATGGGGTGGAAGTTTTAATCGATGCCCTCGCGTCAAACGCGCGTGTGAACTCCCTCTTTTCTGTCCTTAATGCGCAGGTGAAAGGGGAGAGGAATCGAATGTAACGCGCGCGATGGGATCACCGATGTGTACGTGCCTGCCGCACTGAAGCATCGGGGCGACTTGTGCTGTAGGGGACAAAGCGACGATCGGTACTATCGTCGCTAAGCCCGCTGAGCGTGCGACACTCAGATCCCAGGTGATGAGGGGATCTCCTTGGTGAACCGATGCGTCTTTGTGCGTGAATACGGTGAAGCCTTCGCCTGTGAGATGGACCGTATTAATACCAAGATGAACGAGGACGGGCGGCTCACCTGGAGCGCTGATGATGAAAGCGTGAGGCTGTAGGGCGCAGACCTGGCCGGATATGGGCGCGCAGATCGTTGCGATCCGCTTTTCCTCGTCGGCGCGGATCGCGAATCCAGGTCCGATGATTCCCTCAGCAAAAACCGGGTCGGGAACCTCGTTCTGGTCGATCACGATCCCTTGTACGGGAGCGTGAAGGATGAGAGTCACCGAAGAGCTTCGATTGCTGCAACGATCGTTTCAGTGTGCGGACCCATGACCACTTGAACAGTGTCACCAACGCTGATGACTCCGAAGGCTCCCGCTTCGTGAAGTGTGGCTTCGTCGATGGCGTCATCATTGAGGACATCAACTCGGATGCGTGTGATGCACGCTTCGAGTCTTTTAATATTGTTCCAACCGCCCAGTGCTTCAAGAATCATTTCCGCCTGAGTCATCGCTTCCTCCTTCACCATGCGCACCTTAAGATATGCGTCACATTCAGGATAGCTAGGAATGAAGCATAAGGACTATTGAACGCTGGCGAAGTATGAAAACCTTCCGGGCTTTTTAGATCACGCCAGCACAGCGCAGTGCGTGGGCAAAACCGTCCTCGTGAATCGGAGCCGTGACGTAGGTGGCCGCAGCTTGCACTTGGGAACAAGTCCCGCCCATAGCGATCCCTATTCCGGCAGTGCTCAGAGCTTCGATGTCATTGATTGAATCTCCGATCGCGACAGCGTGAGTAAGCGGAATGCCGTAGTGTTGCGCGACAAGTTCGATTCCGAGTCCTTTAGAAACGTCTGCGGGGTAAGTTTCAATAACGAGCGTTCCTTCGGAGCGGATCGAACCGGGAATGAGCTGCATATCCGCAGGAATGAGTGCGCTCAGTTCCTCTACGCTTGTGCGTCCTTGCTCAAAGTAGACCGTACACTTCGTCGTCGAAGAGGGAATCCCCTCGTGAAGAAAAGGAGCCACTGCCTTCGCATACTCGCCCCAGCCACAGGGGACACCTCCCATGAGATCGATGAAAAAATCCATGAACTCAGGGTGAGAGTACATCGCGTGTGGCCCCTGCCAGATCCACTTGCCCTCGAAACGATCCCACAGACGAGTTAATCGCTGCACGGTTTTTCCTGTGATTCTCCGATCGTAAAGAACCTCGCCCTCGGCGCGGATATATCCGCCAGCACCCGCGATGATCCCGTCGAATCCTAAGTCCCACAACCAGGGGTAGATTTCCGGTAAAGATCGTCCCGTACACATAAAAAGACGGTGCCCCGCTTCGCGTGCCACGCTAAGAGCTTCGAGAGCTGAATCGGGAATACGCTGGGAATGATCGATGAGTGTTCCGTCGAGGTCGGTGAAGATAAGAAGAGGCTCGGGCATAGCGTCACCGTATACGAAGACACGTCCTTGTTTTCATCCCGATAGTGTGCGCTCTGCGTACTGTCCTGAACGAAGAGCAAGAGAAAAACAAAGCTTCTCAGGCGTGGCGCTTATTCAGTGATCGAGATGTGTGGGGCCTGGCGGTTCGATTGTGAGGCCGTGTGCCTCGTATCCTTACAGGAAAGGCTCTTTCCGCTTTGAGCCTTCCTTCTGATCGGTACGGGAAACCCTAAGGAAAATGACATGACAGCGCAGACGCCGCTTCTCTCCGTCATCGTTCCGGCGTACAACTCTGAAGCGTATCTTGATCGGGCGCTTGCCACCCTCGTGGACTACAACGGAGAGCTTGAAGTCCTCATCATTGATGACGGCTCCACGGATCGCACCCCAACAATCGCCGATGACTGGGCTGCCCGCCATCCCGGAGTGGTTCGCGTGATTCACCAGGAAAACAAAGGACACGGCGGTGCCGTGAACGCTGGAATCGCTGCGGCTACAGGCACTCACCTGCGTGTCGTAGATTCTGATGACTGGGTTGATCGTTGTGCTATGCGTCGCGTCCTTGACCTCCTGCGTCATGAGCGCGCTGCAGGAGGCGAACTTGATCTACTGATCACGAACTACGTGTATGAAAAGCAAGGGAAAACCCATAAAGCGACGGTTCGCTACCGCAACGTTTTACCTCAGGGGCGCACATTCGGCTGGGAAGAGATCAGGCCCTGGCGCTACGACCAGTACATCCTCATGCATGCCCTGACGATACGTACCGCCCTCGTTCGTGAATCAGGCTTGCATCTGCCCGAGCACACCTTCTACGTGGACTACATTTATTCGCATAAGCCGCTTCCGTGGGTGCGGACACTGCGATATCTCGATGTGGATCTGTACCGTTACTTCATTGGACGGGAGGATCAGTCCGTGAACGAGCCGGTGATGATTTCGCGCCTCGATCAGCTGATGCGCGTGAACGCGATCATGGTGGACTCGATGCCCGATCGTAATACGGTGCCTGAGAATCTTTACCGCTACATGGTCCACTACCTGAGGATCAACTGCGTGGTCTGCGCGATCATGGCGATCTTGTCAGGAACCACGGAGCATCTGGCGATGAAAGACCGCATGGGGGCTGATCTTGAAAGGAAGAACCCCGAAGCTGCTCGCGCCGTTGAAAATGATTGTCTTGGAAAACTCATCCGCAGACGATCTGACAGATTTTTAAAGACCGGCTACGGAATTGCGCGAATGATCCTCGGATTCAACTGATCGGATCTGTGCTTCCCTCTTTTTACGGTGCTTGCACTGTCACAACATCGCTTTGCCACACGTGAAGCGCTGTGCCTGCGAGTAGTATGGACGGCAATATCGTGTGGGAAGGACAGATCAATGGATCTCCTCGTTGTCGGTTCAGGCTTTTTTGGTCTCACAGTGGCACGCAAAGCCGCCGAAGATCTGGGAATGAAGGTCACCGTTATTGAAAGACGGGATCATATTGGCGGCAACGCATGGTCTTCCATTGATCCAGAAACAGGAGTGGAAGTCCACCGCTACGGCACCCACCTCTTCCACACCTCAAACGAACGCGTATGGAACTTCGTGAAACGTTTCACGGATTTTAATTCCTATCAACACCGCGTCTACACGAATCACGCAGGAGAGATTTATCCACTCCCCATCAACCTAGGGACAATGAATCAGTTCTTCCGCACCGCCCTCGGACCTGATGAGGCACGAGCCCTCGTCGCTGAGCAGGCCGGGGAACTGTCGGGAAGAACACCGAACAATCTTGAAGAAAAAGCGATTAGTCTGATCGGTCGTCCCCTCTACGAAGCATTCATCAAGGGATACACGGCAAAGCAGTGGCAAACTGATCCGACAGAACTCGACCCGGCGATCATCACACGCCTTCCTGTACGCCTTACCTACGACAACAGGTATTTCAACGACACCTACGAAGGGCTTCCTCTGGATGGCTACGGAGCCTGGCTTGAGCGACTTGCAGATCATCCTCGGATCGAGGTGCGCACGGGGCTTGACTTCTTTGATGACTCCCACCCCTTCTCCAAGTCAAAAACCGTAGGACAACTCGGCATCGTCTACACCGGTGCCCTCGACCGCTACTTTGAATACGAAGCTGGCCGACTCACGTGGCGCACTCTCGACTTTGAATCCGAGGTCGTTCAGACTCCTGACTTTCAAGGGTGTGCGGTGATGAATTACGCGGATCAATCCGTGCCCTATACGCGCATTCACGAGTTCGTTCATCTCCACCCCGAACGGGATCGCAGCGGCGCGCATAACAGCTTCATCATGCGGGAATACTCGCGTTTCGCTCAAGCAGAAGACGAACCCTACTACCCGGTGGCCAGTCCAAGCGACCGGGAACTTGTGAAGGTGTATCGCGAACTTGCAGCAGGCGAAGACAAAGTGCTCTTCGGCGGGCGCCTCGGCTCCTACACCTACCTTGACATGCATATGGCGATTGCTTCTGCGCTCACGCGCGTCGATGAAACCCTCTCCACCTGGTAAAATTCTGTGTTCGCCTTGTGCTCTTCCACACGCGGTATCGCAGCTGAGGTGCATCTGCCCTGATGTGATCTTTAGCTTGGCTTGCAGACCCTGTGTGCGTTAAGCGTCTAAGAAATGGACGCTTTTCATGGCAGGGGTGCAAAGGGCCTAGCCTGACGGGAAAATCCTGTGAAGGAGAATCTCATGTCAGCATCACCCACAAAAGGCCGACAACCTCTGCGCCAGGACACCTGGACTGGTCAAACTGGCTTCCTCCTCGCGGCCATTGGTTCTGCAATCGGTCTGGGGAATATTTGGCGTTTTCCAGGAGTCGCCTACTCAAACGGTGGCGGCGCATTCCTCATCCCTTACCTCGTTGCCCTCATCTTCGTAGGTATTCCGATGCTTTGGCTCGACTATTCGCTCGGCCACAAGTTCCGCGGTTCACCGCCTTGGGCGCTGCGGCGCATTCGCGCAGGAGGTGAATTGATCGGATGGTTTCAAGTTCTCATCTGCTTCGTGATCCTCGTCTACTACGCGGTGGTCATCGCGTGGTCGGCCCAATACACGATCTATTCAGTGAACCAGTCCTGGGGGAATGATCCTCTGACTTTCTTCACTTCCGACTTTCTCCAGGTTGTCGGTGGAGACGAATTCTCCTGGACTCCGGTCGCTGCAGTAGCGATCCCTCTGGCCCTGATCTGGGTGTTCGTCCTCTTGATCCTCGGTCGCGGACTTTCTCGAGGGGTCGAAGCTGCGAACAAGATTTTCCTTCCGCTCCTCGTTGTCCTCTTCGTGGCAATGGTGGTTCGCGCTCTCTTCCTTGAAGGGTCCGTTGAAGGTCTCAACGCTTTCTTCACACCTCAATGGGCATCCCTTTCAGATCCGCACGTATGGCTTGCCGCTTTCTCGCAGGTTTTCTACTCTCTGTCAGTTGGATTCGGCATCATGCTCACCTACGCTTCCTACCTCAAACCGAAAACCAACCTCACGGGTACGGCACTGGTCGCAGGCTTTGCGAACTCCTCCTTTGAAATCCTCGCGGGTATCGGCGTGTTCTCGGCACTGGGGTTCATGGCCCACGGGCAAGGGGTTGCCGTGGGTGAACTTGAAGGCTTAAGCGGACCGATCCTTTCCTTTGTCACCTTCCCCCAGATCGTGTCGATGATGCCAGGAGGATCCCTCTTCGGTGTGCTCTTCTTTGCCTCTCTTGTTCTTGCGGGCATCACCTCGCTGCTGTCACTGCTCCAAGTTGTGTCCGGCGGGCTTCAGGATAAGTTTGGCTTCACCCCGGTCAGCGCAGCCCTCACCTTCGGAATCCCGGCAGCGATCGTGTCCCTGGCGCTCTTTGGTACGAAATCGGGCCTGAACAATCTCGACATCGTTGATAACTTCATTAACAACATCGGTGTCGTCTCAGGTGCTGTTGCGATGGCTTTGCTTGCAGCTGCTTTCACTCCAAGACTGAAAGGACTACGCGCCCACCTCAACCTTGTTTCTTCGCTGAAGGTCCCTCGCGTGTGGGATGGACTTGTCGGATTCGTTGTCCCAGCCGTCCTCATCTTCATGCTCTTTTCCGCGCTCGTGGGGTACGTGCAGGAAGGTTACGGTGGCTACGCACAGTCGTTCGTCAATATCTTCGGATGGGGATGCGTGGCTTTCGCGATCTTTGGTGCCATCGTGCTAACGCTGCTGCCGTGGAGGAGCCAAGGCGTTTCTGCTCAAACCGTTGCCCAGATCCTCGCCGAGGAAGACAAGCCCTCAGAAACTGAGGCTGTGCTCCCAGCTCATTCACGCTGTGTCGCACGTGCGCAAGAAAAGGAAGGAACAGAAGAATGAACGCCATCGCGATTTTCATGATGCTTCTGACGATCCTCCTGGTCTGGGGAGGGCTTGTTGCTTCGGTTGTTTTACTGAAGGTCTTGCACGATCCGCAGCTCAACGATGCTGATTTAGAGCGAAGCTTCGGCGCTGACGAATAGGACGAAGCGGAAGCGGAATAGGAGCAAGGGCGGTCGGAAATGTTTTTCCGACCGCCCTGCCTGTGATAACGGCATCTCGTCGACTCTATGTGTGCTGAGCGGATAGAGTGCAGAATCACTGCTCGGATATGTCGGCTCCGAGATGTCGTGTTGCCCAAAACACGACAGCGGATGCCGCAGCAACATTCAGTGAATCAACGTTTGCAGACATCGGGATACGAACGACGACATCGCAGTTTGCAAGCGTTCGTTTTTTCAAGCCGTCGCCCTCGGTGCCCATCACCAAAGCCAGACGCGCGTCGGGCGCGGTCACGCTGGGAAGGGTCACAAACTCATCAAGAGAAACGGAATGAGGAGATAAAGCCAAAGAAGCGACGGTAAATCCTGCCTCGTGCAGGTCATCCATTGCCGGCCACTTCTCGATTCGCGTCCACGGCACCTGAAAAACAGTTCCCATTGATACCCGAACCGAACGCCTATACAGGGGATCGGCACACGAGGGCGTCACAAGTACGGCATCAATCCCCAATGCCGCAGCTGAGCGGAACGCAGCACCGACATTCGTGTGATCGACCAAATCTTCAAGAATCGCGACTCTGCGTGCAGGATGACCCTTGCGGGCGCTTGCGAGAAGATCTGCGACCGTAGGAAGTGCGGGACGCTGCATCGCCGCAAGCGCACCCCGGTGAAGGTGGAAGCCTGTGATCTGTTCCAAAAGGGATTCTGGTGCCAGGAAAAGAGGAACATCGCCACCATCCGCCGATCCTGTGACTTCCTCAATTAACGGTGTCAGTTCGTCGAGCCAACGGGGTGCCATGAGGAAGGAACGCGGACGGTGGCCGCTACGCAGTGCACGGAGAATGACCTTGCTTGATTCGGCCATGTAGAGGCCCCGCTCAGGCTCAAGTGTGGAACGTAGTTGCACATCTTTCAGCGAAATATAGTCAGCAAGCCGTGGATCAGCGCACAAGTCAGAAGACTCCAAGGTGATAATCATGCGTGCTGGCTCCTTGCGAGTTTCCGGTTCACTTCTCCTGGCCACGACGGGCCTTCGAAGACGAAGGCGGTAAAGGCTTCCACGAGGTCTGCTCCTGCTGCAAACATTGCGCGCGCATCATCAGCGTTGAAAATACCGCCGGTTCCGATGAGTACCTGATCGTCATTCAGATGCGCGGCAACAAGACGCACGACATCGAGGGCGCGTGTACGTAGAGGGGCCCCTGACACTCCGCCATCGCCGAGATCGTGAGCAATCGTGGTATTGGTGGCGACAATACCTGACAGGCCGAGTTCCTTGGTTAAAGCGACGATCTGGAGGATCTGTGTATCCGTTAAATCCGGTGCGATTTTCACGAAAATCGGCACATCGCGTTTCGCGGCGGCACACCCTTTCTGGGTCGCTGTCAGGAGAGGGCGCAGATGCTCCACAGACTGCAGGTCTCTGAGCCCTGGAGTGTTGGGCGAGGAAACATTGACGACAATAAAGTCCGACCACGGAGCCAGTAGAGTTGCGCAGTACTTGTAATCTTCGCCAGCGCGCTCTTGTGCAGTGGCCTTGTTCTTTCCGATATTGACCCCGACGATCGCAGCTCGCCCATCGCGGGTTGAGCGAAGAGCACGAAGACGACGCGCAGCCGCCTCGGCACCCTCGTTGTTGAAGCCCATGCGGTTGCGTAAGCCCCGAGAGTCGATGAGGCGCCAAAGACGTGGAGCATCGTTGCCCGGTTGGGGTTTCGGGGTAATCGTCCCCACTTCGACGAATCCGAATCCCAATGCCGTCAGACCAAGAATCGCGCGCGCATCCTTATCCATACCTGCGGCAAGCCCCAGACGTCCTGGAACTGGGCGCGCACCGATGAAGACCTCAGATGTGTGTGGCTGATCGGTCACTTCAGTGGGATTAAGGTACCCGAGTGTGGCGCGTATCAGTCTTCGGGTCAGCGCACAGTTGCCCGCGTGTTCAATTGCGCGGATACCCACATGATGCGCCCATTCAGGATCCGTTCGGTGAATGAGGGTGCGGAACAACCATGAATACGCTGCACGGATCATGCCTTGAATTCTATTTCTTTGCCGCTTAATCCCACCACAGCCACCACCCGAGGGTTCCGTCCCCAGAGCGTAGAGCTTTGCATTCGTCAGGAGCGCTTCTGGCTGAAAAGAGGCCAAGGGCGACTTTCAGCTCGTTCCAACGAGCATATTCACGAGGATTCAAAGGGGCGGGCGGCGGGAGTTGAGGCAGTGCCGGAATAAACAGTCCGTCGATACTGATCCGTTCGTCCCAGCGCGGCGCTGACACGAGGTAGCCGGACAGGGTCAGGCCCTCGTGTTCTACTGCCGTGTGTAAAAGTTCATCGAGACGCGGAGCGTTGTTTTGGCAATCGGTGAGATTCTCTTCGGGAAGAACCTCAAGAAGCTGTTCGGCCTGGGGTGCCCCTATGCCGTCGAAGCGGGCGAAATCTGCAAAGGGTAAGGGGTGAGAGAAGAAGGGTTCGAGGATCGCTCTTGCCCCCGAGGACACGGTCCAGCCGGGAGGGGCGTACAGGTACGGATTCGATGCGTTGAGCTCAACGGACAAGGTGGTCTCCTTTCGCTATGGCAGAAAGGAGACCACCTGGATCAGTTTCGTGTTCGTTAAGAACGCGAGGAAGTGTGGATACGCGACTTTTTCTTGAGCTTGGGGAAAACGGAGGATGCGGTGAGGCGCAGATTACTTTGCCTCGACCTTAGGGAACTCACCGCGAGCCACTAAGGGGCGCGGAGAACGCCAACGACGCGCCATGATCATGCGCGAGTAGGCGTAGTACCAGGTCCCCTTCGGAATCGAATCATTCGGGAATCGCACAATGATCCGTTTCTTGAGGCGTTGCCAGACAATGATGCCCTCGAAAAGGGAGAGGGCAAACAGGGAATACAAGCCGATTGTGAATCCGACCATGATCAGTGCGCCGAATTCGGTCTGAAGGGGCTTGACGAAGGAGGAAGCCATCATCGCAACGAGGAACAAGAGCATGATGGGCAGAAGGAACTCAGAGATTGACCAGCGGGCATCTACCCAATCGCGAACGAAGCGGCGCACTTGACCCTTGTCCCGTAAGGGGAGGTAACGCTCGTCGCCTGTTTCCAATGCCAGACGCTCACGAGCGAACGCTTCGTCCCGTTTTTGACGAGCCAGTCTTTTTGCCTCTTTACGATCAGCGGGTACGAGTGGACGAGCATTGCGTGCCTGAGCCTCTTTGCGTTTTGGGGTCGGGCGGCCCTTACCCGTGCGCTCGGCGCGGACATTGTGAGAATCGGACACCTGGAATCTCCTTGTGCCTTTTGTGACTGTGAACTCTCTTAGGCTAGTCGATCGAGAGCGCAGCAGTTGGTCTGCTCTACTAGTCTGGCCACATGAGCGAAAATCACGATCCTCTTCTTCCCGTCGCAGACATCACTTCGCGTGTCGATGCGGCTTTCGACTCTCTGCTCGATGAACTTGCCGCGATCGTTGCAATTCCTTCAGTCTCTTCCGATCCGGCTCATGCTGAAGATCTGGAACGTTCAGCAGTCCATATCCGTGACCGTTTCGCAGCCCTGGGTTTTGATGCGGAAATCCTGTCGGCTCCCACTCCCGAAGGAAGTGTCGGTAAACCTGCGGTTGTTGCAAGGTCACCGCAGATTGAAGGCGCTCCAACGGTCTTGCTCTACGCGCACCACGATGTCCAGCCGACCGGTGATCTGTCTCGTTGGACTCACGACCCCTTCACCGCCTACATCGAGGGCGATCGCATGTACGGGCGTGGTGCCTCGGATGACGGTGCGGGAATTATTGTCCACCTCGGGGCTTTGCGCGCCCTCGGTGCGGATCTGCCCGTGAATGTTGTCGTCTACATTGAAGGCGAAGAAGAGATCGGCTCGCCCTCGTTTACCCACTTCCTCCAGACCTACAAGGACAAGCTCAGCGCGGATGTCATCGTCGTTGCTGACTCCGACAACTGGAAAGTCGGAGAGCCTGCCGTTACTGCGAGTCTGCGCGGCAATGCCGTAGCGACCGTTGACGTGACCGTCTCGGATCATGCGGTGCATTCGGGGATGTTCGGCGGCCCGATGTTGGACTCGGTGACCCTTGCTTCGATGCTGATCGCCTCCCTATACGATGAGGCCGGGGATATTGCAGTTGCTGGTCTTGGTGGGCGCGACACCGCTGACGTTGAGTGGCCGGAAGCTGAATACCGCGAAGCTGCGGGCATCCTTGACGGCGTGCGACTCGCAGGAACGGGTGATTTGGCGGCACGGACGTGGACAAAGCCGTCGATTTCCGTTACCGGTTTCGATGCGCGTCCGGTTGCTCAGGCATCGAACACGATTGCTCCACACACGCGCTTCAAACTGTCAATGCGTGTTGTCCCTGGTTGTGATCCTCGCGAGGCTATGGATCGTCTCATCGAGCATCTGAAAGCGAACGCACCTTTTGGTGCGCGCGTTGAGGTCACCGCGAATGAGTACGGGCCAGGATATCAAGCTGATCTTGAATCTCCTGTCACTCAACTCCTTCACGAGGTACTGACCGAGGCGTGGGGGCATCCTTCAGTCAACATCGGGGTCGGCGGATCCATCCCCTTCATCTCCGAATTCCAGCGTCTCTTCCCTGAGGCGCAGGTCGTGGTGACGGGGGTTGAGGACCCGATGACGAACGCTCACTCGGAGCAAGAGTCGCAGTCGATTTCGGATTTGCGCTGCGCAATTCTTGCCGAAGCACTGCTTCTTGCCCGTTTGCCGCACCTGTGAGTCCACGTGTCTTCATCGCGGGTCACTGGCGTGACGCGCGCGCATCGATGTCTTCAAGCCGAAGCGCGCTTCACGCTCTTGCGCGCGGCTTCGTGTCTCGCAGACCAGACTGGGAGGTCTCGCTCCTGCCCTTCGGAGCGGGGGCGGTCTTCCGAGAAGCCTTACCTGATGAGGAAATGAAGGCCCGTGCGGTATCGATTGCTGTAGACGAGCCTTCAACTTTTAGAGCGGGTAGTAAGGCGCGCGAAATCCTTGAAGAGGGGGCTGTCCCTATTGTCGAGGGCGCGAATATGCGCTGTGTGGATGCGGGAATTGGGTTCCTCGCAGGTTTTACCGGCTCCCCGATTCCATCTCCTTCTCTTCTGCTCGGCGAGCGTCTTGACGCTGTAGCGCAGCTCATCAGCGAGGGGAAAAGAGTACTTGCAAACCGGGATTTCATCGGTGCCGCATCGACTTTACGTCCTTTGCTGGGGTTGGACTCTGTTCTTGCGCTCGACGTGGATGCTCAGGCTCGGCCCTACCAGGATCGCGACCTTTCCCTTGTGCTTTCGCGCCTTCTTTCCCAGCCCCCACGCCCTTTGCTCCCGCTTCTTGACGCTGACACTCAGGGGACAACACCAGGACGCTTAGCGGGTTCGGGACTCGGAGGAGGAGTGGGAGCCATGATTGTCGCGATCGGAGGACGCATCGTGGATACGGCACGCTTCCTTGCCGCATCAACTCAGCTTTCCGATGTGGTAAAAGGTTGTGATCTCGCCCTCGTCCTTGAGCCTGATCTGGATTCACCGAAGCTGGCAGAGGCAATGCTCGATACTCTCACCCGCTCTGCTTCTTCGGTGGCGATTCCCGTTGTCGGAGTGTGTGAAACTTCCTCCCTGTCGGGACATGAACGAGCTGAATGGGGTCTTCATGGGCAGTTTGTGACCGAGGGGAGGGTCACCTTGGAAGAGGCTGGATCCAGAATCGCACGAACCTGGGTTCGGTGACATCACACGGGGTGGGATCTCTCACCACTGGGCGTTCCTCGCCTGTTTTGCCTGGCAGAGCATGGATCATGAACGTAGGGTGGGACAGTTATACAACAGTACGCACGATTGGAGCATCATGTCCGACACCGGCATCGAAGCACCGGCTCACGAGGTTGTCCTCACGGACGCTGCTACGGCCAAGGTGAAGAGCCTTCTTGAACAGGAGGGGCGTGACGATCTTCGACTGCGGATCGCAGTGCAGCCCGGCGGATGTTCGGGCTTGATTTACCAGCTCTACTTTGATGACCGTTTGCTTGACGGCGATGCTGTTCGTGACTTCGACGGAGTTGAGGTTGTGGTGGATCGCATGTCGGTGCCTTATCTGAACGGTGCGACGATCGATTTTGCTGATTCCATCGAACGCCAAGGTTTCACCATTGATAATCCGAATGCGTCGAACACTTGCGCCTGCGGCGAGTCTTTCCACTGAGGTCACGGCAATGAAGAACACCCTAGGTACACGTATTGGCGCGCTGGCGCTGTCCACACTTCTTGTGTTTTCACTCGCGGCTTGTTCATCTGCTGATTCTTCCGAGTCTGCTCAGTCTGTTTCTCACGATCAGTCGGCTGCACAGTCCTCCTCTGCTGCGCCTGAAGTTGATCGCAGCGGAAAGGCGAACTTCCCGGAAGTCACCGGAGCATTTGGTGAGGATCCTCAGATTGAGGCAGGTAAAGGAGAAGCGCCGACACAGATCAGCGTCAAGATACTTCACGAGGGCGATGGGCCTGCCGTCAGCATAAACGACACGGTGATGGTGAATTATGAGCTTGCTCTGTGGGACGGCACGAAGATCGAATCTTCTTTTGAATCTGGTCATCCCGCGACTTTCTCTCTTCACCAGGTGATTCCCGGCTGGACTTACGGTCTTGAAGGTACGCACATTGGTGACCGTGTTGAACTTGTTGTCCCTTCTGAATACGGTTACGGCGATCGGGCTACTGCCTCAATTCCTGGAGGGTCCACCCTTGTTTTTGTGATCGACGTTCTCGCCTCTTCTTCTGGCTCACAGGCCGATGAGGACACCTTGTCGAAGGGCACCTCTTCAGGGAAGACAGCTCCTGCAGGCATTATTGTCGAGGGCGAAGCGGGGAAAGAACCAACTCTCAGTTTCACTGAGGGAGCAGCTGCTCCTGCGGATGAGTCGCGCACGACGATCATCAACGGGGTGGGCGATGAGATCAAAACGGGTGACTATGTTCTCTACCGGGCTGTGGGTGGTGTCTTCGGTGACAATGCGACCGTGAGTTCTGCATGGTCTCAAGGGCCGATGGCAGCTCCTGCGGATCAGATCGAGGTGGTTGGCGCTCATGTGGGCGATCGCATTGTCTTTGTGACGAATCCGGGCCCGACACCAGAATCCGGCGAAGCTCCCATGACCGTGATGGTGATTGATCTCGTTGGCCTTATGCGGGCGAAGTAAGGTTTCCATCTCGGGAACGGGTGTAAGCATAAGCGGGCGGTCCTCATGAACGGACCGCCCGCTCGCGCGTACAATGAGCACGATCGCCGAACGCTACGTGCGCCGGCGCTGAACCACAGGAGTACACATCAGTGAGTGAGAACACCGTCCGCGTCCTCGTTTTTTCGGCTGACGTTGACAAGCGCCGCGCCGTCATCGATGGGATCGGCCTGCGAGCATCGAAAAATACCCCGCGTATTGAATGGCACGAAGCCGCTACTCCCTTCGGCGCTCAAGAACTCGTCGAATCCACGGACTTCGCTTTGCTGATCCTCGATGCGGAAAGCACCAAAGAAGGTGGGATGTCGCTTGCGCATGAGCTGCGCAATACGATCGATGAACTCCCCCCAATGATCTTCTTAACGGCGCGTCAGCAAGATGATTGGCTTGCTCGCTGGGCAGGAGGTGCCGCAGCGATTCCAGATCCTCTTGATCCCATCACTTTGCAAGAAACTGTCGCCCAGGTTCTTGTGTCAACTCGTCGCTGATCACAGCGGAGGGGGGGGG
>JASBZF010000020.1 GCA_029983625.1 Pauljensenia sp. | reverse complement strand
GGGTAATGGAGTCCAGGAGCACAACGACATCCTGACCGAGCTCAACGAGACGTTTAGCACGTTCGATCGCGAGTTCAGCAACGATAGTGTGATCTGAGGCGGGACGATCGAAGGTCGAGGCAATGACCTCACCCTTGACAATCGAACGCATGTCAGTGACTTCTTCAGGACGTTCATCCACGAGGACCACCATCAGGTGAACCTCGGGGTTGTTCACCTCAATCGCTTTCGCGATCTGCTGGATCACCATTGTCTTACCGGCTTTTGGCGGAGAGACAATCAAACCGCGTTGTCCCTTGCCGATCGGGGCAACGAGGTCGATCACACGAGGCGTGTATGCCTTAGCGGAGGTTTCCAAGCGCAGCTGTTCACTGGGGTAGACCGGCGTCAGCTTGCCAAATTCGCGACGGGCTTGTGCGTCTTCAATTGACATTCCGTTCACGGAGTCCACGCGCACCAAAGCATTGTATTTTTGACGCTGTCTTTCGCCTTCGCGAGGAAGACGCACTGCCCCCGCGACGGCATCGCCTGGACGCAGGCCCCAGCGACGCACATTACCGAGGGTGACGTAGACGTCGTTCGGGCCGGGCAAGTAGCCCGAGGTGCGAACGAAAGCGTGATTGTCCTGAACTTCGAGGATGCCCGCAATGGGCGCAAGCTGTTCGTCTTCGCGAGCGGTGTCCTCCCTTTCCACGAGACGCTCGGGACGCTCATCACGGTAACGCTCACGGCGATTGTTGTTGCGTCCGTTGCGTTCAAAACGATCTGGACGTTCGGGGCGTTCCCGGTTCCACCTGCGATTCGTGCGATCGCGGCGGAGTCGAGCGTGCTCATCGCCCTCGTCGCCGCCAGGCAGTTCGATTGCTCCGAGTTCTTTCACCGGCTGAGACTGCTGAGGGGCGGGACGCTCCGCGTTCACCGGTTCGGGAAGGTCGAGGGTGACAATCACAGGTTCCCTGGTTTCGATCACTGCACGACGTCGGCGCAGTTTGCGCGGAGCCTGAGTGTCTTCCTGTGAGGCAGTGGAGTGTTCGCTTCGCCAAGATGAATCTGCGGATTGCGAGTGAAGCTCTGCAAGCGCAGGACTCGCGCTTTCCTCAGAGCGCGGGACTGGGGCTTGAGAAACACGAGTGTGTGCAAGCCCTTGCGCAGCTCCTCCTTGCGCAAGGAGCGCATCAATGAGCTCGGACTTGCGCATTTTTGATGTGCCTTTCAGGCCCTGACTTGATGCGAGCTTATGGAGTTCGGCCAGCTTCATGCTCTTTAGTTCCGTCATGGAAGCTCGGGGGCCTTGTTCGTTGCTCAAGAATGATCCTCTGCTGGATGGGTCGCCCACTTGGAGCGGAGATACGGTCTCCCGATGGAACGCGCGGCGCGCAGGGAGGGGATGCGCAGCGATGAAATGTCGTGGCGCAATGTGCCTGAAATCGGCGGGGTCGTTTGACCTCTGCGACGCAGTATAGCGCGAACAATACTGAGAGTCACAATGCCTCAGCATTCAAAAATGCGCTCTCAGTCACACCTCATTTCCGCACTCCTGCGATTCACGCACTCACTTTTCATCCCTTCTGCGAAGCCAATCGTCCCCGAGTAAGGCGCACCCCTTCAGTAGCAACCAGCAAGGTCAGGACCCGCCACCCGGCAGCCTGAGCATCGTGTCGCACACTCGCGGGCACCTGCTCCAAACTCAGCACCGAAGGGCCTGCTCCAGAGACGACCGCAGCCATTCCGCCCGCACGCAGCCAATCCACGAGGGCGAGGGAGGGCTCCATCGCACTTCTGCGCTGTTCTTGATGAAGTCGGTCCTGTGTTGCCTTCATGAGAAGATCATGGAAGGAAGCCCCATCCGCTGCTCTTGGCTGCGATCCTGTCAAAAGCGCCGACAGAAGCGCCGCACGAGAAAGGTTGTACATCGCATCTGTGCGCACAACTTCTTCTTTGAGTGCGGCACGAGCAACAGATGTGGACAGTTCATATTCGGGGATGAAGACAACCGGGGCGATGGTATTGGGCGGATCGAGATGCAAGGCTCCCGCTTGACCGTCTTCGATCCAGGCAACAGTCGCACCGCCGAGCACTGCGGGCGCAATGTTATCCGGATGCCCTTCGATGGCGGTTCCCAGTTCGAGAATGTCTTGCGGCGTCAGCACATCGGGATCCGCGATAAGAGCGCGCGCAAGTGCGATACCTGCGACGATCGCCGAAGCTGACGACCCCAGGCCCCGAGAGTGAGGAATCCGATTCCGACAGTGCATACGAATACCCACTTGGGGTGCTCCGACATGATCGAGGGCGAGGCGGAGGGCGCGAACAATGAGATTGTCCTCGCCTTCCCCGACTTTTCCTGCGCCTTCGCCCTCGACAATAACGGAAGTGGGACCGCCCGCTGTGGCGTGAACGGAAATCTCATCCCACAGGTCAAGAGCAAGTCCCATCGAATCAAAACCTGGGCCGAGGTTAGCGCTTGTTGCAGGCACTGCAACGGCGACGAAATCATCGTGAAGCTGCATGATTCACTCCTCTTCAACGCGGATCGCACTGGCGACCTCACGCACCACTTCAGAGCTGGCCAGTGCTGTCACCACTGCTTTGAGGTCTGCTTCGCGTGCCAGATGCGTGGTTGCCACAATGATGCAGGTGCCAGGGATTTCTTCATTGCGCTGGTGGACTGAGTGAATCGAAACCCCGTGTCGCGCAAAGATTCCGGCGACATCGGATAAGACTCCTTGACGGTCTTCAACGACCATCCGAATCTGATAGCGGGTCTGAGTGCTGCCCGAATCAAGGATCGGTAAGTGTGCGTACACGGATTCTCTTGGTGCATGACCGCCGTAGACACGGTGGTGGGCGGCAGCGACAAGGTCAGATAAAACGGCAGAGGCGGTGGGAGCGCCGCCTGCTCCCTGCCCGGAGAACATGAGGCGCCCAGCGTATTCGCCTTCAATCACAATGGCGTTGAATGCCCCATCGACGCTTGCCAGCGGCGAGTCCAAGGGAACGAGGGCGGGGTGTACGCGCATGGCCACCCCTTCGACCCCATCCTCACCAATCCGTCTTTCAGCGATGGCAAGCAGTTTGATCGTGCGCTGAGACAAAGCAGCTTCAGACATGTCCTCAGCTGTAATTTTTGTGATTCCCTCAACCTCAACGTCACTGATGCTGACTCGCGTATGAAACGCGAGGGAGGCGAGGATCGCGCATTTTGCCGCTGCATCCAGTCCTTCGACATCGGCGCTCGGATCAGCTTCCGCAAAACCGAGTTCTTGCGCCTGTTTCAGGGCTTCAGCGTAGCTCACTGCCTTGGTGGCCATAGCGTCGAGGATGAAGTTGGTGGTGCCGTTGACGATACCGACGATTTTAGTGATGCGTTCACCGGCCAGGGATTCGCGCAAGCCATAAACGACGGGAACCGCCCCAGCAACCGCCGCTTCGTAGTAGAGATCCGCTCCGGAGGCTGCCGCCACACTGTAGAGTTCGGGGCCGTGCGCCGCCAAAAGAGCTTTGTTTCCCGTAACGACGCTGATTCCTTGATGCAGGGCTTCAAGGACGAAGCTGCGGGCCGGTTCGATACCGCCAATGAGTTCGATCAGGATGTCTTTCCCGCAGATCACCTCGTGAGGGTCGGTGGTGAGGAGTTGAGGATCGATGGCCGCATCGCGCGTAGCGTTTAGATCGCGCACGAGAATGCCTGAGACCGTCATGCGCGCTCCGGCGCGGGCTGCGAAGTCTTCTGCCTGCTCGTTCAGAATGCGGATGACTTGCGATCCGACGGTTCCGGCACCGAGCACTCCGATGTGAAGCTCTGGGAGGGGCTGGGTCACAAAGGCTCCTTGAAGGGGTCGTCATGCGAATTGGTACTCCTTCTAGAGCATAGGGTGCGCAGCGTTGAGGGGTCCTTTTCTTCCACGTATCAGACCCACCGCCCCGCCCTCGAAAATCTTGACATGAAGAGAGAAACACACAGCTAAAAGGGACTAAAGTCCTAGTTCTAAAGTCCTGGGCCGCGAGCTTTCGTTACCTGTGAGAAGACACATAAGCCGATTCCGGCAATGAGCATGGAAAATGCGAGAAGACGGTATGACAATCACATGAGATGCCCACCGGCATGAGTTGGAGAATCATCCAGGACCGAACCCGCACACCGGCAGATTCGGAACAATCGAGAGAAGGAATTGATGACGACAGAGCAGACCGCTCCTTCCGTCCTCGCACCCGAGGCCTGGGAAGGCTTCACAACCGGAAACTGGGCGAAGGAAGTCGATGTTCGCGACTTCATTCAGCGCAACTACACGCCCTACGAAGGCGACGCCACCTTCCTTGCAGGCCCCACCGACAAAACGCTGCGCGTCTGGGACACCCTCGAAAAGGAATTCCTCTCCGAAGAGCGCAAGGTCCGTATCCTCGACGTTGACACCCACACCCCCGCCGACATTGACGCCTTCAAGCCCGGCTACATCAGCGCCGATGACGATGTCATCGTGGGCCTCCAGACCGACGCTCCCCTCAAACGCGCCATGATGCCCAACGGCGGATGGCGCATGGTAGAAACTGCGATCAAAGAGGCCGGTAAAGAGGTTGACCCCGAGGTCAAGAAAATCTTTACTCAATACCGCAAGACCCATAACGACGCGGTTTTTGACATTTACACACCGCGAATCCGCGCCGCCCGCTCCTCCCACATCATTACCGGCCTGCCCGACGCCTACGGCCGAGGGCGCATCATCGGCGACTATCGTCGCGTCGCCCTTTACGGCGTTGACCAGCTCATCGAGTGGAAGCAGCAGGATAAAGACCGCTACGCGGATCAGCCTTTCTCCGAGCACTGGGCACGCTATCGCGAAGAGCACGCCGAGCAAATCAAAGCCCTGAAAAAGCTCAAGAAGATGGCCCTCGACTACGGCTTCGATATCTCCGCCCCTGCGAAGACCGCGAAGGAAGCCGTCCAATGGACCTACTTTGGCTACCTCGCCTCCGTGAAGTCACAAGACGGTGCCGCAATGTCGATCGGCCGCCTGTCCGCTTTCTTCGATATTTACTTTGAACGCGACCTCGCCTGCGGCCTCATCACCGAATCGGATGCTCAAGAAATCATCGACGCCCTCGTCATTAAGCTCCGCATCACACGCTTCCTGCGCACCATCGACTATGATCAGATCTTCTCCGGCGACCCGTACTGGGCAACCTGGTCAGACGCTGGATTCGGTGATGACGGGCGCACTCTCGTCACCAAAACCTCCTTCCGACTCCTGCAGACACTGCGCAACCTCGGCCCCGCTCCCGAACCGAATATCACGATCTTCTGGGACGAAAACCTGCCCAAAGGTTACAAAGAGTTCTGCGCGGCCATCTCCATTGAAACCTCCTCGATTCAGTACGAATCTGACCCGCAGATCCGCGAGCACTGGGGTGACGATGCCGCAATCGCGTGCTGTGTCTCTCCGATGAAGATCGGCAAGCAGATGCAGTTCTTCGGCGCCCGCGTTAACGCTGCGAAAGCTCTTCTCTACGCCATCAACGGCGGACGCGATGAGATGAGCGGCAAGCAGGTGATGACCGGTTACGAGCCCATCACCGGTGATGGTCCCCTCGTTTTTGACGAGGTCTGGGCAAAGTACGAGGACATGCTCGACTGGGTCGTCGGCACCTACGTCGAAGCACTCAACATCATCCACTACTGCCACGATCGCTACGCCTACGAGTCGATCGAAATGGCACTCCACGATTCGCACATCATCAGGACTATGGGGTGCGGTATCGCGGGTCTGTCGATCGTCGCCGATTCCCTCGCAGCCATTAAATACGCGAAGGTCACCCCGGTCCGAGATGAAACTGGCCTGGTCATCGACTACGTGACCGAGGGCGAATTCCCGACCTATGGCAATGACGATGATCGCGCCGATGACATCGCTGCGACGATTGTCCACACGATCATGTCAAAGATCCGCGCCATCCCGATGTACCGCGACGCCATCCCCACCCAGTCGGTGCTCACAATCACCTCGAATGTCGTCTACGGCAAAGCCACCGGCTCTTTCCCTTCGGGCCACAAAGCGGGAACCCCCTTCGCTCCCGGCGCGAATCCGGAAAATGGCATCGATACACACGGCATGGTCGCCTCCATGCTGTCGGTCGCTAAGCTCGACTACAACGACGCCCTCGACGGTATTTCGCTGACCAATACAATCACCCCCTCCGGCTTGGGACGCACCAAAGACGAACAGGTCGCCAACCTCGTCGGCATCCTCGATGCGGGTTTCGTCCCTGACGAATCCTGTTCCGTCAGCGTTTCTCTCTAACCCCCCGGTGGGAGACACACCAAGGTCTCCCACCGATTCCTTCCACCTCTCGCAAAGGAGTATGAACATGGCCACCAAGACCTACGAAGAACGTCTCGCAGATATGAAGGCCGCTCGCGCCGAGCGCGGTGTCACCGACGGTCTCTACCACGCAAACATCAACGTTCTTGATCGTTCCACCCTTGAGGATGCCATCGAGCACCCCGAGAAATACCCGAACCTCACGGTCCGTGTTTCCGGCTACGCGGTGAACTTCGTCAAGCTCACCCGCGAACAGCAGCTCGACGTTCTTTCTCGCACCTTCCATCACTCAGCCTGAACAGGCTTTCATCCTGATGAAGGCATTGTGTGGGGCGCAGGGCACTGTCGCCCCCCCCACACAATGCCACCGATTTTTCATTGCGCAATGAGGAACCCATGACTTTAGCATCGACAGGTATTCCCCTCGGCGACGGCTCAAGCATCGTCCCTCTTCCCCTCGCTCCCGATGCACCAAAGCGGCGCGATCAAGATTTTGAGGCACCTCTTGGCCGCACTTCGGGCCAAGGTATCGCCGGGCTGCGCGAACTCAGCGATGTGGAGCGTTCAGAACGACTCCAAAAAATGCACAGTGGTGATCTTGGTTCCGTTCATTCCTGGGAACTCGTCACTGCGGTTGATGGCCCCGGAACACGTCTCACCGTTTTTCTTAACGGTTGCGGCCTGCGTTGTCTCTACTGCCACAATCCTGACACTTTCCTCATGAAAGACGGCACCCCGGTCGAAACACAAGAGATTCTTGCCCGGATTAAGCGCTACCGCAGGATTTTCTCAGCGACGGGTGGAGGACTCACCCTCTCCGGCGGAGAGGCCATGATGCAGCCGGAGTTTGTGCGCAAAATCCTACGGGGTGCAAAAGAGATGGGTGTCCACACCTGCCTCGATACCTCTGGATTCTTGGGGGCAAACTGTGACGACGCTATGCTTGACGATCTTGACCTTGTCCTCCTCGATCTGAAATCAGGACTTCCTGAAACGTATCAGCGCCTCACTTCCGGCCAGCTCCAACCGACCATTGACTTCGGTCATCGCCTCGCTGCCCGAGGTCAAACGCGCGTGTGGATCCGTTTCGTTCTCGTTCCTGAGTTCACCGATTCACGTGAAAACATCGAAGCGATTGGCGCAATCATCTGCGCATGGAAAAACGTAATCGACCGGGTTGAGGTACTTCCCTTTCATCAGATGGGGCGCGACAAGTGGCATTCTCTCGGGTTGACCTATGAACTCGAAGACACTCGCCCCCCGACCCCCGAAGCAACCGATAAAGTCCGCCACTACTTCCGTTCCTTAGGCTTTGAAGTCCACTAATTTCCCCCTCCTCTCTCACATTCTCTTCTCCTGAAGCACACCTCAACAGGCCACTACAACATGACGCGCTTCACATACGGATGCAGATGCTGCTAGTGTGAGATACGCAGTCTTCCTCTTAAGAAGTTTCAGGAGACACTGATGTTTCACTTTTCGCCCACAAAACCCTCTTTGTTCTTCATGCTGTGCCTGAGCAGTATCGCCTTATCAACCGCTGCTTGTAGCTCCGTGCCGACGCACAATGAAACGGAACAGAGCGCACCGCAAAGCCAGAACGCTCAGATTTCCCCAATAGACGAAGTTAGTCCAAGCACTCTCGAAGAACTCTACGAACTCTATCCTGAAACGAAGGCACTATCAGATGATGTCCTTCGCGAAGAACTCGCACAAATAAAAGAAAAAGCTGAAGAACTCAACCTCAGCCTCGAAGAGTTTTTGAAAGAAGCTATCGAAGAAGCTCGCAAACACGACGAAATGATGCGCCAATCTCTCGAAAACATAGAATCTAACGAAAACGCTCAATCACAATGAGTGATTCCCTAAGTTTTCACATCGCTCTCAGATCTTTTATTTCATCCTCAACACATCAAGCAATTCTCAGACATCCGAATAAAATGGGTTGTGGAGTAAGGGGGAATTAAAAATGACAAGGAATCGATCTTCACTTCTTTTTCTTCCTCTCCTTGCGACCCTTGGCCTTACAAGCGCCTGTACTTTTCACCTTTCCGCAAATGATTCTGTCTCATCTCAGCATTCCCCAACATCAGGGAAGCTGACACAGATCACTTCTGACAAAGATTTTTCTCTGGAAGATGCAGTTCTTGCAATCCAACTCAGCGGCAGAGTAATTCCCCGGTATGGTGAAGGAAACACAGGTTACCTCGCCCTCGTCAACGAAAAATCCGAGGTCCGTATTCTCGAAACAGGGATTATGGAATACGCAACTCCCCTGTGGACCTCAGACGGCATTTACTTCGCGATGCCCGATCATGAAGGTTTCATTGATGACGCAGGTCTTCATCGACAGGAACGTCGATATCAGTACTATGAACTCGACCGATACCCCCATCCCCATGACGGTGGATACACCACTTTCTACAATGAAGGCACAAACGGGAACGATTTTGTCCAATACCTTGTTGACGGTGACTCTCACGGATTTCGGAACGTGGAAGCCAAGGGAATATTCATTAACTTCGGCTACTGCGATGGTCGTTTCTTCATAGTCGGAGAAACCAACTGGGCTCCGTCTCTTAGGGAAGAAGCGATTGCACATCTTCCTTCACACATCACCGCCGATGCACAGACGCACTATCAATTCATTGCCGAGCTCCTCCCCTCTGACCCCACAGATACACTCCAAGTACGCGCAAGCGCCCCCTTAGATGAACAGAGCTTCAGCGGAACAACACAGATCGCCTGTCGGGAAGATCGTATTTATTTCACCGGTTTTCAACGCCTCGAAGCCTATCCAGCACCCGAAGAGATCGACAAACGTAAACAGGGATCACCCGCATTCATCATGTGGAATCTCAGCGACGGCACACGAAGTGTCATTCCTTGGGTAGACACCGAAGGCACCCCCATCAGCCTCCGAGCCGACGATATGACCGGATCTCAACTCCTTCAAGATGAACAGAAGGCATACATCGTTTTATTCGGTGGCCAAGGATTTGTTGTCGATCTCGACAGCGCCATCGCCCGTCCTGCCTTCACAGCAACAAACACCAACAACGAATTCTGGCCCCAAAACTTCCATCTCACGAAGAACTACGCCTACGCCCTCGATTATGGGGAAAACCCCAATCAACCAATAGAACTCACCCGCTATCACTGGGCAAACGGGCATAAAGAAAAACTCCTCACCATCGATTCTTTGAACTCCTATCGGAAAGAATCTGTTGTTGAGGGGATCGCTATTAATCCGACATGGATCAGCAAAATCGAGGAGGCGTCATGACAAGACGACAAGCTTCAGGCACTGAGATCCGTTTACGTTCGGGAGCTTACGAAGCACGAATCGTTTCCGTCGGTGCAGGCATCGCAGGACTCACACTCAAGGGTGCTGACCTCGTGATGCCACATGCAGCAGACGAACTCCCTGACGGCTATCTTGGAAAAACTTTAATGCCTTGGCCAAATCGTATCGCCAAAGGTACCTACACCTGGGAAGGCACCGAATATCAAGTGCCCGTGAATGAAACCTCAACCGGTGCTGCCCTGCACGGACTGATGGCATGGGTAGACTGGAATATCGTTCACGCGGATAACGATTCAGCGACCCTGACCTCCTTCATCGTCCCACGTTACGGATATCCCTGGGCCTTAGAAGCCGCAGTCACCTACGCTCTGCACGCACAACGCGGACTTTCAGTGACACTTCACGCCACGAATATCACAGATCAACCCGCACCCTACGGTGTTTCTTCGCATCCGTATCTCACGCTCAACAATGCGCCGAACGCCAACTACGAACTCACTATTCCGGCCCGCTCAATCCTCGAAGTTGACGCAGAACTCACGCCGGTGACACTACGATCGGTCAGTGAATTAGACCGTGACTTCCAAAGGGGTCGGCTCCTAGGAGAACAGGTCGTCGATCACGCTTTCACCGACCTTCCCCAGGAGGGATGGACCGTGACTCTGCGCGACTCTTCACACACACAGTTTGTCTCTTTAAGTGCAGATACCCCCTGGGTGCAAGTTTTCACCGCAGATTCCCTCGGTCGCCAATCGGTCGCCGTCGAGCCAATGAGCTGCCCACCCAATGCCTTCAATACGCACAACGACCTGATCGTCCTCGCACCAGGTCAGTCACATTCCATGACCTTCACAATCTGTGGTGATCTGGGCTAAAACTCAAGGGTCAGATTCGCGAAAGAGCTGCCGAAAGGAGCGTGACGCATACCGCCCCAGCAGTAGAGGAGCGTAAAACGTTGCGTCCCAGTCCCACAAGGATCGCACCGGCCTCCACGAGGGCGGCAGTCTCTTTCGGTGATACTCCCCCTTCTGGGCCAATAAGAATCACGATAGAGGGAGCTGTGCGCAGTTGAGTGGACTGTGATGCGATGAAGTCAGTAAGGGACAGACTCGCTTCCTCGTGACACACAAGCACCAGGGAATCAGAATTACGTGCTGTGCGGACAAAGCCAAGAAGAGCCTGAGTGTGAAGAACTTCGGCAACCTCGGGAATAAAAGCTCTGCGAGCCTGTTTCGCGGCTGCGCGCACAACCGAAAGCCACTTGGCCTGACCTTTATGCGCTTTATGCCCTACCCATCTCACAATCGCGCGATCGGATTGCCACGGAATGACCGCGTCGATCCCGATTTCCGTACAGGTCTCAATTGCCTGTTCATCTCGTCCTCCCTTAGCGAGTGCTTGAACAAGGAGGAGTTGTGGCTGCGATTTCGCTTCCGTGACACAAGATAAAACACGCAGGGAAAGCCCCTGAGGATCTGCCGCGCATACTTCGCATACCGCTCGGGTTCCGTAACCGTCAACCAGGTCGATTTCTTCACCGCACGCGATTCGCTTCACGGTCGCCGCGTGTCGGCCTTCGTCCCCGTCAAGTCTGAGGAGATCACCGAAAACGGCATGATCAAGCCCGCGATCTTCACAGAAGAAGACTGGCCGAGTCACTGACCCGTCAGTTTCTCTTTGAGCTTGCCAAAAACACCCTGTTCGCGATGCTTCGGTTCCACACGTGTTTCCTTACGAAGTTCAGCAAGTTCTTCCAGAAGTTCACGTGAACGTTCATCGAGTTTCGTTGGGATCGCCACGTCAATGTGGACGTGGAGATCACCGCGTCCGGGACGTTGGAGACGACCGACTCCCAGTCCCTTGACCACGATGTCGGCGTTGGGTTGCGTTCCCGCTTCAATAGTCACCATCTGAGGACCATCGAGGGTGCTGAGTTCAAATTCGGTGCCAAGAGCGGCCGTCGTCATCGGGATAGTGATCCAGGCATGAAGATCGTCTCCGCGCCGATCAAATACCTCGTGCCTCAGTTCGTGGACCTCAAGGTAAAGATCGCCCTGCGGGCCGCCACCGGGACCGACCTCCGCTTCGCCCATCACACGAATGCGCGCGCCCTCGTCCACACCAACCGGAACGTCAATTGACAGTGTGCGCCGCGTCCTCACGCGCCCCTGACCTGCGCATTCATGACAGGGTTTTTCAATAAGCGTCCCGTATCCTTCACAGCTAGGGCATGGCCCGTGCGATTGCATTCGACCAAAGAGAGTGTTTTGGATGCGAGTCACCGAGCCGCTTCCCGAACAGGTGTGGCACACGATCGGATGAGTCCCCGGTTCACACATGGAACCTGAGCAGGTCGAACAGACCACGTAGGTTCCGAAAGATACTGATTTCTTCGCCCCGAAGGTGGCATCTTCAAGGGTAATGTCCAGTCCGATGAGTTGATCGGCACCGCGTCGCGTTCGGGATGCAGGGCCTTGAGAAGCACCCGAAAAACCGGAGAACATGGCGTCGAAGAAGTCGGAGAAACCACCGGCGGAAGTGAAGGGGGCTCCGCCGTTTCCGCGCAGAGCATCCGGGCCTCCAAGGTCGTACATCTGTCGTTTCTCAGGGTCGGAAAGCGTTTCATACGCGACTGAGACTTCTTTGAATGCTTCTTCAGATTCGGGACCGGCGTAGTCAGGATGCAACTGCCGTGCCTTTTTCCTGTATGCCTTCTTGATTTCGTCCTGACTTGCAGTGCGGGCAACACCGAGGACTTCGTAGTAATCGTTCACTCTCGTTCGTTTCTCGTGGGGATCTGAAAGGGATCCGTGTTATCGGTCGAGGAATCTCGATAGGTAAGTGGCAACCGCACGCACCGTTGACATCGTGCGCACGTAGTCCATGCGCGTGGGGCCAACCACTCCCAGGTGTGCAAAGGAATCACCGGCGGGCATCGACGCACGATAGGTGCCCGCGATGACGGAAGTTTGTGCGAGTGCGTCATGAGTGTTCTCTGTCCCGATACGCACGTGAATCTCATCGTCCTTCAGTTCTGAGAAGAGGCGCAGAAGGACAACCTGTTCTTCCAGTGCGTCAAGGACGGGAGCGAGATCATGGAAGTCACGGGCTCCTCGCGCAAGGTTAGAGATCCCGGAAATCACGATCTTTGATTCGCCGCTTGGCCGGAGAAGATCAACGAGGGCAGCGCTGACCGCTTCAACAAGCGGACGTTCTTCATGCGGGAAGCAGTCAACGAGGTCGTCCAAGAGGAGGAGCAGTTCTTCAGCGTTTCTCCCTTCACCGATCTCGTTGAGTTTTTCTCTCAGAGCGTGGAGTGTCGAAGGTGCAATGGGACGCACAAGATCCAAGGTGCGTTCCTCTACTTTGCCGTGCCGGGTGATTACGATCACGAGGAGCCTTCTTGGTCCGAGGTCCAAGACTTCGACGCGACGCAGAACTTGCCGCGACAGGTTCGGGTATTCGACGACGGCGACTTGCTGGGTGACTTGAGCAAGCAGACGCACAGTTTTTGCCACAACATCGTCAAGATCAACCGAATCGCCAAGAAAGGTCTCAACGGCCTGCTTTTCCGGTGTGCTCATCGGTTTCAGTGCGGCAAGAGAATCGACGAACACTCGATATCCGGTGTCTGTGGGGACACGCCCTGCACTTGTATGGGGCTGGTAGATCAGGCCCGCCTCCTCAAGGAGCGCCATATCGTTACGGATTGTGGCCGAGGAAACACCAAGATCGTAAGATTGCGCAATCGCTTTAGAGGCGACGGGTTCTCGGGTGTGGATGTATTCGGTGACAATCGCGCGCAAGACATCGAGCCTGCGGTTTTCACTCATGGCACCTCCCCCGAGCTTTCGATCTGGCACTCATCATTCCTGAGTGCCAAGCCTACTCTGCTTTTGTGACGATGGCGCGACGCAGTTAACGAGTTCCTGGCTCCGTAACGAAATCAATAAGCGCTTCCACACGACCAAGCAAAGCAGGTTCAAGATCTCGATAGTTTCTCACGCTTGCAAGAATGCGCTTCCACCCCATCGCAACATCGGCTTGGGTATGTGCGGGCCAGCCCAACGCTTGCAAAGTTCCTTTTTTAATGTCCGTTCCACGCGGAATTTCTGGCCATTTTTCCAAGCCGAGGCGTTCCGGTTTCACCGCCTGCCAAATATCCACGTAAGGATGCCCGAGGACGAGCACAGAACTCCCCCACCGTTTCCTTACCTTTTCGGCAATACGCGACTCCTTTGAAGCTGTTACGAGATGATCGAGGAGGATTCCGGCTCGCACATGATCCGAGGGCGAAAAAACTTCAAGGATCTCCTCAAGGTTGTCCACACCTTCAAGAAGCTGCACGGCGATTCCTGATTCTGCGAGATCTTCTCCCCAGACGTGTTGCACAAGCTGCGCATCATGTTGACCTTCGACCCATATACGCGAGGCCCTGGCCATGCGCGCCCGCGACTTCGGCGCAGCAATCGACCCGGAATTCGTGAGTTTCCTTCCTGCCGGTGTGGAAAGTGAAGGTGTCGTTCGCGTCTGAGAAGGAAGCGGCGGCAAGGCGACGATTGCTTGTCCTTCGAGCCAAAATCCCGCTCCCAGAGGGAAAGAACGTCTACGCCCTCGACGATCTTCCAATTCGACCAGGTGAATACCGCCGGATTTCTCCACACCGACAACGGCACCAACCCAAGAGGTTGTCACGTCCTCAAGGACCATTCCCATTTCCAGATGGACTTTACGCGCACGAGGACGACGAGCATGAGGCCCTTGCCGATGAGGGTCACAGTTTAAAACATCGTTCCCGTAGGGATCGTAGGAGTTCGGTAGGCTCACCCGCTCACCTTAGAGTGTCGCGAGGAGGAGACGCTGACGAAACGCCACGGACCCGGCCCGCACATCAATACGTGGGGCCGGGTCCGCGGTCATTCTTGTCTCAGGAGTCTTTCTCAGCGCCTTTACGAGCAGCTCGGTAGAGGAAGAGCACGATCAGGGCAAAAACGATCGGTCCCAGCCAGGAGGCCAGCCCTTCAAAAGAATCCGGCACGAATGCAAGCGGAGAATCGTTTCCTGAGAAGCCCACGATTCCGGCGTAGATCACACCCCAGAGGGATTCGCCGACGATGAGGCCGGTAGCGACGAGCGTACCGAGACGTTTGGCTGACTCGGGGTTCTTGGTCTGTGATGCCCAACGGTCATGAAGAACACCGAGGAGCGCACCGATGGGGATCATAATCGTGATGGCCATCGGAAGGTACATTCCCATGCCCACGGCCAAGCCCGGCACGGAGCAGCGCTGTGTCGTTTTCTTCAAGATCTCGTCGATCACGATCACGACCACACCGATCAGGGCACCGATGCCGAGGAACTTCCAATTGAGGTCTCCACCAAAGACTCCGGTAATGAGATCGGTAATGAGGGATGCCTGCGGGGCAGCGAGGGCGTTGGGGCCTGCGTCAGCTGCTCCTTGGAAACCGAAAGCGTTCGACATGAGGTTGAGGACGGGAGGAATGATGAGCGCACCAAAACCCACACCAATGATGAGAGCTACTTGCTGCTTCCAGGGCGTCGCGTTCACGAGCTGACCCGTTTTCAGGTCCTGAAGGTTGTCATTCGAGATCGTCGCGATACCGAAGACGATCGCCGCTGTGAAAAGCGTGTAGGCGACGAGTGCGGACAGCTCATCTCCTTGGAATGTACCGTGTACGGCTTTGACGACCAGTGCCGCCGTGATCGCCACGATGATGCCCACTCCTGAGATCGGCGAGTTCGAGGAGCCGATGAGACCAGCCATGTAGCCGCAGACGGCAGCGATGGCCAGACCGGTAAGGAGAATGAAGATCAAGGACACGAGGATCAAACCGAGGGCATTATGTCCAGCCGGAGTGTCCTTCAAGAAGAGCCAGAGGAGGAGTCCGATCGGAAGCATCGAGGCGAGGGTGACACCGATCACGACCTTGCCGGAAAGATCCTGCTCGGTCAGAGGAAGCTGTTCACCCGCTGCACGTTTAGCCGTGGAGGCAAGAGAATCACGGATCCCTGTGATGATCGGGGCGAGAAGCTTGATGAGGGTCCAGATCGCAGCGACAGCAATGGTGCCCGCACCGATGAGTCGCACGTCAGAGCGGAATACGGTGGCAACAGTGTCAGCGAGGGTCGCAGAATCCGCGACCTGACCGGAAGACAGGATCGGGAGGATCAGCCCGTAAGAAATGAAGACACCCACAATCATTGCCACGCCCACACCCAAGCCCACAAGATGCCCGACGCCAATGAGAGCTAGAGACAGGGAGGCAGAAGCCATCGATCCGCCTGCGCCGACGCGGAAAGCTGCACCGATGGAAGTTCCCACTGCTTTCAAGGACCCGAGGATAGAAAAGCCCGCCGAAGCAATACCGCCCCAGATGATCGCATGTAGACCGCGTTTGGATTCTTTTACCCCTTCTGAGGTGTCACCGACTTTCAGAACCTCTGCTCCGGCCACGCCTTCGGGATAGGGCAGATCAGAGTGGGTGACGAGGGCGCGACGCAGGGGAATCGAGTACATGACACCGAGAATGCCGCCCAGACCGATGACAAGTACTGACTGCCAGTAGGGGAAGCCCTGCCACCAGCCGATCATCACAAGTCCGGGGAGGACGAAGATAATCGCAGAGAGAGTTCCAGCTGCTGACGCGATGGTTTGAACGATGTTGTTCTCTTGGATTGTGTGGTCCTTGAAGGAACGCAAAATCGCCATCGAGATCACTGCTGCGGGAATCGAGGTGGCGAAGGTGAGACCGGCTTTGAGGCCGAGGTACACGTTCGCGGCGGTGAAAATCAAGGTGATAATTCCGCCAATGATGATGCCACGGAGGGTCAGTTCTTTGATCGAGGTGCCGACACTGGTTGAAGGGTTGCTCATTTCGGCTCGTTTCTGTAGCGAATGCAACATGAGTGACCCTACCACCATCCCCCTTCTGAGGGATCCTTCAAAAACTCCTTTTCTTTCAACAGTGATGCGCCCTCGAATCCATGAAGAATCCGAGGGCGCATTGAAAGCACACACTCAGTGTTCGGCTGCTTCAGCGGCCATCGCTTCCTCGTAGGTAACGTGAACGGTGCCGTGCTCATGCTCGGGCGGAGAGTAGATCGAGTACACCTTCATCGGTACATCGCCAATCGCGGTGACGTTATGCCAGGTGCCGGCCGGAATGAAGATCGCATCGTCATCGTGCGCTTCGACCTCGAAACTCAGGTCGTCTTTCGCAGGCCCCATCTGGACGAGTCCGGAACCGGATTCGATACGGAGGAACTGATCGTGATCTGCGTGAAGTTCAAGGCCAATATCGTGTCCCGGCTGGATGCACATGACTGTGAGCTGAAGATTCTGTCCGGTCCACACCGCCGTCCGATAGTTTGTGTTCTCAAGCGTCGCCTTTTCAATATCGACGACATAGGGCTTGGGCCCTTGATCCTGCACCATAGTGTTCTCCTTGAACTCTTCGCCCGGACACTGCACGCCGAGCCCTGTCACTCAAGGCTAGTCGAGGAAGGACACCCTTGCCCGATCACGCCTATCATGCTCCGTGATCGCACACCAAAGAGCTGAAGATCCCCACGATCGTCTCGTTTAGAACCCCATAAGCGCGCGCGTGACCCGATCAGCGAGGAGACGCCCAGCAAGAGTCAGAACAACTCGCCCTCGAAGCAAGGCGTTTTCGTCAATCAGTCCTTCGGAAAGGAGCCTTGCAAGAGCTGCGGGCTGCGGTACGTCTTTCTTTTCGATTCCTTCTGCGATCCGTACAGCAAGCATCACTTTTTCAAGCCGACGTGATTCTTCGTCCAGGATTTCTCCTGCGGCAGCTGGACTGTGCCCCTGAAGAAGCCTTGCGGCATGAGCTTTCGGATGCTTGAGGTTCCACCAGCGGTAGCGTCCGATGTGGGAATGTGCTCCCGGACCAAATCCCCACCAATCGTGATCGCGCCAGTAGGCGAGATTATGTTGTGAGGCGCGACGCAATGCCGAAGATGCCACAGTAGCCTCATCGTCATAGGGACGCGCGAAATTGGAAATCTCGTACCAGCGGTAGCCTGCTTCACCTAGAAGCCGATCAGCCATTTCGTACTTTGCGGCCTCATCGTCTGGGTCCGGTGCTTCCAGTTCTCCACGCGCAAGCATCGCCCCCATTTTTGTTCCCTCTTCGAGGACGAGGGCGTAAGAAGACACATGACCGGGTTCCATCGCAATCGCCGCTTCAAGGGAGCGTGTCCAGTCATCGAGGCTTTCTCCCGGTGTCCCGTAGATAAGGTCCACAGACACTTCAAGCCCTTCTTCTTTCGCTGCCCGCACCACTTCGGGAACGCGCTTGGGATCGTGAGTGCGCTCAAGAGTACGTAAAACCGATGGCACCGCCGATTGCATCCCAAAGGAAACTCTCGTGACACCGGCAGCAGCGAGCAGTGCAAGCGTGTGCCTATTCGTTGAATCGGGGTTGGCTTCGATTGTGATTTCTGCGTCTTCAGCGATGCCGATCAGGTCCTCCAGGTCGCGAAGAATCTGCGCAAGTTCAGCGGCATCGAGGAGCGTGGGCGTGCCGCCACCGATAAATACTGTGCGTGCTTCACGTCCTTGCCATCCGGCTTTTTCAAGCACTCGTCGCGCAAGCGCGGCCTCTGCGCGCACGGTTTGCGCGTAGGATCCAGGTTCAGCTCCCGGACCGAAACCGCGCGTGTAGGTGTTGAAATCACAATAGCCGCAGCGCAATGAACAAAACGGCACATGAACGTAGAGGCTCAGCGGACGAGCGGACGTCACTTCGGCAAGGTCAGTGTCAAGATGTCCGTCCTTGGGCCAAGCGATCCCCTCTGGCTGAGCCGGACTCATCGCTGCGGGCTTTCGTCCCGTTCATTGACAGGCGCCGTGACGTCACCTTCGGTATCTCGCGGGATACGCACGGCAACAAGGTCATGGACGCTACGCCCAGCGTCCAGGCCGCGCGTTTCAAAATGCGTGACCACGCGCCCTGGAAAACGGGGGGCAAAACCACCGCGCGTAGGTTCTGGGTCGGCACGATCAGGACGTTCCCCCTCATAGGGGTTCGCAAAAAATGCGCAGCTTTCGATGACATCGCGCATCTGCCAGGCGTAGTCGTCCCAGTCGGTTGCCAGTCTCCATATTCCTCCATCAACGAGGACGCGAGCAATGTCAGGGGCAAAGGATTCGCACACAAGTCGGCGTTTACGATGTCGAGCTTTGCGCCACGGGTCGGGGAAGAAAGTCCAGATTTCCTCAGCGATTGCTTCGTCAAAAACAATCGGGAGGGCCAATTGAGCGTCAGCTTCAACGACCCTGATGTTGTCTACTCCCGCGGCCACTGCTTTTGAGATGAGCTTGGCGATACCTGGAACCCACACTTCAAAAGCGAGGTAGTCGCGTTCAGGATGGCGGCAAGCAGCAGCGACGATCTGTTCACCCGTTCCCGAACCGATCTCAATCGTCAGCGGAGCGGAGCGCCCGAAAAGACTGAGCGGGTCGAAACGTACATCATCGGCAACGCTCGTGTGGCCCAGACCGCGCGCAACTTCGATGAGGTAACGAGAGGAGTGTTCGTCCCAGGTGCGTTGAAGATTGGGCGGAAGTTCGCGTGTACGGCGCGTGAAAGACTTTGTTCGCGCGAGGAATACGCCCTTAGCGCGGGCGGTTTCCAGAGTGTGTCTTTCCAAAGTAGGCCGTAAAGCGGCGCTCATTTCTTCCCCGTCGGCACGTCGGAGGTGAGAGCTGCGATGAATGCCTCCTGAGGGACATCGACCCGACCAATCGACTTCATTCGCTTCTTGCCTTCTTTCTGCTTTTCCAAGAGCTTACGTTTACGGGTAATGTCACCGCCGTAACACTTTGCGAGCATGTCTTTTCGCAAGGCTTTGATTGTTTCGCGGGCGATCACCCGCGCACCAACTGCTGCTTGGACGGGAATCTCAAACTGTTGCCGGGGAATGAGTTCTTTCAGTCGTTTCGTCATCCGCTGCCCGTAAGCGTAGGCGGCATCCTTGTGGACGATCGCACTAAAGGCATCGACGCGATCACCGTTGAGGAGGATATCGACTTTCACGAGGTCGGCACTCTGTTCCCCTTTTTCTTGATAGTCAAGGGAAGCGTACCCCCGGGTTCGGGACTTGAGCTGGTCGAAGAAGTCAAAGACGATCTCAGCCATAGGGATCGTGTAGTGAAGTTCCACTCGTTCTTCGCTCAGATACTCCATGCCTTTCATCGCGCCACGACGCTCTTGGCACAGTTCCATCACCGTGCCTGTGAAGTCGGTTGGCGTGAGGATGGTCGCCTCAACAAGGGGTTCGCGTACCGCCGAAATTTTCCCTTCGGGGAAAGCTGAAGGGTTCTCGACGCGGATTTCGCTCCCGTCCTCGGCAATCACCGTGTACACGACGTTCGGAGCAGTTGCGATGAGATCGAGACCGAACTCGCGTTCCAGACGTTCGCGAATGATTTCGAGATGAAGAAGCCCGAGGAAGCCACAGCGGAAACCGAAACCGAGGGCAGCGGAGGATTCTGGCTCGTAGGTCAAGGCTGCATCGTTGAGCTGGAGTCGTTCGAGGGCGTCGCGCAGGTCTGGGAAGTCGGTGCCATCCACCGGGTAGATCCCAGAAAAAACCATGGGTTTTGGATCGCGGTATCCGGCCAGGGGCTGATCTGCACCTCGGACGTTCAAGGTGACGGTATCTCCCACGCGGGATTGACGCACGTCTTTCACACCTGTAATGAGGTAGCCGACTTCGCCTGCGGCGATTCCTTCTGAGGGAGTGGGCTCCGGGGAAATCACACCGATTTCGAGGAGCTCATGCGTCGCCCCTGTTGACATCATTTTTACGCGCTGACGTGTACCGAGCTGCCCATCGACGACGCGCACGTAGGTGACAACACCACGATAGGTGTCGTACACGGAGTCGAAGATCATCGCTCGTGTTGCGCCCTCGGGGTCTCCTGTCGGTGCGGGCACTACTTCGACGATACGGTCAAGAAGCGCGTTCACGCCCTCACCCGTTTTCCCAGAGACGCGCAGCACTTCCTCTTCATCGCATCCGATGAGTTGGGCGACCTCATGAGCGTATTTCTCAGGTTGAGCACCCGGAAGGTCAATCTTGTTAAGCACCGGAATAATCGCCAGATCATTTTCGAGGGCGAGGTACAAATTCGCAAGGGTCTGGGCTTCAATACATTCAGCTGCGTCAATGAGAAGCACCGCACCTTCGCAGGCGGCAAGTGA
>JASBZF010000019.1 GCA_029983625.1 Pauljensenia sp. | reverse complement strand
CCCCCCCCCCCCCCCCCCCGGCGTTTTATGCGCTGTGCATCAAGGAATTATGTTCGGCACGCAGAAAGGAAAATCAAGGAAGCACAGCGATATGGGACTTAAGACATAAGCGATGAGGCACAATAGAGGAGTGCGCCCCTTCGATCCACGGCTCCTCTCCTACGCTCGTTCAGCCAGAGGAGCGATTCTTGCAACCGCAGCTTTAGGTACTCTCATTGCCGTCAGTGTGATCGCGCAAGCTCTCCTCATTTCTTTCGCGCTGTCACCGATCATTGAAGACCATCAGCCTTTACATACGGTCCTTCCTTTCATCATTGCCCTCGCCCTGGTTGTGTGTGTACGCGGCATCCTCACCGCAGCTCGTGAATCTGTGGCTCAGCACGGGGCCGACCATGCGATCCGTGACCTGCGTCGAGAAGTCCTCATCGCTTCAGAAGAACTCGGCCCCAGATGGCGAGCACTCCACGCCACACAAACCGCCACGCTCCTGACACGCGGCCTTGACGACCTCGGTCCTTACTTCGTGAAGTTCCTCCCGCAGCTTGTTCTGAGCTGCACCGCAACACCGCTTGCCCTCGCTGTGATGCTCTACCTTGATCCCTGGTCTGGGCTGATCGCAGCGCTTGTCGTTCCGCTCATCCCGATCTTCATGATTCTTATTGGTCGTTTCACTCAAGAATCCTCCACAGCGAAACTTCATGCGATGGAGCAACTGGGCGCACAACTCCTTGACCTCATGGCAGGCCTGCCGACTTTGCGAGGGCTTGGCCGACAAGAGGCTCCTCGCGCGCACTTAAAAAAGCTCGGTGAGGACAACACGCGGACCACGATGGCGACCTTGCGTGTTGCCTTCCTCTCCGGTGCTGTCCTGGAATTTCTCGCCACGATCTCAGTCGCCCTCGTTGCTGTTGAAGTGGGGATGCGGCTCGTTTACGGGAATATCTCTTTAGCTGCAGGTTTGGCCGTGATCATGCTCGCCCCGGAAGTTTTTGAGCCTCTGCGCCAAGTCGGAGCCCAGTTCCACGCTTCCGCTAATGGAGTAGCCGCAGCGAATGCCGCATTTGACATCATTGAGCTACCTCGCACCCACCCCCTGCATAAGCAGGGTGAGAAAACACAAGGCGTACCCACAGTGGCAACAACAACGATCACGCTTGAGGATCTGAGTGTCGCTGCGCGAAGAACCTGGGCTCCCGCACAGCTCAATGCCTCGATTGAAGCGGGGAAAATCACCGTCCTTGCGGGACGTTCAGGCGCGGGGAAAACAACGACAATTCTGACAATTCTTGGCCTGCTGAAACCAACGAAAGGGCGGGTTCTTCTCACCCCAGCCCAAGGCACTCCCGTTGATCTTGTCGATATTGACCTTATGGACTGGTGGTCTCATATTTCCTGGGTTCCACAAAATCCCACGATGATCCCCGGCAGCATCGTGGAGAACTGTTCACGCTCCGCCCTCGACGATGATCTTCTGAATGCTGCACGTCAGAGCGGTTTTGATCGGGTGGTTGCTCAGCTTTCCCAGGGATGGCAGACGCGCATCGGTGTGGGTGGGGCAGGATTGTCGCTTGGACAGCGCCAAAGACTCGCCCTTACGCGCGCCCTTGTGGACGATACCGACCTCGTTGTCCTTGACGAACCGACCGCACATCTTGACGCTGTGAGCCAAGAGGACATTACTCGTGTGTTAACCGCGTTGAAAGCACAGGGGAAAACGGTCCTCATCATCGCTCACCGATCAGCCCTCATCACGCTTGCCGACCGTGTGATCACAGTCGAATCGCGTCACGCCAGCGCCGAAGATCTCAAAGAGTATCCCCTCCTTAACGAACTCCCAGAAGGTCCGCGTTCTTTCGATCTTGATCTGCCCGAATTACTGGACGATGCGCTTGTGAACCACACTTTAGGGAGGACGAAATGAAAGTTCTCAGCGATCAAGAACGCGCCGCACTGCGCCGTATCCTCCCGCTGCTTGAGGTGAATCGGAAAGGTTTTGTCCTGTCGGTGATCCTCGGTTCGGGTGCTCTTGGGGCAGCGATTGCCCTGTCTGCGACCGCCGCCTGGCTCATTGCCCGAGCTTCCCAGCATCCGCCTGTTCTTTTTCTCACCGTCGCCGCCGTGTCTGTTCGCCTCTTCGGAGTGTCGAGGGCGGTGTTGCGCTACTGCCAACGACTCGCAAGTCACGCAGTCGCCCTCGAAGGAATGGACTCACTGCGGCAAAACCTCTATCAACTCCTGGCTGTGCAACGTATCGACACTCTGACGTCCATTAAGCGCGGCGACCTGCTGGCGCGCACTGGCCGCGATGTGGATGACGTCGGTGATCTTGTTGTCAAAACCTTCCTCCCCGTCATTGTTTCCGTCCTCGTTGGTCTGGGAACTGTCATCGGTATGAGTGTCGTTTCTGTCGCAAGCACCCTGATTCTGGCTTGCGCTCTTGTTGTATCTGGCGTGGTCGCGCCTGTGCTGTCTTCTCGCGCCGCAAGAATCGCTCAGATTGACACAAGCGAGGCGCGTACACAGCTCGCAGCACATACGCTCACCCTCCTAGAAGGCGCTTCAGAGCTGCAGGTGGGCGGGCGCATCGCAGATGTGCGTGCCGCGATCACAGACAACGAATCGCGGCTTGTTGACGCATCGAAGCGGGCGGCCAAACTCGCCGCACTTGCCGCCGGGATTGATCGCGCCGCGATGGGGGTTGCCGTTGTCGCAGCTCTTCTCATTGGTATTCCTCAGACGCACAGCGGACTCGTCCTTCCCGTCATGCTGGCAGTCCTGGTCCTCACTCCCCTGTCGGCTTTCGAGGGCACCGCAGAGTTAGCGCCCGCAATGGTCCAGCTCGTGCGTTCTGCGAACGCTGCCGTGCGTATTGATGAGCTTTTGAGCTCTAGCTCCGCCACTGGCGCCACTGATCCTCATCCGATCCCAGAGGGTGCAGCGCCGACCTTATCCGCGCGCGGTCTTGCGATCGGATGGCCTCAGGGGCCGGTCCTTGCCGAAGGGATTGATCTTGAGCTGATGCCCGGACGTTCCCTCGCCCTCGTTGGACCTTCGGGAATTGGGAAAACCACTCTTGCCCTCACGCTTGCCGGTCTGATCCCACCGAAAGCAGGAACTGTGACGCTTGCAGGAGTCCCGGTGTGGGGTGCTCAGCGCACAGACCTGTCCCGCTATCTCACCGTCACTGCAGAGGACGCGCATGTTTTTTCCGCCAGCGTCCTTGAGAATCTTCGCGTCGCACACGCTGAGCTCAGTGAAACTGAAGCTGAAGCTCTGCTGCGCCGAGCAGGACTTGCGCAGTGGATCGATACTCTGCCCGCAGGGCTACACACACCAATTGGATCCCAGGGCACAACGGTGTCCGGCGGTGAACGCCGTCGCCTCCTCATCGCGCGCGCTCTTGCCTCCCCCGCTCCACTGCTCATTCTCGACGAGGCGGGCGAACATCTTGACACCTCAACCGCTGACGCTCTGCTCGCTGATCTTTTGCAAGACCCACAACGCGGTGTTCTCCTTATTTCACATCGCCTTGCCGCGCTTGACAACGCCGATGAGGTCATCGTGCTCGGGCACTCATCCGCAGGGCCCGCCCGGATCCTTGACCGGGGAAGCCACAGCGAGCTGAGTGAACGCTGCGCGTCATACCGTTGGTCTCTTGCTCAGGAGAGTGCGCAATGACTGCTCGCAACGACCATGCTCTCCTCGAAGCGGCGCTCGATTTCACGAGCACCCTTGATTTAAAGTCTGCTCTGCGTAGTTTTGTCGGCCAGGCGTGTCGTCTTACTAGCGCCGCTTACGGGGCGCTCAGGGTCCTTGATACCTGGGGGGCGACGACTCTTCTCATCGAACACAGTGAAGGGGTCACCGCTCCTGCCATGCCCGCTGAGGTGATCGCTTCGATCCCCGCGAAAGGACATTTGCGTCTTGATCGCGGAGCGACCTTGGAAGACAGTGACCTCATTGTTGCCGATTATTTCATCGGGGTGTCCGTCCTCGTCCACGAACAGGTTTATGGTCGCCTGTACCTCACCGGCAAGCCCGGAGGATTTACCGATTCTGATGTGGATGTCCTCACTGCTCTTGCTCCCGCTGCGGGTGTCGCAGTTGAGAACGCGCACCTGTATGCGGATGCGCGCCGCACGGAACGTTGGATCTCTGCGTCGCAGTCCCTGACCACCACGATGCTTGAAGGGGCGGATGAAGAAGAAGCCCTGGAACTTATTGCCCGCACCGTCCGTGAAGTGTCCCGCGCCGACACTGCGATCATTGTTTTACCGTCTGTCGGAGATTCTTGGGCTGCTGAGATTATCGATGGGTACCTCGCCGATACGCTCCTTGGTCTCACCTTCCCACCCGAGGGGCGCGCTATGTCGGTCCTCCATGAAGGAACCGGCATGATCGTTGATTCGATGGCGCGCGCTCAGACGATGCGTGTTCCTCAGCTCTGTGCTTTCGGCCCTGCCCTGTATGCGCCGCTCCTATCCCGAGGCAACACCGCAGGTGTTCTGATTCTTCTGCGTCGCATCGGGCAGCCGGAGTTTAATGCGTCAGAGCTTTCTCTTGCTGAATCTCTTGCTTCTCAGGCGGCTTTAGCTCTTGAACTCGCCTCGGCCCGCCACGCTGAAGATCTGGCTACTTTGCTGGATGAACGTGATCGTATTGGCCGGGATTTGCATGATTTCGCGATTCAGCAGCTTTTCGCCACGGGAATGCAGCTTGATGCTGCAAAGCAGGAAGCGATTCGTGGTGATCTGAATCCGCAGACTTTCACGCGGACCATTGATCGCGCGCTTGCGTCTATTGATGAGGCGGTCCGGCAGATCCGTCAGATTGTCCATAATTTACGTGAACCGGATCAGGCGGTTGCACTTGTGGAACGTATCCGAAGGGAAACCTCCCTGACTCGTTCTCTTCTTGGGTTTGCTCCTTCACTTCTTATTACTCTTGACGGTTCACCGATTAATGAGGCAGAGGATTCCGAGCGCGTAAAAATTGAACAGATTGACGCACGGATTGATCTGGATTTAGGTGATGACATTGTGGCTGTGGTGCGGGAGGGCTTGTCGAATATTGCACGTCATGCTCGCGCTACGGCGGCTTCCGTCACCGTTGATGTGTTCGGGATCGGCGAGGGCGGAGCAGTAAAGCTCAGGATCGCAGATGATGGTCAAGGGATTGACCCGGATCGGACGCGCAACTCAGGTTTGGCGAATATGAAGGAACGCGCGCGCAGGCATGGGGGGAGTTTTTCTTTGGATTTGGGGATCGGTGGCTTGGGAACTCAGATCACGTGGAGTGCTCCCCTGGGATAAGCGCCGGGCGATATCCTCGAGGTCTTGCACAGAACAGCGGCACATGCGAAAACTCATGATTCCTCAGACACCATAGTGTATATTTTTGCCAATGTGATGCATAGTCAAGGGAGATTGAGTCCTAGCAAACATGTGTGACACCTGCGCCGCTGAGCCTCAGGCCGAACAGAAGAGTGAGAAATGGTTTTTAACGGCATCTCGATCGCTCACAAGAAATATGCCACGCACTCATTATCACTTACTGTAAGTGAACCAGAAGGTGCGGAAAGTGAATTGAACGAAGCACAAAGAGATTAAGGAACGCGCTCATTCACGAATACACTTCAAATCTAGAGGAGGTCAAGAGTTTATGGCAAAGAGTATTGAAGAAAAGATTGAAGAGCATTTCAAATCAATTCTTCATGACCTGCATATACGACATTATGGCAAGACCGAAGAAATTAACAGCTCTATCACCAGAGCCTTGAAGGAAGCAGAGTCGAAGTCTGGAGGCTCTGGAATGAACTACCCAGACATTCAGCTCCTTTTGCACAACAAGACCCGTCGCGATATTCCTGTGATGATTGAAGCAAAAGGTACAAAGGGCAAGCTGGAGAAGTTGACTCCTGACGGTGATATTGAGCTGGTGAGCGGAGGGAAGAATCCGAAGTACGCTGTACAGCACTTTGCTGTGAACGGCGCCCTGCATTACGGTTTGGCAATTCTGGACGAAGGCACGTATAGCGAGGTCATCATCGTCGGCATCAACGGCTCGATGCTCAACGAAGAAGGCCAGGTCAAAGACCCGGAAATCAAAGCGTATTACATATCGAAGAAGAACGATATGGTACCGAAAGAACTTGTCGATTTTGACTTCGTCTCAATGAATCAATCAAATATCGATATGTTCTTTACTGAGCTTGACAGGCTCTCGCTAACGGAGGCAGAGAAGGAAAAGCTCAAGCGCGACAAAGAGGAGCTGTTGGAGCAGAGCATCAAGGGAATTCATCAAAGGATTTACGACGATGCGAGCATCAAGACACTGCTGGGCACGAACGAGAAGCTGTATCTGTTCTGTGGTCTGATCATGGCAGGACTGACCACGGAGGGTGTAAAGCCGCTGGAAGTCGCCGACTTTCACAGCAACGACACCCCTGAAGACAACGACGGGAATATCGTTCTTCGCAGGACGAAGACGTTCTTGAACAAGAAGAATTGCTCAGCCGACAAGGTCGACATGGTGCTGAACTATCTGAAACCCGTCTTCGAGAAACGTGACCTCTGGAAGCCCACGAACGGCGAAAGCGTCATCAAGTCCATTTACAAGCAAATCAAGGAGGACATTCTGCCGCTTCTCGAAAGCAGCAACATCCACTTGGATTTCACGGGCAAGATTCTGAACAGTCTGAACGACTGGGTTGCCATCGAGAACGACAAGCTCAATGACGTGGTGCTGACACCGCGCTTCGTCACTAAGCTGATGGCGCGAATCACGCGGACGGACATGGATTCCTTCGTGTGGGATACCTGCATGGGTTCATCCGGGTTCCTCGTATCGGCTATGGAAATCATGATTGATGATGCAAAGAAGCGCATCAAGGACACACAGGCGCGAGAGTGCAAAGTCGAGAACATCAGGCACAACCAACTGCTCGGTATCGAGATTCTGGGCAACATCTACATTCTCGCCGTGCTGAACATGATTCTCATGGGCGACGGGTCCTCGCAGATTATCTGCGGCGACTCGCACAAGGAGGGGCCGAAGTTCATCAAGAGCCACAAGGATACCTTTCCGGCGAACGTGTTCCTGCTGAACCCACCCTATTCGGCTCCGGGCAAGGGTCTTATCTTCGTTGATGAGGCGCTTTCGCGCATGGAGACAGGGTATGGCGCGGTGCTGATTCAGGAGAACGCCGGAAACGGCCAGGGCGACGTGTATGCCAAGCGGATTCTAGAGAAGAACACGCTGATTGCGAGCATTCATATGCCGGCTGATCTGTTTATCGGAAAGTCATCCGTGCAAACGGCAATCTATCTGTTCCAGGTTAACCGACCGCATGAGGCCGATGACATCGTCACCTTCATCGACTTTTCCGAAGACGGCTACAGCCGCCAGAACCGCAAGAAGTCCACGCAGAAGGTCAATTTGCGTAACACCGACCATGCGCTCGAACGCTACGACGAGGTGGCAGCTATCTGCCTTGGCAAAAAGCCGAAGACAAGCTATTACACCGAGGCGAACGGTCTTGTCATCCGCGATACGGTCACCTTGGATGGGAACGATTGGACGTTCAACCAGCACAAGACGATTGACACCACGCCTACAGAAGAGGACTTCAAAAAGACGGTGGCGGACTATCTCGCATGGAAGGTAAGCGCAATTCTGAAAGGCGAGGTGAGCGTGGATGTTTAAGGAGTATGCAATATCGACATTGTTCGATTCACAAAACGGTAATACTGACTTGAAGAAACAGCATATCAATGGAAGGGGTTATCCTGTTGTAAGTTCAGGTGTTGAGAATACAGGAATTATTGGATACACCGATGTAGATGCTCGCATTTTTCCTGCTCATACGATTACTGTTGATATGTTCGGGAATGTTTATTATAGAGATTTTGAGTACAAGCAAGTCACTCATGCAAGAGTGTTTGCTTTGATTCCGAGAGACTTTGAATTAAATACACAAACTGGCTTATATCTCGCCTCATCCTTGAAACGCTTATCAAAGATGTATTCGTACAACAATATGTGCAGTTATAAAAAGATTTCAAGTATGCCCCTTTCTCTCCCCGTCATCGAAAACCCCGACCCCGATCATGAATACACCGTCGATGACATCGACTGGCAGTACATGCAGGAGCGCATCATCGAGCTTGAGCAGGAGCGCATCATCGAGCTTGAGCAGGAGCGCATCATCGAGCTTGAAGCTTATCTTATCGCATCCGGCCTTGATGATTATGAACTGACCAATGAAGACAAAGAAATACTCTCTCTCTCTCTACAGAATCCACATCTGACAAAACAGACGCTTCGAAAGCTGATTTCGGGAATGGGCAGGTAGCTTTTAAAGCGTTCAAGGTCGGCGATGTATTTGTACAGCTTGACCTGAAGTTTATTCCTGACAGGCGATTCGATAAGGCACATGATGTGTCAAAGGTGCATACTGCCGAGTTCAACTTACCGCTCGTTAACGCCAAACATGGCAACAATGGAGTGATGTATTACGGTAGAAAAACGGAGTGGGAATTCTGCCCGATGACTATTGACGTTGTTGCGGATGGCGCAGCTTCCGTTGGTGACGTTTATGCTCAACCACAAGATACAGGCGTTCTCTACAATGCATATCTGATTAAGCCTGTAGCGAAAGTCAAATCCACAGAAGCTCTCTTGTACATGGCGAAGTGCATAGAGAGGGTTACGAAGAAGCAGTTCTCGTATGACAATAAGGCCACGTGGAATAAGGTGAAACTTTGCGAAATCAGCCTCCCCGTCACCTTAAGCGGCGAGCCTGACTTCGACTACATGGAGCGTTACATCCGCGCCATTGAAAAATTAGCGATTGCGGATGTAGTGAAATATAAAAACGCAGTAATAGAGGCAACTCAACAGGTCGTAGGATCCTCATCGAGCAGCCCAGCACATTCATGAGGAGCAGGTTTCACAACAACTGAAAAACACCTGTGAACCTGCCGCCCTCAATAAAGCCCTCGATAAAGCCCTTAGCGACCTCCATGGGTAAGAAAGGACCGGCCCTGGACTCCCACCGTAGCGGGCAGCGGAACCGGTCATGTTGTGATCCATGCTAGCAGCTATTCGACGTCTCGTCTTCGGACATGCCGGTAGAACCCTAGCGAGCCTGTGTGTTTTGGTGAGTTTTGCGTTTCTTCCTCACCGGCACTGGAGTGAACGGCAGGCTGATCGCTACGACTTCCTCAACAAGGTCTCGGTTTTCGATGTCGAGGACCACCAGGGTTTGGTACCCTCGTAGGGTGGCTGCTGGTGGCTCGCAGCTTCTCCCACGTGGTGGCCTGGCAGTGGGCTGGCAGCGAGAACTCAGCCGCCTACACCGCGCTCCTGGAAGGACTGGCACCTCCGCTCGTGGTGACCACGGACGGGGCCGGAGGGGCTCTCAAAGCACTGCGCGCCCTGTGGCCCGACACGCCCATTCAACGTTGTTTGCTGCACGTCCACCGTGACACCACACGCGACCACCCGCCGCCCTCAGACCCTGGCAGGCAAAGCCCTCCTGGCTCTGTCAGCACGTCTGCTCACCTTCACCAGCATCGAACAGGCCCACCAGTGGGAGGACCTGTTCAGCGACTACACCACCACCTTCGGGCCCTGACTGGACGAGCGCACTTTCGCCGATGACAACCCCCAGCACGCGGCCGCCACGGGCAGGAAGTAGTGGTACACGCACGAAAGAGCAAGACGAGCGCACCACCGCCTGCTGCGCCTGTCACACCAAGGCGTCTTGTTTACCCACCTCACCTGCGCCGACGATGCCCCGCTGGAGCGGACCACCAACCCCATCGAATCCGTCAACGCCCGACTACGCGAACTCACGCGAGTCCACCGAGGAACACCCCCGGAACACCAAGCACGCATCCTCGAATGTGCGCTCGCCTCCATGAGCGAGAACCTACCCACCCCCACCGAGACGCTCGCCCGGTGGGATGCAGCAGGACGCCCCACCGCCAACCGGATCCCACGCCCCCACGCACGCCAACACCACGACACCACCGGCACACCACTTTGGTCGCCGACCCCACCTTCCAGAACAAACGCACAGCCTCCACACGCTGCGCCTGCGAATACGCAACCCTCACAGAAAAACCCTCCAACTTTCCGTCCGAGCTGCCTTTTTTACGGCATTAACCCGGAATAAACGTGTTGAAAACGAGATGATAGAGCTCCCCGTCACATCAAATGGCGAGCCTGACTTCGACTACATGGAGCGCTACATCCGCGCCATTGAAAAATTAGCGATTGCGGATGTAGTGAAATATAAAAACGCAGTAATAGAGGCAACTCAACAGGTCGTAGGATCCTCATCGAGCAGCCCAACACATTCATGAGGAGCAAGTTTCACAAGAACCGCAGTAGCTCCCAAAGCCCTCCTCACCCGCCGAACAAACACCCCATGACACTAGCCATTAGTATCCCAAGAACACTCACCCACCCACACCATCAAGCCAAAAAGTCCCCACGAAATCCCACAACCACAAAAAACACACAAAGTCAGGCCTAGTGACGCCAAGCTGCAGCACGCTGACCAGCAACCCAAGCGGCAACCTGAGTGCGACGCTGAAGCCCCATCTTCGACAAAAGCGAAGTAATGTGATTCTTCACAGTCTTTTCTGCCACACCCAGCTTCTCACCGATCTCACGATTCGACAGACCATCGCCAATAAGTTCCAAAACCTTACGTTCTGAAGGAGTTAAATCCGCAGTCGGATCATCATGATCGGCACGACGACGAGTCAAAGTCCGCTCATCCAACAACACACGACCCGCAGCAACAGCCTTCACCACATCAGCGATCTCCGCGCCACGCACAGTCTTCAACACATAAGCGCGCGCACCCACCTCCAAAGACTCAGCAAGCGCCTCATCATCATCAAAAGAAGTCAACACAATCGGCAAAATGTCAGGATTCGAACGTGCCAAAGACCTCATAATGTCAATACCCGTACCATCAGGTAACTGAAGATCCACAAGAATGACATCCGGGCGCACAAGATCCGCTCGGCGCACAGCATCCTTCACCGTACCGGCCTCAGCCACAACCTCAAGACCCTCAGCCCGGTCCACAATCTCAGCAATGCCGCGACGCACAATCTCATGATCGTCAACGATCATCACTCGCACGGGCGACGAATACACGGCGTTCTCACTCACCCCGCCATCCTAACGGGTCAAAGGTCCCTGAGAGCGAAAGCGCCCTCGTGTCCCAACTCCCACATACCACACAACCTCTTCAGCACACACAAAAACCCAAAAGCCAGCCGCTACGCTCAGCCTTCAAGGAAACGCACGCCCTCTTCCGCCGCGCTATTCTCCGCATGTTTCTTCGAAGACGCCACACCCTGACCGATTGGCTCCTTGCGGCTCGACACATACACCCTCGCAGTGAACACCCGACAATGATCCGGCCCCTCGCCCTCGACACGATACGTGACCTCCCCGAGGGCACGCTCCTTCGCCTTCTCCACAAGAATCGTTTTCCAATCGTGATGCGCCCCCCGAGAAGAAGCCCGCACAAGAAGAAAATCCACGCTCCTTAAAATTGCGCGCCTCGTCGGCTCCAACCCCCGCGTCAAATACGTCGCCCCGATCAAAGCCTCGAAAGTATCGGAAAGGATCGAATCTTTCTCCCGGCCACCAGAAGCAGACTCCCCCTTCCCTAAACGAATAAAAGACCCCAAATCAATACGTCGCGCCGCCCTCGCCAAAGGCTCCTGAGAGACAGTCGCCGCGCGCATCCGCGACAACTCCGACTCCGCAGAATCAGGATGATCATGGAACAGACGATCCGCAATCACAATCGACAACACCGCATCACCAAGGAACTCCAAGCGTTCATTGTTCGCAATGCCACCGGCCTCATTCGCATAGGAACGATGCGTAAGCGCACGCTCTAACAACTCACGATCAACCTGCTCGCCCCACGCCTCAATCAGACCGTCAAGATCAGTGCGCGGCGGAAGAGGAAGACGCTTCGCTCGCCCCATCCTCACTCGCCCTCGATCTGCATATCATCAGGCAAAAGCGCCGCTAAAGCCGCTAAACGAGGATCAATCAGCTCATGACAATGATCGTCAGGCAGCTCGTCACGTTTCACCCCGCACCCTGGGCACAAACCACGACAATCCGCGCGACACAAAGGACGATCCTCCACAAGAGGAACAATGGAATCACGCAGCAGCGGCTCCACATCAATCACATCATGCGGGCCGATCAGCAACACATCATCGGCCCATACATCCTCACCCGAAGGAAGAGCATCAAAGTACAGCTCACGCGCGGACACCTCATGATGCACCCGCACCGGATCAAGGCAACGCACACACTCACCCTCAAGATCCACCGACGTTGCCAAAGACACAAGAACACCGGAATCCACGCTCGTCAGATCCAAAGAAAGCTCAAGCTCCGTGCCAGGCGGAACCGCCATCGACGGCGTCCCTAAATCATCGGGAACACTCCACACGCGATCACAATGAACAGTCGATCCGATCTGCCTCGGCAAAGACAGCAGCGACACACTCAACGCAGAATCAGTCATCACTTAAACCAATATCCGTCCGACCCTGACCGTGACGCTGCGCAAGAGTACGCCGCCCGGCCTCCGTTTTCCGCTGAAGCTCAACAATCAAACCTGAAAGCTCAGCGAGAGACTTTTCCACATAATCATCCGCGCCCTCGCGTAAACGCTTCTCCTCACGCCGAGCCTGATCGACAATCTCACGCGCACGATCCTGAGCCATACGCACAATGTTTTCTGAAGCGACAAGACGCGCAGCCTGCGCCTGAGCATCCACAAGAATCGCCTCAGCCTCTTTACGCGCCTGATCGGCAATCCTTTCCGCCTCCTCCTTCGCCGTCGCCACAGTACGATCAGCCTGCTCATTCGCCGCCCGTACAAGATGCTCCGCTTTATCCTCAGCCTGCTCAAGAGTCGACTGCGCGCGAGCATTCGCCTCAGCAATCGTAGACTCCGCCGCAGAATCAGCACGCCCAAGAACAGCATCCGCATCCGCAACCACCGCATCAGCAGCAACAAGATCCTCAGGCAGAGCCTCGCGCGCCTGATCGAGAAGATCAAGAATCTCCGCGCGATTCAACATGATCGAAGCCGACAAAGGAACCGCTCGCGCCTGCTCGACGAGAGCTTCAATATGATCGAGAGCAGCAATCACAGTCGAAGGACCGTACACCGTGTTCTCTTCCCAGGTCGCGTCGGAAGCGACCGGCTCTTCAAGACTCGACATCTTCAGCTCCCTTTACTTTTCCCGCGACCTGCGCGGCTCAGCTACCTCCCCATTGTCCCGCATAAAAGGAAGGATCGCGGCGGGAACATACCGAGAAATATCCAATCCAAGCCCCAGCAATTCACGCACCACGGAAGAAGACACCACCGACAATTCCGGACGAGCCGGTATCAAAACCGTCTCAATCCCCCCCAAATCACGGTTCACCACCGCTTGCGGGAACTCACAGTCAAAGTCAGCCGCACTACGCACACCTTTCACAATGATCGAAGCTCCCACCTTGCGCGCACACTCAAGCAAAGCACCCGGCATCTGCACGACACGCACCCTCGCGCCACCTTCCACACCCAGCTCTTCCACGGCCCTTTGCACCATATCAACGCGATCAGCCAGATCAAAAAGATAACGCTTTACAGGATTAATCCCCACAGCAATAACAAGGTCATCCGCGAAACTCAACGCCCGCCGTGCAATATCAACATGACCGACCGTGATCGGATCGAAAGAACCCGCAAAAAGCGCTGTTGTCATGACAACACCCTAAGCACTCACACGCCTGAACTCAGAGTCCACACAAAGAAAAAGAGCGCGCCCCAGCAAACCACGCCACCGTCTCACCCCAGCGACGCTCATCCTCACGCACAAGAAAATCCGGCCACAAAGGCTCAGGTGAGCGCGTCGAACGCTCCACCACAACAAGCGTATCTTGCGTCAGCCACGGACCCAGCAAAGCCAACACCTGCGCAAGTTCCCCCTCGGGAAGATCGTAAGGAGGATCGACGAGGGCGAGATCCACATCGCCGGTCAAAGGCTCACCTGTACGCCCCTGAAGAAAAGACTCCACCGAAGAACGTCGAAGCTCAACGTCAAGTCCCGTTGCCCGAATATTCTGCGCAAGGATCTTCGCCGCCCCCGAAGCTTTTTCCACAAGCTCCACTTTCGCCGCACCCCGCGAAGCCGCCTCAAGACCCAGAGCCCCCGAACCCGCGTACAGATCCACAACCCGCGCACCCTCAAGCACTCCCCTATGCTCAAGGCGAGAGAACAGAGCCTCACGTACACGCTGCGAAGTCGGCCTCGTCCCCTTCAAAGGAACCTTCAAAACCCGACCCTTCGCAACGCCAGCAACAATTCTGGTCATAGCCACACTTTAAGCGCTCACAGCCCTACGAACGCGAGAGCCACACAAGATCACTATGCCCACGCCGACGCAACTCATCCGCCAACACCGGATGACGAATAAGACCCGGATCCTTGCCCACAAGGTCAATCGCTGCGCCACGCGCACGACGAATCACATCCGAATCACGGCGCACCGACAAGAAACGCAAATGAGAACTCTTGCCCGACTGATCCGCCCCCAACACATCCCCCTCGCGACGCAATTCAAGATCCTTTTCCGCAAGCTCAAAACCGTTCGTCGTTGCCGCAAAAGCCTCCAGACGCTCCATCGTTCCCGAAGCGAGATCATGCCGATGAACCGCCATGCACAAGCTTGCACTCTGCGAACGACCGACCCGCCCTCGTAACTGATGCAACTGCGAAATCCCGAACTGTTGCGCATCACAAATCACCATCATCGTCGCCTCAGGGACATCCACCCCGACCTCAATAACAGTCGTCGCCACGAGGACAGGCTGAAGACCAGTAGAAAAAGCTTCCATAATCGCAGCTTTTTCCACCGGCGAAGTCCGACCCGTCAACTCCGCGATCCCCTCAGGATCAATCACACCCGACTCTCGAAGACTCTGAGCAAGAGCACTCACAGAGGCCAAAGGCGGGCGTTTGCTCCCATTCTCCTTCGCTTCCCTATCCTCAAGAACGGCATTCTCCACAGCTGCATCGCCCAGTTCTGCATCCTCAAGGTCCTCGCCCTCGTCGATCCTGGGACACACAACATACACACGACCGCCATCCGCAATCTCTTCCGCTGCCCGCTCCCACAAACGTTTCATCCACTGGGCGTTCTCAGCATCAACAAGGAAAGTTTTCACAGGCGTGCGTCCCGGAGGAAGACCAGTCATGCGAGTCTCTTCCAGATCCCCGAAAACCGTCATCGCCACCGTCCTCGGAATCGGAGTTGCCGTCATCACGAGCTGATGAGCAGCACGTCCCGACGCGAAAGTACGCAAATGGTCACGCTGAGCGACACCAAAACGATGCTGCTCATCCACCACCACCACACCCAAATCAGCAAAAGACACCGACTCTTGAAGCAAAGCATGAGTGCCCACAACAATCACAGGAGCACCAGCACTCATCAGAGCATGAATCTCCCGGCGCGCCGACACAGAAGTCGAACCCGTCAAAAGACGGATATCTACCTGCATTCCCCGCACGCACACGCCCTGCACCAGTGAACGCATCGACGCCAAATGTTGAGTCGCCAAAACTTCCGTCGGCGCCACCAAAGCCCCCTGATGCCCCGCATCAACCGCCGCAAGCAGGGCCGCGAGCGCCACCACTGTTTTCCCCGCACCCACATCCCCCTGAAGGAGACGCTGCATGGGCTGCGTTGACGCAAGATCCTCCATAATCTCCCCCAAAGCCCCCTCTTGAGAAGCAGTGAGAGAAAAAGGCAAAGAAGCGATAAAGTCATCCACCGCCTGCCCTTTCGGACATGATGGAGCAATCAGGGATTGCGCACCGAAACGACGGCCCGCGAGAACACATTCCAGGAGAAAAGCTTCCTCCAGCGCGAAGCCTCGGCGCGCCTGACGGGCCTCCTCATCGTTTCGTGGACGATGCAACATCTGTAACGCTTGGAATCGCGAAGGCATGTTCCAGGAGTGGCGAAGCTCGCTCGGCACCAGATCAGGCACGTCCTCGGCCTTCATAGAATCTAAAACCATGCCGACTGCGCGCGCCACCACCCAGGAGGTCAGGCCCTTTGTTTGGGCGTAGATCGGGATCGGGCGTTCTGTCTGCGCGCGCGCTTCTTCCTCATCGCCTTCCATCCCCGCAAAACTGGGGTGAACGAGGGACAGTGCGCCGCGATAAGCACCGACTTTACCGGCAAAAAGGAAAGAAGCCCCCGGGACCAAGAGGCGAAGATGAGGGCTGAGTTTGTGTTCCGAAGACGCAAAGAAAGTTGCGTTCATCCGCGATATTCCATCCGTTAAACGGATCTCAAGGCGAACTCCCGGTTTTGAGCGGTTCGGAAGGAGCAGCGCAGACTCCACCTGCGCGAGAATCGTGACCTCTTCGCCTTTGCGGAGGACAGACATCGGAGTTAAAGCTCCCCAGTGGTAGTAGCGGCGTGGCGCGTTGAAAAGCAGATCCTCCAGAGTTTCTATGCCCGCTTTCGCTAATTTACGGGCAAGAGCTGCGGGGAGACGTAAAGTGAGGGGAGCGTCGAGGGCGTTCATCCGTTCGCCACCTGAATGTTCATCCACTCACCGCCTGCACAAAGCTCCCTAAGTCCTGTCCTCCGTCGATCACGACCAGATCTGGTCCTTCACAAGATTCATCGAGCAAGTGACGTGATCCGTCGATACCACCGCGTGTCGCACGTGAAGCGCCCTCGTGGATGAGGATCTGACGCACGAGGGCGACAAGATCTGGGCCGTCTGAGCGGCACAGGAGCAGTCTCCACTTCTTCGGCTCATAATCCATAAGAGCCGCAAGTGTGGCCGCGATTTTTACCGTGTCACCGTCGATTTTTTGAGTCTGTACCGCACACAGAGCAGAGCGCGCAGAATCGGTGAGGATCTGGCTCATCTGATCACGGACAAGGGCACCACCTGGCTGAGGAACGAAAGAACCCGCGCACTCGTGTGCGACGTGGTACGCACTTAAGTCATCACGGCTTGCCGCCACCATGAGCCGTGTTTTTTCTTCGCAGTTTTGGCGATTCAGTGCTTCGCGCACTGCTTCCCCCAATATTGCTGAAGCCTCATCGCAGGGAATAAACAACGTCGCTTTCGTCGATGAAGTACGCGCGAGGGCGGCGATTCCCGCGCCGTCTTCACCCGAGGGATTGAGAAGAACCACAGCACCTGTTCTCGCAAGATCCTCCACGAGTCCCGGAGCGCGAGTACAGGCTAAAACACGTGCTCGTTCCACACGTTTCAGAGGGCGACGTTCCAGAATCCGTACCCCGCGATGGGTGAGGATTTCCTCATCTAATTCATCGACGCCAAGTTCCTCATCAGGGCGCGCATCCACGACCTGAAAGCGCAACAGAGCGCCGTCTTTGGGGCGAACTGAAAGGGGGGCGGAAGTGTCGGCGTGGAGGCGCCATGTTCCCACCCCGAAAGGGTCCACGACCCCTACGAGGCTCACTCGTGTTCCCATCGCGCGAAGAGCACTGACATGGGCTTTCGCATCTTCGCGCGTCGCACGCCACACAAGGTCAACGGCGAAAGCCTGCTCGGGAGCGGGAAGCGCGGGAGTGGGTGCGTTCCCCTGAGCGTCGGCAAGTTCAGACAGCATCTTCGCTAAAGATTCAAGGACCGTCGTATCTTTACCGACAGCTGCATCAAGACAAGCGAAGAGAATGGCAAAGACTGCGGCTCCAGGATCGATCCTTCCTGTGCGTTCATCCGTTGTTCCGACGAGTCCTTCTTGAATCGACATCGAATACCAGGACACGAGGTAGGGGGTGCTCATCACGGTGTCCCCTAGGTCGCGCACCGCTTCCTCGGCTGTTGCTATGCAAGCCGTCAGTGCGGGCGAGGGCGCAACTTCCACGCTCGGCCCTTTTAATGTGGCTCTCAGCATCCGGCGTACCACGATGGGAGCGGGCTGAGGTGTACTGGGTTGGACTGTACCGGGCTGGGCTGTACCCAGTTCGTGCGCCCATGAGGCAAGGAGGGCTGTCACAAGCACGCCGATATGTCCGCAGGCCGAGGACAGTCCCTCGTTCACTGCTGCTTCAAGCCCCTCTGTGAAGGAAGCGGAGCCTGTGATACGAGCCGTCGCTTGTGCCATCGCGGACAGCGTGAGTGCGGCGTTTGCACCTGTGTCGCAGTCGCAGCCGTTCCAACCGTCGAGGTCATCAAGGAAGGGTGACAGGGTGGCACTTTCACAAGCTGCCGCTTCTAAGGCTTGCGCGAGGGTCGAAGCATCGATTGTCACGACTCCTCCTTGTTTTACACGTGTTTCACGTTGTCTCTCCCCCATTATCTCCGTCTCGATGTGATTCTTTTCTGTTGTGACGCACTTTTGTCATAGGAAAGAAGGGAAAAGAGCGTTGCTTGTGTGCGATCCGACAGTGGCAAGAAGGAAGAAAACTTGGAGACAAGCTCGTCGATCCGGTATCCTCCCATAGTTGCCTGCGGTGACTCTCATCGCGTGGCGAGCATCCCGCCTCAGTGCGGGGTCGCAGGAAAACTGGAAACCGAGGAGATCATCGTGGCTGCCGTTTGTGACGTGTGCGGTAAGGGACCCGGCTTCGGCAAGAGCGTGTCGCACTCGCACGTTCGCACCAACCGCCGCTGGAATCCGAATATTCAGCGCGTTCGCGCTCTGGTCAATGGGACCCCCAAGCGCCTTAACGTATGCACCAAGTGCCTGAAGTCCGATAAGGTGACCCGCGCGATCTGAGAGCGCAGAACCTGTCGTAGATCCGTTCTCACGGATCATCCCAAGCACGCGGCGGCCCACAGGATACATGTCATCCTACGGGCCGCTTCGCTACTTCCCTTCCCCTTCACTCTCCCACCTCCCTTCGCCCTCGCTCTCCCACCTGATCCCTCCTCCAGATGACCGGTGAACCTACGACTGTGAGCCCGCAGATTGGAAGACTTCGACATGCCCGTATTGTCGTGGCTTGGAGACCAAGCGCAGGAACCGTGAAGCGGCCAAGGTAGCCCCCAACCGGTCCCGGTTGACACCTGAACTGACGAGTCAGTGGCACCATGAACGCAACGCAAAACTGACCCTCGCATCGATCTCACCAGCGTCGAAGAGGCTGGTGTGGTGGAAAGATCCAGTTTGCGGCCATGAGTTCCAGGCTGTTGTCCGTGATCGGGATAAGTATCAGCGCTATCGCTGTCCTATCTGCCACACAGTGTTGGATTCTCTTGCATACCAGTACCCGGAACTCGCGCAGGAGTGGGCTCCAGAAAACAGCCTCACACCTTGGCATATCCGACCTTTTGCGTCCAACCTTGCGCAGATTCCCACCTGGATCTGCTCACAGAATCCCGAGCATCGGTGGCAAGCTATGCCTGCCTCGAGAATCAACGGTTCGGGGTGCCCTCAGTGCCGAACCAGTGGTAAGTCCAGTGTGGAGTTGCGCTATTTCGAGGCTGCAAGAAAACGCTGGAAGAAGGTTAGTTCTGGCCAACGTATTCACTCAGATTCATTCACCGGCCATAGTTCCTGGCAGGTAGACATTCTCATCACACTGTCCGGACACCAGGTTGTGGTCGAGTACGACGGAGCCTACTGGCACCAAGACAAGCGCAGCATTGACAGCACCAAGACCGAGGACCTCCTGCGAGAAGGGCTGTCTGTCTGCCGGGTTCGAGAACATCCCCTGACCAGCCTCGGCATCATCCATCCGCACTACCTGGAAGTCACGGCGTATCCTGCGGCTCAGGATCCGGAACACGATCTTGACCTAATCAGCGAATGGCTTGAACGCCTGCCCTAACCTGGCTCAATCCTTCATGTAAAAGGAGCACTCGTAGCCGTCAGCATTGAGGGGTAGGCCGTTTGCCCAGGTGGGTAGCCTGGTCATGAGCGCCACGATGTCTTCGACGCTGGCACCATTGGTGGGTTCGTCGACGACGATCTCGTCGTGAACGTGCATCACGATCCGGTGTCCTGCCGCGTCGACGTGGTGCATGGCGTGGGTCAGGAGGTCACGGGCGGTTGCCTGGACAAGGTTCTCGGTGAGCTTGCCACCGTAGGTTTCGATCGGACTCCACTTGCGGGTGGTGCCATCGACCCCGTCGAAGAGGATGCTGGTCATGCCGAAGCGGTTCTCTCCGAGCCTGGGCCGCGGGTAGCACAGCTCCCGCCCCGACGGCAGAGTGATGAACAGGCATCCGGAACGGTAAGACAACCGGATGCGCCCTACCTGGGTGGGGGTTCGGGTTTCGGTGGTGGTGATGGCCGCTTGTTCGATGTCTCGCCAGAACTGCACCACGGCTGGGTTGGCATCCCGCCAGGCATCCACCAGGGGTTTGAGCTCGGCCTCATCAAGGCCCATGCGTAGTGCTCCCATGGCTTTGAGGGCTCCTACCGAGCCGCCGTATCCGCAGGCCAGTACTGCTATTTTCCCTTTCTGACGCAGCTCGCTGTTGGCTCCGTGTTTCTCGACCGGGATACCAAACATGCGGCTCGCGGTCTGGCAGTAGAGGTCTTTGCCTTCACAGAAGGCCTGTAGGGTTCCTTCTTCACCGGCGAGCCAGGCCAGTAGGCGGGCTTCGATCGCGCTGAAGTCGGCGACGATGAACCGGTGGCCCTGGCTGGGAATGAAGGCGGTGCGGATGAGCTGGCTTAGGGTGTCTGGTAGCAGGCTGTAGAGCAGTTCGAGGGCGTCACTGTTGCCGGCCGTGAGGAGGCTGCGGGCAGAAGCGAGGTCGGGCATGTGGTTGCGCGGCAGGTTCTGCACTTGGATGAGCCGTCCGGCGAAGCGTCCGGTACGGCCGGCCCCCATGTACTGGATGAGCCCTCGCGCCCGTCCATCGCTGCCTGCGACGGCGAGCATGGCCTGGTACTTCTTCACCGAGGACTTCGACAGGTCCTGGCGCAGCCGGAGCACCTCA
>JASBZF010000018.1 GCA_029983625.1 Pauljensenia sp. | reverse complement strand
CGGGGGGCGCTGGACGAAGCGCTGCGGCTGCTTCGCGCGCCCTTAAACGAGGATCAGGTGGCATGATCGGCGGTGAGATCGCTCTTCGTCTCAACCCTGAGGTGCTGCGTGAATTAGCTGCATCGATGTCTTCGGTGATCGTGTCGGGAACGAACGGTAAGTCAACGACGACGCGGATGCTGCGTGCGGCTTTATCGACCTGCGGAGTTGTCGCTTCCAACACGAATGGCGACAACATGACTTCCGGTATTGTCACCGCCCTGATGAATGAACCGAGGGCAAGCTTTTCCGCCCTCGAAGTTGATGAAATGCACGTGCCGCTCATCGCGCAGCAGGTGCGTCCGGCGGCTGTGGTGCTTTTGAACTTGTCGCGTGACCAGCTTGATCGAGTCGGGGAGATCGGCTCTGTGGAACGTCGTCTACGTGAGGCCGTGAATGCGCATCCTCAGGCACTTATTGTGGCAAATTGTGACGATCCCTTGATTGTTTCGGCTGCCGCTGATGCGAAGAAGGTGGTGTGGGTGGCAGCGGGCGCTGCGTGGAGTGGAGATTCTGCTGCCTATCCGCGTGGCGGAAGGGTGGTCCGCGAAGGCTCTTCGTGGCATCTGATCCCCTCGTATCCCGGTGAACCTTTGCCTGACCTGCGAGAACGACCAGTTCCTCACTGGCATTTGGAAGATATTGAGGTTATGCCCGCAGGGGAAAAGGGCCCGCGTGCCCGTCTCATCGGACCGGACGGCTTCGCCCTCGACCTTCATGTTCAGCTTCCTGGGCGGGCAAATCTGGGTAATGCCGCCCAAGCTCTTGTGGCAGCTTTTGCTTTAGGTGCTGATCCGCAGGAGGCGCTTCGCGCCGTCTCTACGGTGAGTGAGGTCGCGGGACGCTATTCGCTCCACGATATCGAGGGCCGCCTTGTGCGGATTATGCTCGCGAAGAATCCCGCTGGCTGGCAAGAAGCGATGTCGATGGTGAATTCACGTGTCGCTCAGGTTGTGATTGGAGTTAATGGCCAGGTCCCGGATGGTCAGGATTTGTCCTGGTTGTGGGATGTGGATTTCAGTGGGCTGATTCGAGGGCGGGACTGTGTTCCTCGGGTGATCGCTTGCGGTGAGCGCGGTGCGGATCTTGCGGTGCGTCTTGAATATGCGAATATCCACTGCGAGCTGGGGGATACCCCGATGGAAGCGCTGAAGCGTGTAGAGCCTGGGCGGGTTGAAATGCTCCTCAACTACACGGCTCTGCGCGATTTTAAGACGGTCCTTGAGTCGAGGGAGAAGAACAGGTGAATCGTGAATCCGTCCTGCGTATCGGCGTTCTCATGCCTGAGGTTTTAGGTACTTACGGTGACACGGGGAACGCGATGGTTCTTGCTCAGAGGGCGAAGCGTCGCGGTTTCGGAGCGGAAATTGTGGAGGTCGGCCTTTCTGATCCGATTCCTTCCGAACTGGATCTGTACACTCTTGGCGGTGGTGAGGATGCGGCGCAGTCTTTAGCGGCTCAGAAGTTCCGCGAAGACCGGGGTCTCTTCCGGGGGCTTGAGGCGGGCCGTCCTCTTTTGGCGATCTGCGCGTCTTTGCAGGTGCTGGGGTTGTGGTATCGGGATGCGCGCGGTGAGCGCGTCGAAGGTATGGGTGTCCTTGATGTGACGACTGATCCTCAGGGGGCGCGTTCTATCGGTGAACTCGTGACCGCTCCGCTCTTGGATGGCTTGTCTTCGCCGCTGACGGGTTTTGAGAATCACGGTGGCGGCACTGTGCTCGGTTCAGATGCGCGTCCTTTAGGGCGTGTCCTTAAGGGAGTGGGTAATGGTTGTCCAGAAGGCCAGGTGCCTGGTCTGGTCGCCTATGACGGAGTGCTTCAAGGTTCAATCATTGCGACCTACATGCACGGGCCGGTTCTTGCGAGGAATCCTGAGCTTGCGGATCTGTTGTTGTCGCGTGCGATCGGTGCGGATCTGGAGCCGCTTGAGGTTCCGGGGGTGTGTGAGCTTCGTGCTGAACGCCTTGGTGCTGCGGGTATCGAGGGCGGGGCTGTTGCGGACTGAGACGTGTCCTGAGTGCGAGTGAGGATGAGGGAGGGTCCGGGAGATTTCAGGGGAGTTTCCACGGTGTGTCCGATTCGGGTCCGCTAAGCTGTGAGTGAATGTTTTTCGCTGAGTGTGGAGGATTGATGGTGCCGCAGATGAATGATGAACCCCGCTACGGACAGCGTTCGTCGGATTCAGAACCGATCTCTTCATCTTCGGATTCTCAACAGACCCCGTGGCCGCAGTACGGAGCAGTGGATGCTCAGGCCGAAACGACTTACGGAAGCTACTCTGGAGCTCAGGCTCAGCAGAACGCGCAGACTCCTGATGCTGTTCCTCAGGGATGGGCGGGCGGATATCCGGTGCCTGTCGTGAAGCTTCCCGGTCGTGCAGGGCCTATTGCCTTGATGATTGTCGGTGTACTTGTCGCCGTGATTGTTGCGCCGGTCGCTTTTTTCGTCACTATTTTTAGTGGAATAAGCACGCCCTCTTTTATGAATTCGATGACCCCGATTTCTTCGGGTGACACGGTTCAGGTCGATGAATCAGGGGTGTACGTTGTGGCTGCACAGTCAGGCGATGTGTACTCCTGTGATTTACGTTCTGCTTCGGGTGTGGTGCCCTTAGAAGCGACGGGTCATGGGATTTTTATCGGCTCGAATCTTACTGAGGGTACCTACACTGTGGAATGCCAGATGGAGGGCACGTCTCATCTGCTTGGTATTACCGGAGTGACGGTGGATGCGATTACGGGTTCTGTTCTGACAGGATTGCTGATTGGTACGGTGATCGGTCTTATTGGCTGTGTGATGCTCATCGCTGGGATTGTGTGGATCGTCATGGTGGGGCGGCGTCGTAAGGCAATTCTTAAAAGTTCAGGCTTGAGGAGCTAAAAGCTTTCTGGTGTGCGAGTGTGTGCTCTTTGCTGATCTGAATTGAAGCTTCGCAGATGGGCCACAATCCTACGGATTTTGCTACGCTTTCTCAATGAGTGAAGAACGAGGTAAATGATGGACTCAAAGGATGTTGAGGTTCCCTTATCCGGAGCATCTTCCGCAGTTGCACCAATCACTCAAGAGCGTTTGAAAGCTATCCTGGATTCACAAAAATGGAAATGGTTCGTTGATAACGACGGTGATCTTGGTGGGATCTGGGACGGAAATACTTTTTTCTTCCTGATTGTTGGTGATGACACAACAATCCTTAGGGTTCAAGGTTATCTCAATCGTTCTTTTTCTTTGAGGCACCTCGATGAAGTCCGAGAGTTTATCCTCGAATGGCATCGTCGCACACTCTGGCCGAGGGTGACGTATCGCATCACAGATGATGGTGATTTGCGGATTGAGATCGATCATTGTGTCGATTGGAAGCATGGAGCAAGTGATGCGCAGCTCTTCCAACAGATCGACTGTACTCTGAGCACGGCTTGTCAATTCTTCCAGGAGCTGATCGAAAGGGTCGGTGACTGACATTGGGGATCTTTTCTTGGCTATCCGATCGTTTTAAAAATGAAGATCGCGAGCTATCGCATGTTCACGATGAGGACTCTTTGTCTTCAGACGTGGCTGAATCTGTCGATCAAGTGTCCTCTGAAACTTCAACGCACACGTCCACTGGAGATGTGTTAGAGGATTTGGCCCGTCAATCTGACACTCTTAGTGTGCCGACCTTGGAACGCATTGGCCTTCTTTTCGATGCGCAAGAATGGAAGTGGCAGTTCGACCAAGACGGTGACATCGCTTCAGCTTGGGATCGTTCGATGTTCTACTTCCGCATGATAGGTAAGCAGAAGGAAATCTTTTCTGTCTTTGCTATAAGACGTGGACTTATTGCGCGTGAACACCGTAGTGAGCTTTTGCTGACGATTGAAGACTGGCATCGCACATACCTGTGGCCAAAGGGGTATTTCCGTGAAGCTGAGGGTGATGCTTTGGAAGTGTGTGCAGAGTTCACTATCGATTTAGAGCACGGGGTCACTGACGAGCAGCTTCTTGTGCATTGCCGCTGTGCAATCGCTACGACCCTGCAGTTTTTTGAAGAGATCGATCAACGTTTCGGCGTTCCAGAAGATCCTTCTGATTCGTGAAGCTATCCGGTAGCAGACACACACAGACATCTAGGCACCGTCGAGCACCATCCGATAGCCCACACCGACTTCGGTGTGCAGATAAGTGTGACGAGTACTTTCCGGTTCAATCTTGTGGCGTAACTGGGAAATATAGACGCGCAAGTAGTTTGTTTCCTTCTCATACTGTGTACCCCAGATCTTGTGGAGCAGTTCAACTTTGGTGACCAGTCTGCCGCGATGCTGTACGAGATAGGCGAGAATATCCCATTCGCGCGGAGTGAGATGGATAAACTCAGCATTCACAAAGACCTGTCGCCGCGCTAAATCAACCACTAAATATCCGTCTTTTGAACTGATCTGTGATTCTTCTTCTGATGCATTCGAGGCTGCTCGACGGAGATTCGCTCGCAATCTGGCGAGTAATTCACCCATAGAGAAGGGCTTGGTGATGTAATCATCGGCTCCTTCGTTGAGGGCGTTGATTTTCCCGGCTTCATCATGGCGTGCGGACACAATGAGTACCGGCACCTCACTCCAGCGACGTAAAGAACGCAGAACTTCCAAGCCGCTGAGATCAGGAAGGCCCAGGTCGAGCAGCACGGCATCAGGTTTCCACTCATTCGCTGCAGTTAATGCCCGCGTCGCACTTTGAACCACCGTGGGAAGGTAGCCGCGAGCTTTGAGGCTGACAAGCAGTGTACGTGCAATCGCAAGATCGTCTTCCACAATGAGAATCTTTGGATTCGTAGCGAAAGAACACTCTTTCCCTGTTGTTCTTTGGTTGTGAGCCTCACGACTCTCAGCGCTTTTGCTTAAACTCATTCGCTTGTATTCCTCAGCTTTCCTTTTAGCCGTGTGTGTTTTGCTCGATGGGCGCGGGAATCTCGTCCTCGCCCTCTGTTGGCACCTCCTGCTCTTTATGCTCCACACTGGCTTTGGGAAGCGTCAACACAAAGGTGGCTCCGCCGCCGGGAGTGTGTTCGGCATGGATTGTGCCTCCCATCGCGTCAGCAAAGCGGGCGGCAGCAGCTAAGCCGAGGCCCAGTCCTTGAGAATGTGTGGAATAGTCACCAAGACGCTGGAAGGGTTGGAAAACATCTTTCAGTTTGTCTTCAGGAATACCTTTGCCGTGATCGATCATCACAATGTCCACAGTTTCAACTTCAGAGGTGTAGGACGAGGATGAAGAACTGCCTGTGCTCAGTCGAGTTCGGATCGTTAATTGTGATTCTGGAGCATACTGGCGAGCATTCATCACAATATTGGAGATAATCCGTTGAATGAACCCAGGATCACCTTTCACACTGTGAGCTTCGGGGTCGATGTCACGTGTGAGATGAGCAGCGGCTTCTGGTAATTCAGCACATACAGCATCAACGACATCGTTCACACTGACTTTCCGGCTTTCCACTCGTCGCGAGTAGGAGTCAAGGCGGCTGGCATCCAGAAGATTACCAATGACAACTTCCAAGCGGTCCGCAGAACTTTCAATGGTCTCTAGGAGAATACGGCGTGAATCTTCGTCGAGTTCAACGTCATCCATCGTCATACTGGAGACAGCGGCTTTAATGCTGGCCAGCGGCGTGCGTAAATCATGGGACACTGCGGTCAAGACGGCGCTGCCGACACGATGACCGGCTTCCATAGCTGCGGTGGCACGTCGCATTGCCACGATTTCTTCATTGTCCAGTAATGCGCGAATTCGCGATCCGTGAGCTGCAATCATCGCGGTTTCAGCTGCGGTTAATTCATGGCCGCTGAGTAGTAAGCGCAGATCATCGCCGGAGGTGACCTTAGACATGGGAAGCTGAGCGGGCCAGGGTTCACAAAGTCCCTGCTCGGCAGTGGTGACAATTGTCAGCCAGTTTTTACGTTCCGATGAATAGCGCTGCACATCGACCCGTTCCATCGAAAAGGTATCCGCTAACGCATGAACCAGGTGGGCGAGATTGTCGCCGTCATGAATGACACCGTGGGCGAGTTCTGACATGACCACTGCCTGATTTAAACTCCGATCAGCGGCCTCGCGGCGACGTTCGGAGTGCTCCACTACCGTTGCTACCGCTGCGGCGATAACACAGAAGATCACAATCTGCACCATGCTTGCAGGATTGGTGATACTCATAGTGAAAACAGGGTCAATAAAGTACCAATTGGCGAGCAAAGATCCGAGCATGACTGCTGCGAGTGCCGGGAGTAAACCGGCCGCCATCGCGGCAAAGACCACGGGAATGAGATACGCCAGCAAGAGCACTCCCAGAAATTCTGGGCCGGTGTCTAAGTTCCACAGTAACAGTGTTAACAACACCGGACCGAAGAAGGCCAATGCCCAGCCGGTGATGTGCCGAGGGCGAGAAAACTGCGAGCGGAATGTGCGTCGATGTTGTGTTTTCTGAGGGGTGCTGCTCGAAATAATATGGACGTCAATGGGTCCGGCTTGGTCGATGATTCTTTGCGTAATACTCAGTCCCACATAGCGGCGAATGCCCCGCTCAGAGCCGATGACGAGCTGCGAAGCATTCACCGTGCGGGAAAACTCCAGCAAAATCTCTGGCACGCTATCGCCGACAAGGGTGCGCCATTGACCGCCGAGTGATTCGGTCAGATCCTGGAGTTTGCGGAGGCGAGTGAGGTATCCGCGATCCAGTCCGTCATCTTCTGCGGTGATGTGTACGACGATCATTTCACGACCGGCAACCCTTCCGGTCATTCGCGCGCCTCTGCGAATCATGGCTTCCGCATTTGCCCCGTCGCGCACTGCCACCACAACACGTTCCCGAGTCATCCAGTGATCTTCGATGTTCTGCTCTTCGCGGTACTGATCCAGGACTTCCTCAACTTTGTCGGCTAACCACAAAAGAGCCAGTTCGCGTAATGCGGTGAGGTTGCCGGGGCGAAAATATTTGCGCAGAGCCAGTTCCGCTTGTTCTTTACGGTAGATTTCACCTCGTGATAAGCGTATGCGTAATGCGTCGGGACTAAGATCAACCAGCTCAATTTCGTCGGCATCGCGGAGCACTTTGTCGGGAATAGTCTCTAACTGGCGCACGCCGGTGATTGCTGCGACGACATCGTTCAGTGATTCCAAGTGCTGAATATTCATAGTGGAGATGACATCAATCCCCATATCCAGCAGCTGATACACATCATGCCAGCGTTTGCGTTGCGGAAGGAAGTCCTTGCTTTCTTCTTGACCCACAACGGTGTGAGCCAGCTCGTCTATCAGTGCATACTCAGGTTCCGCAGCAATGATTGCGTCCACGTCGAGTTCACGATAGGGATTGCCTCGGTACATCACCTCGCGGGTATTGATAACGGGTAGCCCTTCAAGGAGGCTCTTCGTATGTGCCCTGCCGTGGTGTTCGACTAAGCCGACGACGACTTTATGTCCGCGCCCGTACAGGTCATGACCTTCGTCCAGCATGGCGCATGTTTTACCGACACCCGGCGCAAATCCGAGATAGACCTTGAGTTTTCCTCGATGCTGCATTCTGCTTTCACCTACTCCATTGACCCGCTCGTGTGTCACTGTGTGCTGTTGTGCCCTCCTTTCCCTTTTCATTCTTTTACACCTCGCTCCTCTTTATCGCTGGTCAAATCAGCACACTTGAGTCGATCACGAATGAGGTGAAGTGTTTGCGCGCACAGCTTCTGCCACTTTGGCGTTGAGTTTGACGACATTCACTAAGCGACTTCCACTGCGTGAAGCTGGCTCAGTGAAGGCATTTTCGCTGCACTCTAAGATGAAGCCTTCGATCTGGTCTTCCAGAAGATGTGTCTCGCGGGCAACGCGAGGAAGCTGAAGGTGCGCATAGCTTTCAGAAATATGAGGATCCAGCCCTGAGCCGGAGGCGGTGAGGGCCTCTACGGGAACCTGATTCGGGTCGATGCCTTCGCGTTCGGCAACGACTGTGCGGCGCTTGTCCACTTCGGCCTGAAACTCTTTACTGCGGGGTGAAAGATTGGATGCCGCAGAGTTCATTGCGTCGTAGCCGTCTTTTCCTGCAGCCGATGGTCGCGGATAGAAAAACCCCGGTGTCGTCACTTCCTGTGCGATCAAGGCTGATCCTTGGATTTCACCTGCGGAGTTTGTGATCAAAGAGCCGTCGGCTTTTTCAGACCATATGCGGCCGAGGGTCCAGATTGCTGCGGGGTAGAGCAGGCCGAGGAGGAGAGTAAAGAGGAGGAATGCTTTGAGGGTGGTAAGAAACATCCTGAGTGTGGTGTTCACGTTTTCTTCCCCTTTCTGTGTGGGTTGTGATTCTTTGAGGTGCGGGTGGCGGTGCGGGTGAGAGGTTGCGATGAGGAGTGGGAGGTGCAGTGTCGCTGTGCATCAACCCTTAAAGCCCGAATACTCCCGCCAGACACACATCAATCAGCTTGATTCCAACAAAAGGCGCAAGGATTCCACCGAGTCCGAAAATCAATAGGTTACGTGACAGGAGCGAAGCCGCTGATGCAGCTCGATATGTCACGCCCTTGAGAGCCAGGGGAATCAATGCCGCGATGATTAATGCGTTAAAAATAACGGCTGAGAGAATGGCGCTTTGCGGTGAATGTAGGCCCATGATGTTGAGCGCGTTCAGCGCAGGTATCGCGGTGACAAACATTGCCGGAATAATGGCAAAATACTTCGCTACGTCGTTGGCGATGGAAAATGTTGTGAGTGCGCCGCGTGTCATTAATAATTGTTTGCCAATTCCCACTACGTCAATCAATTTTGTGGGGTCTGAATCCAGATCCACCATGTTTGCCGCTTCTTTCGCTGCCGAGGTACCGGAGTTCATCGCGACACCGACATCCGCTTGAGCGAGTGCGGGGGCATCGTTAGTGCCGTCACCGGTCATAGCGACCAAGCGTCCCTTCGCTTGCTCTTGACGAATCAACTCCAGCTTTTGCTCCGGCGTGGCTTCTGCTAAAACATCATCGATACCGGCTTCTTGCGCAATTGCGCGCGCGGTGATCGCATTGTCGCCCGTAATCATCACGGTGCGAATACCCATTCTGCGCAGCTGTTCAAAGCGTTCCCGCATCCCCGGTTTCACAACGTCCTTGAGGTAAATGACACCTAAAACCTGAGCGGAATGTAGGCCCTCTGCGTCCTCGTCACCGACAATTTCAGCGACCACCAGCGCGGTGCCACCCGCCTTGGAGATACGCTGCACAATGTCTTCCACCCCTTCGGGAATAGTGCCGCCTATCCTTCGCATGAGTTTCACGATTTCCGTGGCTGCACCCTTAACGATTTTTCGGGCAGGATCATCCGCATTTTGTGGGAATGCGATACCGCTCATTCGGGTCTGTGCCGTAAAGGGGATGAATGAAGCTGCGACGTATGCGTCTTCGGTGATTCTTTCGCCGGATTCTTTTTCGGCCAGCTCAACGATGGAACGACCTTCAGGAGTGGTGTCAGCCAGGGAGGAAAGCTGACATGCGTAGCGTAGTTCTTCATGTGAGGTGGCACCGACCTCGTAAAACTGTGATGCCTGACGATTACCGAAAGTAATGGTGCCAGTCTTGTCTAAGAGCAGGGTTGCCACGTCACCGGCGGCTTCCACAGCGCGCCCGGACATGGCTAACACATTGTGCTGCACGAGCCGATCCATACCGGCAATACCGATAGCGGACAGCAGAGCACCAATAGTGGTGGGGATCAGGCAGACAAGTAATGCGACCAGCACCAGCGGTGATTGTTCAGCATCGTTGAAAGCGGCCATAGGGGCAAGCGTCAAGATCACTATGAGGAAAATCAGAGTGAGGACATGCAGCAGGGAAGCGAGCGCCAGCTCGTTCGGGGTCTTTTTACGCTGTGCGCCCTCGACGAGGCCGATCATCCGGTCCATGAAGCTTTCTCCTGGCATGGTGGTCACTTCAACGGCGATGACATCGGAAAGTACTTGCGTCCCTCCGGTAACGGCGCTGCGGTCACCTCCGGCTTCACGGATGACGGGTGCGGATTCTCCCGTGATGGCGGATTCGTCGATGCTGGCGGCACCGAGGACGACATCGCCGTCGGCGGGGATTTGCTGACCTGCGGCAACGATGATGATGTCACCGGGAACAAGATCTGCGGCGGCCACTTCGGTGGTGTGCGCGGCGGGATTTAACAGAGCGCTTCGCATATCGCTGTCGGAGTTGAGCTTGGCGGCGTCGGCGCTGCTGCGTGCGGCGCGCAGCGAGTCGGCCTGTGCTTTTCCGCGTCCTTCGGCGATCGCTTCGGCGAGGGTAGCGAAGAGGACGGTTAGCCACAGCCAAAAGGTGAGGGAAAGACTGAAGAGCGAGGGGGCGGCGATGGTGAGGATCAGAGTGAATGCGGCACCCACTTCAACGAGAAACATCACCGGGGTAGCGATCAAGTGTCGCGGATTCATTTTGCGCACAGCCAAAGGCAGCGCGGCTTTGAGAGTTGTGGGAGAAAAAGCTGCGGGAGAAGAACTAGTCATGACAGGGCTTCCGTCAATGGTCCAAGAGCGAGGGCGGGAAGGAAAGTCAGGGCACTGACGATCAGTGCAATAGCGACGGTCAGGCCCACGAAAAGTGGGCGGTGGGTCGGTAGTGTTCCTGAGGTGTGAGCGGCTGGCTTCTGATTGGCGAAGCCGCCCGCAAGAGCTAACACCATGACAATGGGAATGAAACGACCAAAAAGCATGGCGAAGCCAAGGCTCATGTTGAACCACGGGGTGTGTGAGTGAAAACCGGCGAAGGCAGAGCCGTTATTGTTCGCTGCGCTGGTGTAGGCGTAGATGATCTCAGAAAAAGCGTGCGGACCTTGCGTTGAGACCGAGTTCAGTGTGGATGGCAACATGCTGGAGATACCGACACCGGCAAGGACGAGCATCGGCATGACGAGGAGGAAAAGGCAGACTGTGGTAATTTCTTTGACCCCGATGTGTTTGCCGAGGTATTCGGGGGTGCGGCCGACCATCAGACCGGCGATGAAGACGGTCAAAATGGCGATGACAAGCATCCCGTACAGACCTGAACCGACGCCGCCGGGGCTGATTTCTCCGAGCAGCATGTTCACCATCAACACGGCCCCGGACAGTGGTGAATAGCTGGAGTGGAAGCTATCGACAGCGCCGGAGGAGGTCATCGTGGTGCTCACGGCGAAAAGTGAGCTGGGAATGATCCCGAAACGCAGTTCTTTGCCTTCCATGCCGCCACCTGGACAGTTCTGCAGGGCAGACTCGATGGTCGTGACGAGCGTAAGGGAGAGGAAGTACAGGGTGGCCATCGTGGACAGGATTGCCCAGCCTTGGCGTTTGTCACCGACGATGACACCGAATGCCCTGGTCAGCGCTACAGGGATCACCAAGATGAGGAAAATCTCAAGCATGTTGGTCCAGGCATTTGGGTTCTCAAAGGGGTGTGCGGAGTTGGCGTTGAAGTAGCCTCCACCGTTGGTGCCGAGTTCTTTGATGACTTCCTGGGAGGCGAGGGCGCCACCTGGGAGGGTTTGAGTGCCGCCGGTGATGGTCTGAATGGTCTGTGGGGCGGAGAAGTTCTGGATGACACCTTGTGAGATCAGTACGAGTGCGCCGAGGACGGCGAGCGGCAGTAAAACACGCAACACAGTGCGAGTCAGGTCAACCCAGAAGTTCCCGATATCGCCGTCGCCTTTTCGGTTGCTCAGGCCCCGTACCAGCGCGATTGCCACAGAAATACCGACCGCAGCGGAGAGGAAGTTCTGCACGGCTAAACCCATCATCTGAGTGAGGATGGTCATGGTGGTTTCACCGGAATAGGACTGCCAGTTGGTGTTGGTGGTGAAGGACACCGCCGTATTCCAGGCTTGATCCCAGGAAACAGGGTCTTTTCCGTGGTTCAGTGGCAGCCATTGCTGTGTGCGTTGGAGCAGGTAGACGAAGAGGATGCTGATTGCGGAAAAGCTCAGGACGCTGGTGGCGTATTTCGACCAGTGTTGTTTCGCGTCTGGCCGGATGCCGATTGCGCGGTAGAAAAGGCGTTCGAGGGGGAAGTGGTGTTCGCTTGTAAAGACTCGGCCCAGGTAGTTGCCCAGCGGGAGGTAGGTGGCGGCGAGTGCGCTGATCACGACGAAGAAGGGGATGAATCCTGTGAGGACTGTGTTCACGAGAATCGCTCCGGATCAATGAGGGCAATCAAGACGTAGACGATTGCTGCCACATTCAAGATGGCGCCGATGATGAAGTCCCAGCTCATAGTTTCCGCACCGCTTTCACGCAGGCTTCCAGCGTGGAAAAGGCTGCGATTGTCGTGAGGATCATCAGGATGTCTGCAAGCATGACTCTCACTTAAGCACCGGATCGGCTTGTGCCTAGTGTGCGTTAACGTTTTCCTAACACCGCTATATGCGAGGGCGGGTGCCGTGTCGGTTTTTCTTCGTGACATCCAGAGTTGAGTGGAGTACACTCAATTCCAGAAAGTTGAGCAGAACAGACTCAAGGCTGTGGTCTTGGGTCAAGGGTGCGTCGTGAAAACGACGCGCAAGAAGGGATGATGATGACGAAGGAATTCACCACCAAGGCCCAAGAGGCCCTTGCCGGGGCAGTCGAGGCTGCCCGCGCGGCAGGAAACCCGAGCGTAGACACGCTCCACCTCCTCGAAGCCCTCCTCGAACAAAAAGACGGGATCGCAAACTCCCTCATCGACTCCGTCGGAGCTGATCGGCGCAGCATCGGAGCGCGCACACGCAACGCGCTCATCGCGCTTCCCGCACTCCAAGGCGCAAGCGCACCCCAAACACAGACCTCGCGCGCCCTCGTTGACGTCATCAGTGCCGCACAAAAGCTGGCGCAAGACGGCGGTGACGCCTACGTCTCCACCGAACACCTCCTCATCGCCCTCGCTGATTCTTCAAGCGAAGCAGGAAGGATCCTCAGCGAAACGGGCGCAGGCGGCGAAGCACTGCAGACTGCGCTGAAAAAGCTCCGTCCCGAACCCATCACCTCACCCAACCCAGAGGGTTCCTTTGAGGCCCTGACGAAGTACGGGCGTGACCTGACCGAAGTGGCCCGCGAAGGAAAACTCGACCCCGTGATCGGACGCGACTGCGAGATTCGTCGGGTCGTTCAAGTTCTTTCTCGTCGCACAAAGAACAACCCGGTCCTCATCGGAGAACCGGGCGTCGGGAAAACCGCCGTCGTTGAGGGCCTCGCACAGCGCATTGTCGCCGGTGACGTACCAGAATCCCTGCGTGATAAGCGCCTCGTCGCCCTCGACATTTCCTCAATGGTTGCGGGCGCGAAATATCGCGGCGAGTTTGAAGAACGCCTCAAAGCTGTTCTTGCGGAAATCCAACGCTCCGACGGGCAGATCATCACCTTCATTGATGAACTCCACACAGTCGTCGGTGCGGGCGGCGGATCAGAAGGGGCGATGGACGCGGGCAACATGCTCAAACCCATGCTCGCCCGAGGTGAACTCCGCATGGTCGGAGCCACCACCCTCGACGAATACCGTGAGCATATTGAAAAGGATCCCGCCCTCGAACGTCGTTTCCAGCAAGTCTTTGTTGGTGAGCCGAGCGTTGAGGACACGGTTGCGATTCTGCGCGGCATTGCCCCGAAATACGAGGCTCACCACAAAGTCACGATCAGTGATGGTGCCCTCGTCGCAGCAGCAGGACTGTCTGACCGCTACATCACCGGGCGGCAACTTCCCGATAAGGCGATTGACCTGATCGACGAAGCGGCCTCCAGACTGAGAATGGAACTCGACTCAAGTCCCGTCGAAATTGACGAACTGCGACGCCAGGTGGACCGTCTTCGCATGGAAGAGTCCTACCTGACTGAGTCCGATCCTGATCTGAAGGATGAAGCGACACAGGAGCGCCTCGACAAACTTCGCGCCGACCTGGCCGATAAACAAGAGGAACTGACCGCGCTCACAAGCCGTTGGGAAGCTGAGAAAGCCGGACACAATAAGGTCGGTGACCTGCGCGTGCGCCTCGACGATCTGCGTACCCAACTGGAGCTTGCGATCCGTGAGAACCGTTGGGAGGAAGCAGGACGCTTGCAAAACGGTGAAATACCGGCGGTTGAGCGTCAAATCGCAGAGGCCGAAGCCAGCGCTGAGCTTGAAGAACGCCCACAGACTCCGATGATCGCCGAGAAAGTCGGACCGGCAGAGATCGCTGAGGTCGTGGAGTCCTGGACCGGTATTCCCACAGGTAAGCTCCTGCAGACCGAGACGGACAAGCTGGTCAACATGGAAGAAGAGATCGGGCACCGCCTTGTCGGTCAGACAAAAGCGGTGCAAGCGGTCGCCGATGCGGTGCGTCGTTCGCGTGCCGGTATCGCCGACCCGAACCGGCCTGACGGTTCCTTCCTTTTCCTTGGACCCACCGGTGTCGGTAAGACGGAGCTGGCGAAGTCGCTCGCAGACTTTCTTTTTGACGACGAACGGGCGATGATCCGCATCGATATGTCGGAGTACTCCGAGAAACACTCGGTAGCGCGCCTCGTCGGTGCCCCTCCGGGGTATGTCGGATACGAGCAGGGCGGTCAGCTCACTGAAGCTGTGCGTCGTCGTCCCTATTCGGTGATCCTCCTGGACGAAATCGAGAAGGCAGACCCGGAGGTCTTCGACATTTTGCTCCAAGTCCTCGACGACGGGCGCCTCACCGACGGTCAGGGCAGAACTGTGGACTTCCGCAACACGATCCTGATCCTCACCTCGAATCTTGGTTCGCAGTTCCTCGTTGACCAGGCGCTGTCCGAATCCGAACGTCAAGAGGCCGTGATGGAGGTTGTGCGTCGTAGTTTCAAGCCGGAGTTCTTGAACCGACTCGATGAGACGATCATGTTCACTCCTCTTGGTGCCGATGAACTCGCTGGGATCGTTGACCTCATGGTCGCAGAGTTCGGGCGCAGGCTTGCTGACAGGCGGATCAGTCTTGAGGTGAGCGAAGCTGCACGTGCGTGGCTCACTCGCGTGGGTTACGATCCGGCTTTCGGTGCGCGTCCTTTGCGTCGCGTCATCCAAAAAGAGATCGGCGACCGGCTTGCGAAGATGATTCTTTCAGGTGAAGTTGCCGAGGGCGATCGGGTGGCAGTCGATTATGCCCAAGACGTTGATGGTCTTGTCATGAGTCTTGCCGCAGCTTCGGATGAGGAAGCCGATCAGGAGGGCTGAGTTTTTGAGCTGAGCGCAGATTTTTGCCTCCTGTTCGCAGAATCGAGAAAGGCTGACGCCCGAGCGAGGAAAGGTCTAGGAACGGGTGAGGAAGGATCGGGATCTTCGCAAATTGGATGGCTCTCTGAAGCCTGGTTGGCCCAAGGGGCTGAGCAGCCCAAGATGCTGCTCAGCCTAAGGGCTGGTCTACCTTAGAGAGTTTTCCGTGAGGAGTCGGCCTGCTTGAGTATTGAGTTCGTGTGAGTGCTGGACCTGCTTGAGCGTTGGGCGTGCTGAAGAGTGGGCGCGTTGAAGAGTGAGAGAAGCAGAGCGGGCGCCTGGGCGAGCCGTACCCTCTGCGGCTAAGGTGGGTCCAGGTACTCCTTTAAAGAAAGGATCCTTGGTGACACTGGCAGGGAACTCACCGGTCGATATCCCCTTCGCCCACTCCTACGTCCTCCTTCGTGGCGATCAGCGCCTGATCGAGGTCGGTCAGACACGCGAAGTTCGCCCTTTAGCGTCGGTGACGAAACTGTGTACCGCCTGGTCAGCCCTCGTCGCCGTGGACCGGGGGATGGTGTCACTGGAGGACGCGGCAGGGCCTGAAGGATCAACACTGCGGCACCTCCTTGCTCACGCTTCAGGTCTTCCCGCTGAGTCACGCGCGGCACAGTTCAGTCCCGCGCGCCGCCGCGTTTACTCAAACGCGGGTTTTGAGGTGCTGGGTGACGTCCTTGAAGAAGCAAGCGGAATGCCGATTGGGCGGTGGATTGAAGAAAGCGTCTTCGAGCCTTTAGGGATGCTGAGCGCTACGGTGACGGGTTCACCCGCTTGGGGCGGCCACGCCTGCGTGGACGACCTGCTCGCCCTCGGCCAGGAAATGCTTCATCCCACCCTTATTTCACCCGACCTTGCCGCACAGGCCATGTCGCCGCAGTTCCCTGAACTTGCCGGGGTTGTCCCCGGTTACGGCAGACACACTCCGTGCCCGTGGGGACTGGGTATCGAGATCAGAGGGGGAAAGAGCCCGCATTGGACCGGCCCTTCCTTCCCGCAAACAACTGTGGGCCACTTCGGAGTTTCAGGTGCCTTCTTGTGGGTTGACCGTGAACATCACGCGACCTGCGCTTTCCTCGGTGAAGAAAAGTTCGGACCTTGGCATAAGGAACACTGGAGCATCCTCAACGAACAGCTGTATCAACACATCACGCGCTAGATGAACAGCTGGCGCGTGTGCGCGGGATACTCGAATACCGAATGACTCGAAATACCCGAATGACTCGACATAGCTGAACGGCTCGACATACTCGAATATGTCAAGCCGGGTTACCGGCCAAGCCTGCGTTAGGCCCGAAGCGGACATATTTTTACGTGTGTCATGAACCCTGACAGTGAGAATGACTGCCAGAAGTGTGCGGGCCGCTCATGTGCACTGCCTTCTGAGGGGGGTTCACGCCTGTGCGGTGTGCTCCGCAGTCCCACTCATCCACAGTCCTACTCGTCCACAGTCACAATGACAGGGACGTGATCTGAAGCGCCCTTCCCTTTACGTTCGTTGCGGTCAATCTCCACCTCGGACACAGCCGCAGCGAGAGCGGGTGAAGCGTAAACAAAATCAATACGCATCCCCTCGTTCTTCACGAAACGTAATTTCTGATAATCCCAATAGGTGTAATTCGTAACGCGCTCGCGGGTCACTTCCTCCCAGCCATCTTCAGCAAAAGCGAAAAATGCGCGACGCTCAGCTTCAGAAACGTGAGTACTCCCCTCGAAAGCCGATATATCCCACACGTCCTCGTCGAAAGGAGCAACATTCCAATCCCCCACTAACGCAATACGCGCTTGAGAATCAGCGGAAAGCCACCGGGCGGCCTCGGCTTTCAATGCTGCAAGCCAAGCGAGTTTATAAGCGTAGTGAGGATGATCGAGTGAACGGCCATTGGGAACATAAAGACTCCAGATCGTGAAGTCTGTGCCCTCCTTGTGGCCAAGAGTTACGCCGAGGGCGCGCGCCTCCACCTGCGCGGGATCCCCAAAAGCAGGCTGACCTGCGAAATGAGTGTCAATGTGAAGAATCGGCAGACGCGAGGCCACAGCGACCCCATTCCACTGATTCAACCCATGAACCGCCACATGATAACCGGCAGCTGTAAAAGCTTCAGTCGGAAATTGTTCCGGCTTGCATTTGATCTCTTGCATCGCGAGCACGTCAACATCACAGCGCTCCAAGAAAGCAATGACACGATCCACGCGGGTGCGGATCGAATTGACATTCCACGTTGCAAACCTCATGCAATCAGCTTAAAGAACACTGCGCGCGCTCCGCACTTCGCTCATCGTACTGCCCAGGTGCCCTCCTAAGATTGAACGCATGGGAACAGCATTGATTACGGGTGCGACTTCAGGACTCGGCGAAGAGTTCGCCTGGCAGTTAGCGGCACGCAAGCACGACCTCGTGCTTGTCGCCAGACGCGAAAACGCCTTACACAATCTCGCCGAACGCCTGCACGCCATCGCAGGAATCCGCGCAGAAGTACTCGTTGCGGACTTATCCACACCGGAAGGCTGCGCCGCCGTCGCACGCCGAATCGACGCCCCCGCCACCACGCACACGCCGCCAATCGGACTTTTAGTGAACAATGCGGGATTCGGACTGGGAAAACCCTTCCCAGACAACGATCTTGAAGCGGAAATCAAGGGCCTTGACGTGATGGTGCGCGCCGTCATGATTCTTTCCCATCACGCGGCGCAGACGATGCGCGCTCGCGGTCGAGGCGCAATCCTCAACGTCGCTTCGGTTGCCTCCCGGACCGGCGCGGGCACCTACTCTGCGCATAAAGCCTGGGTTGTTGCTTTCACCGAGGGCCTGTCCGAAGAGCTGCGCGGCACCGGCGTGACGGCGACAGCTGTGTGCCCAGGCCCTGTGCGCACAGCATTCTTTGAAAACGCGGGAGTCGATATGGACCGGATTCCCAGCCCCTTGATTGCTGATGCAGAAGAGGTCGTGTCTGAAACCTTGGACGCGCTTCGCCTCGGCAAGGTTCTTGTGACTCCGACGCCCGTCTACAAGGCGGCGATGGCGGCGATGAAGCTCATGCCGCGTTCGCTGCTGCGCAAAGTGATGCGCTCAATGCCGCATTTGTGAGCGCTACCTAGGGCGCTACTGTCAGGTCGAGATCGTGAAGGCCGAGGACGGAAAAATAGGGGTATCCCGCAGCTTCGATGCGTTCTTTCGCTCCGGTCGCGCGATCTACGATCACCGCGACAGCGATCACTTCAGCTCCAGCTTGTGTGAGCGCAGCGGCCGCTTCCAGAGGGGATCCGCCCGTGGTGGACGTATCTTCGAGGACGATGACGCGCTTACCTTTGACCTCAGGCCCTTCGATGCGGCGTTTCATACCGTGATCTTTTGCGGTTTTACGCACAACGAAAGCGTCGAGGTTCAGTCCGCGTGAGGCGGCGGCGTGAAGCATCGCGGCTGCGACAGGGTCGGCTCCCATAGTGAGGCCGCCGACGGCAACGTACTCTTCCCCTGGGGTGAAGCCTGCTTCTTCGAGGAGGTCAAGCATGACGTGTCCGATGAGGGGGGCTGCTTCGTGGTGAAGTGTCGCGCGACGCATATCGACGTAGAAGTCGGATTCGCGTCCTGAAGCGAGAGTGACTTTCTCGTGGATCACCGCGAGTTCTTTGACGAGGGCGCAAAGGCGGGCTTTATGGGAGTCATGCGTCATGGCTCTAAGGGTACAAGGGTAAAGCCTGGAACAGCGGCGGCTGAGACTGTGGGTGCGGAAGGAGCGCTGAGGTGTCGAGCTGTTTTCCTGTGTGTCCTTGCAAGGTGTGCGCCCAATGGGGCACAGCGCTTTTGTTCAGCAGTGTTCGGTGTGTGGTGTTTTCTTTCTTGGCCTTTTCTTTCCTCGTGTGTGTGAGGCTATCGTCGAGTGTATGAGTGCGGCAGTGAACGAGGGCGCTGCGCAGAAAGTGAGGCCGAGGCAGTGAATACGAAACAGGCGGGGACTTTTCACGAAGACGAAGCGCATACGCGGGGTGTGGGCCCGTGGCGCGGGCCGCTTCCTGACGATCCGCGTTTCGATTCAGAGCTTCTCGTCCTCGGCGATGATCGCAATGTGGAAGATCGCTATCGCTACTGGACGATGGAAGCGATTCGAGAAGACATTGCGGCCAGGAGTTTGCCTTTTGAGGTGGCGGTGGAGAACCTGGGGCACGATTTCAATATCGGGTCGATTGTGAGGACGGCGAATGCTCTGGGGGCGCGTCGCGTGCATATTGTGGGGCGTCGGCGTTGGAATCGACGCGGGGCGATGGTAACGGATCGCTATTTAAGTGTCGATCACATGGAAACAGCCTCTGAGTTGGCGCGTTCGTGTGCTGAGCGAGGTTTTGTTCTTGTGGGTGTGGATAATGTCGAAGGTGCTGTGCCTGTGGAGTCGGCGTGTTTGCCTCAGCGTGCCTGCCTTGTGTTTGGTGAGGAGTCGGGAGGTTTGAGTGAGGAGATGCTTGCTCGCTGCGCTCTTGTTGTTGCGATTACGCAGCGTGGTTCGACTCGTTCGATGAATGTGGGTCATGCGGCGGCGATTGTGATGTGGGCGCATTCTTCGGCTCTGGCGGCTGAGGCTGCGCGTCTGGGTGAAGGCGAAGCGGGGAGCGCTGAGTCCCTCAGGGCCTAAATATGTGATCTAGGCGATAAAACTGGGAATCTTGTCAATCGCCCTCAACGAATGTGCAGCGATTCGGGACCTCCTGCCTCACTGTCCTTGCCTCAATGTGGGAGAATCACCAGTGACAATTGTGTCGCTCGATTAGGAGGCTCCTGTGCCTATCGCAACCCCTGAGGTTTACGCCGAGATGCTGAATCGCGCGAAGGAAGGCAAATTCGCCTACCCCGCGATTAACATCACTTCTTCCCAGACTGTTACCGCCGCAATCCAGGGCTTCGCTGAGGCTGAGTCCGACGGCATTATCCAGGTGTCCGTTGGTGGCGCCGAGTACGCTTCGGGTTCGACCATCAAGAACCGTGTGACGGGTTCGCTCGCCCTCGCCGCTTACGCGACTGAGGTGGCGAAGAACTACGGTGTGACGATCGCCCTGCACACCGATCACTGTGCGAAGCAGAACATTGATTCGTGGATCCGTCCGCTTATGGAGATTGAAGCGACCCAGGATCTGCCGACCTTCCAGTCGCACATGTGGGACGGTTCGGCTGTTCCGCTTGAGGAAAACCTTGAGATCGCTAAGGAACTCCTTGAGCTTTCCGTCAAGGCTAAGACCATCCTTGAGATTGAGATCGGCGTGGTCGGCGGCGAAGAAGACGGCGTGGTCGGCGAGATCAACGAAAAGCTGTACACCACCACCGAGGACGCTCTGAAGACCGTTGAGGCTCTTGGCCTGGGTGAAAATGGCCGCTACCTCACGGCCCTGACCTTCGGTAACGTTCACGGCGTGTACAAGCCCGGTCATGTGAAGCTTCGTCCCGAACTCCTCGGCACCATTCAGGAAGAGGTCGCCGCGAAGGTTGGTTGGAAGAACAACCGCCCCTTCGACCTCGTGATGCACGGTGGTTCCGGTTCTTCAGCTGAAGAGATCGCTTTGGCGGTTGCGAACGGTGTTATCAAGATGAACGTTGATACTGACACGCAGTACGCCTTCACTCGTCCGGTTGTGGAGCACATGTTCCGTAACTACGACGGTGTGCTCAAGATTGACGGCGAGGTCGGCAACAAGAAGATGTACGACCCGCGTTCGTGGGGTAAGTCGGCTGAGGCTGGCATGGCTGCGCGTGTTGTGGAGGCGTGTGAGCGTCTCGGCTCGGTGGGCACCAAGATGAAGTGATCTCAGCTCCTGTGTTGAGCTGATTCGCTGAATTGGACTCGGTGGCCCCCCCCC
>JASBZF010000017.1 GCA_029983625.1 Pauljensenia sp. | reverse complement strand
GGACTACACCTACGGTTACGGGGATGCACTGCGGGATAAGGTCGTGCGTCCGGTGCTTTTCATGTCCTATTCGGGCACGATGTCGTGGCGCACACATGCGGGCGATGAAGTGTCAGCACGTTTAGGGGAGCCGCTGACAAAAGACATGATGAAACAGGCATGGCGAACCGCCCTCGACCCTAAGGGAGAGTGGATTCCTGCGGTTTTACGTGCCGCTGACTTGCGCCTTGAGGAAGTGCGTCGTCAGATCCCTGACGCCGGAGGTCTCGTGATCGCTTCGGATCAGACGAAAGCACGAGCTTACGCGCGTCATCTTCGTGAAATCACAGGTCATGCTCCGGTCCTTGTCCTCTCCGATGATGCTGATGCCTCCGACCGCATCGATGCTTTTCGCGAGGGCGACGAACGTTGGATGGTCGCGGTTCGTATGGTGTCTGAAGGTGTGGATGTGCCGCGCCTATCCGTGGGGGTGTATGCGACCAACGCTTCCACGTCTCTCTTTTTTGCTCAGGCTGTTGGTCGTTTCGTGCGTGCCCGCAGACGCGGTGAAACCGCGACCGTATTCATTCCTTCCGTGGCTCAGCTTCTTGATCTGGCCGGTGAGATGGAAGCTGAACGAGACCACGCCCTCGACCGTCCTAAACCTCAAGGCGAAGAGGCCATGTGGAACCCGGAAGATGCCCTCGTTCAGGCGGCAAACCGGGCGGAGAAAGCCTCTTCGGATCTGCTGAGCCAGTTTGAGGTTCTCGGTGCGGATGCTGAGTTCGATTCGGTTCTGTTTGACGGTGCTGCCTGGGGTCAGGGCGCTGAGGTCGGTTCTTTAGAAGAGCAAGAGTATTTGGGCATTCCGGGTCTTCTTGATGCAGATCAGGTGACGACGCTTCTGCGTGCGCGCCAGGCCGAGCAGCTGGCCGCTCAATCCAAGCAAAAGTCGGCATCGCGGATGCGTGAGCATAACGCGGGTCTGGCCGATCATCGTTTGCGTGCGGCAAAGCGTAAGGAATTGTCCCACCTCGTGTCTTCCTGGTCGCGCAGGTCAGGTGATTCCCATGCGCTCATCCATTCGAAGCTGCGGACTCGCTGCGGTGGCCCAGAGATTGCTCAGGCAACGACGGAGCAAATTGAAGCCCGTATCGCGCTTTTGCGCGAGTGGTTTGTGGGCCGTTCTTAAGTGTTGCTTCTTGCTGTTTTCTCTGCGCTATTTTTTAGGTTGTCATTTTTCGCTTGAGAGTACGGGAAATACATTGAGGCCAACCTTCGTGCCTGGTCTAGCCTAAGCCTTTCAGAAGTTCATGCTGCCTGAAATGTTGCCTTAGTGTGTTCGTGAGCGTATAGCATTACCTGAGAAACAGTTCTGATCGCCCCACACTTCTTATCGCTAAACGCTTCTGATTGCCCACACTTCTGATCGTCAAATAGGCTGATCGACAAACAGTGACCTTCGGCAAGTAGCTCCGCCCTCGTTTCTTCACGATCGTGTCAATAAAAGGACCGTGTTTCTTCACACTTCACGAAGAAAGTGTTTTACGCTTCGATGTAGCGCGTCGGGATTGCGGCTTCGCCTTCAGAGAGCCTCCACGCCTGGTAGGGCAGTTCATTTCGGGTTCGGATGTGATGCGCTTGAGCTTTTTCCAAAGCCCCTTCTTTCCACAGTTCAGAGCGGATCTTTCCTTGCGTAACGAGGGGGATCTGCAGCGGCCGCGCACCAAGTTCCACGAGTTTTGCTTCAGCGCTTTGTGCACAAGAAGCGACGACAAGAACTTCTTCTGAGGCGTAGCCGTCTTCGTCGAGCACCCGGCCAGCAAGTTTGTGCCCTCCGACGCTTGATTTCGATTCGGATTTCTTCGCAACAGGCTCCATTGTGCCGTCTGCGCTTTCGCGTGCGACGAGTTTGTACACGAGAGCTGCCGTGGGCACGCCTGAACCGGTAACGAGTTTCGTACCGACACCGTAGGAATCGATCGGAGCGGCACCGAGGGCGGCAATCGCATACTCGTCCAGGTCGTTCGTCACCGTGATTTTCGTGGTGGTGGCGCCGAGGGCGTCGAGCTGTCCGCGCACTTTGAAGGCATGTGCGACAAGGTCACCGGAATCAATACGGACTGCGCCGAGTTCACCGCCTGCTTGCCGTGCTGCTTCGACGGCGTTGATTACCCCTTGTGAAATGTCGTAGGTGTCAACGAGCAGGGTGGTGCCCGGTCCCAGCAGGGCGATTTGTGCGTCGAAGGCTTCACGTTCGGAGTCGTGGAGCAGAATGAAGGAGTGAGCTGCCGTGCCAATAGCGCGAATGTTGTAGCGTTTCGCCGCTTCCAGGTCGGAAGTTCCGGAAAAGCCCCCGATAATGGCGGCTCGTGCTGCGGATACTGCTGCGCGCTCGTGGGCGCGCCGCGCACCCATATCCATGCAGGGGCGCCCGTGTGCGGCAATGGTCATACGGGAAGCGGCAGAAGCAATCGCACAGTCGTGGTTGAGGATCGACAGGAGAAGAGTTTCAAGGATCGTGCATTCGGCGAAGGTGCCTTCGACGGTGAGTAAGGGTGATCCGGGGAAGTAGCATTCACCTTCGGCGTACCCCATGATGTTTCCGGAAAATCGGAATGTTTTGAGGTAGTCGAGGGTGTCGTCTGAGACGATACCTTGGGCGTGTAGGAAGTCAATTTGTTCGGCTTCAAACTCGAAGCGTTCAAGGGCTTCAAGGATACGTCCGGTCCCGGCGACCACACCGAAACGACGTGTCGCGGGGAGCCTACGTCCGAATACTTCGAATACGGAGTGACGCATCGCGGTGCCTGTCTTCAGGGCGGCGTCGATCATGGTGAGTTCGTACATGTCCGTCAGTAAAGACGTGGAAACTGAAGAGGGCATAGGCTGAGGGTATCGTGATCTGTGGGCGGCAAGAGTGCCGAAAGCTCAGCGATTCGATGAATCCTGAAATGGCGCGGGCTTAATCTCAAGGACACAGCACTTTCGCAGGGGGCTGTCTGCGGTTAACGTTAATTGTGATGTGGCGCAGCTTTACAAAAGATGCCCCGGTGACCCTCACGAGGAGGGGCGAAAGTGTGGATACGGGACTTTCAGATCTGCGCTTGTGTGCTGAGTAATCGTGTCTGCAGGCTGTAGAGTTCCGTCGCGGAATTGCTACGGAAGAGTAACTGAGAACAAGCGAATAGGGGGTGATGGGGAGCCGAGGTCGAGCTTGTGCTCGAGGAAAGCTGAGAATACGTGCGTGCACTTCATGATTTTTGTCTCGCTCTGAGCTGTGAATTCGGCGTGGAAAGCCGTGAGGAAGCAAAGCGCATCGCGGTTTTTCTGCACGGGTTCTAGGGAAGTGGCAAATCAGCGGAGACGGCGTTTTATGCGCTGCATACCTGGTGGCAGGATTCACTCAGCGCGGTACTGAACTCTTCGGAGGCATCGAACTAGGGTCGAAGCATGGACAACGCGCCGATTGGTATTTTCGACTCCGGCCTGGGCGGCTTGACCGTTGCGCGTGCCATTATCGACAAACTTCCCGATGAAGAGATCTGCTATCTGGGGGATTCTGCGCACACGCCCTACGGTCCTCGGCCAATCGCTCAGGCACGTCGTTTCACTTTGGATTGTTTAGATGCTTTGGCGTCGCGCGGTGTGAAAGCTTTAGTGATCGCGTGTAATACGGCGACGGCAGCGGCTCTTTCGGATGCTCGGGAACGCTATTGGATTGACGCGCGGATCCCCGTTATTGAAGTGATTACGCCCGCAGCGCGCCGGGCGGTAGCGACGACCCGGAATCGTCGCATCGGAGTGATCGGCACAGAAGCGACGATACAGTCGGAGGCGTATCGACATGCGCTTGCAGCTGTTCCGGGTTTAACCGTGGTGGAACAGGCGTGTCCGCAGTTTGTGGATTTTGTGGAACGCGGCGTGACGACGGGCCCAGAGTTAGAAGCTGTTGCACGTGAATATTTAGAGCCGCTTCAGCGTGCAGATATTGACACTTTGGTGTTGGGCTGTACGCACTATCCTCTTTTGACGGGGGTGATCGCTCGGATCATGGGCGATTCAGTTTCCTTGGTGACGTCTTCTGAAGCGACCGCGAATGCGGCGTACAACGAATTAGTGGACCGCGATCTTCTACATGAGCCGTGGCCTGAGGGTGAAGCGCCTTCGCATCGCTTCCTCACCACCGGTGCGGGCGAGTCTTTCCCTCGTCTTGCGCGGCGTTTCTTAGGCCCTGAAGTGGTGAGCGTCAATGAGATTGCGGTGGATTCGACGGAGATACGTGTATGAGGCTGACGATCATCGGTGCAACGGGGTCGATGTCGGGTCCGTCGTCTCCGGCTTCGTGTTATCTCATTCAGGCTGAGGGCGCAGACCCGGAGACGGGTGAGCTGCGGACGTGGAATGTGGCCTTGGAACTTGGGCCGGGGTCTTTTGGCGCATTGTGGCGCCATATTGATCCGCGTGATCTTGATGCTGTGATCTTGTCGCATACGCATGCCGATCACATGGGAGACATTATTTCTTTGCAGGTTCATCGGCGCTGGGGTCCGGGGGCTGATCTGCCGCCTTTACTTCTGGCTGGTCCAGTCGGCACTTTAGAGCGTATTCGTCAGATTGATGGCACTCGTCTTCCTGATGATTATGCGGGTGAATTTAAAATCCTGACGGTACGTGCGGGTGCTCCCTATCGGATCGGCCCGATGCGTTTTATCCCGTTCCCTGGTTTACATACGATTGAATCTTTCGGCACGCGCATCGAAGGGCCTGCCGAGGGCGATACACAATCGCAAGTGTCTTTGTTTTTTACGGGAGACACTGATGAGGCGCCGGCAATCCTTGAGGGTGCGCGCGGTGTGGATCTTTTGCTGTCTGAGGTGGGTTTTACTCGCGCGGATCAGGTGCGTGGGATTCACATGGATGGCGTGAGGGCGGGTCGTCTTGCGCGTAAGGCTGCGGTTGGACGTGTGGTGGCGACGCATATTCAGCCGTGGACGGATCGGGCGATTGTGGAAGAGGAGCTGCGTTCGCAGTGGTATGGGCCGCTTGATTTCGCTGAGGCGGGCAGGGTTTTCGCCCTCGGCCCCAGGGAAAGTCACACTGTCGCGAGGGCAGTGCTTTAGGCGTGTGCGTGACGCCAGTCGTCGTGGTGATCGGCGACCCAGGCGAACAGTCCGGTGAGTACTTGTCCGGTTGCTGTGGATAGTGCGTCTTCGCCTGTGCGGTGACGCACGAGGATTCGTCGGTATCCGAGTCCGGGCAGTGTGGTGACGCGCATTCCGTCGAGGGCGATTCCGCGCACGGCCATTGAGGGCAGGATCGTTGAGCCTTTTCCTGCGCGGACGAGGGCGTGGGCGGCTTCGTAGTTGATGTAGGAGTAGGGGACCCATTTCGGGTGACGCAGGGCCGATGAGATGCGTTCCATCGTGTGATAGCCGATGGTTTCGGGGTGGACGCGCAGCCATTCGACGTCGGCGAGGTCGCGTTCGGAGCCGACTTTGGGGGCGTTTTCTGGGCTGACGAGAACCCAGGGTTCGTCGATGAAAAAGGTGTCTGTAAAGCCTTTGGGGGTGACGCCGGGGGCGGTGTCGCGTTCGAGCATGAGCAGGTCGATGCGTCCTGCGCGAAGGTCTGCCATCCCTCGGGGTTCATCGACTTCGTTGATGTGGATTTCCACTCCGGGTAGGTCGCGTTCAAGGGTGGAGGACAGGGGGAGGAGGACGTTGCGGATCACTGTTTGGAATCCTCCGATACCGACAACTCCGGTGACTTGCCCGGTGATTGGCCGTAGGTTTCGGGCGATTTCGTTGAGGTCATTTTCGATGCGTTCACCGCCTTGGACGAGGATACGGCCTGCGGGGGTGAGCATGGCGCCGGTGGGGGCGCGTTCAAGGAGGGTGAGTCCGACTTCTTCTTCTAATCGTCTGATCTGCTGTGATACTGCGGAGGGGGTGAGGCCAAGGATGTCGGCGGCGGCGACGATTCCGCCTTCTCGATGGACGGCGAGCAGGTAGGTCAGTCGTCTGGGATCGATGCGCATCGACACTCCTGGTGTGTAGAAAAAATGAATCTGTGTTGAAGCTTGCTTCGATTGGACTATATGTGCATCGTGTTTAAAATAATGTTATTAGCGCACAAGGTGTTGGGGAATCCTGGCGCTTCGAACAAAGGGGGTTCGACATGTCGGCATTTATCCGTTCTCACTTCGTCCGTTTCCGTTCCTATCTCACTAGGTCGCACCGTCAGCAAAGGGACGAACTTCAATTCTGTATGGATCGACCGATCTACGGTTCCCTTGTGGCCCGCTGAAACGCGGGCACACTGTGTCGGGAAGGTAGGCACATATCACCGCCGCTACCGTCTTTTCGTGCGCGAGTGCAGCGCAAGGCACTGCCATGTTGTCGCATCACTCGCGTGCGGAAAGCTCCATCGCTTGAAGAATCGCGGGAACAAGAGCTTGGAAAGCGATGGAGCGGTGGCTGATCGCATTTTTTTGCTCCGCACTCATCTGCGCTGTCGTCACTTCATACCCATCGGGAATGAAAATCGGATCGTAACCGAATCCCGCGTCTCCTCGGCGCTCGCGGGTCAACATTCCCTTCACCTCGCCGCGTTCGACGAATTCACGTCCATCGGGAAGAACAAGAGCCGCAGCGCACACGAAAGAAGCGCGACGATGCCGCTGGGGCACATCCGATAACTGGGCGAGGAGAAGATCCAGATTCGCTGCGTCGTCACCGTGCCGACCGGCCCAGCGTGCAGAGAAGATTCCCGGAGCGCCCCCCATGACCTCAACCGCCAGCCCCGAATCGTCTGCAATCGCGGGTAAACCCGTCCACGCGACCAGAGCGCGTGCCTTTAGACACGCGTTCTCTTCAAAAGAGGTGCCGTCTTCTATCGGATCGGGCGCATTGAAATCAGACATGCGCGCAATGCCGTCAATAAGCGCACCCCCCAAAGCCTGAGACAAAATCGCCGTGAGTTCACTGATTTTGTGCGCATTCGAGGTCGCGAACACAAGCCGGGGTTTGCCTTCGTGAGCGTAAAGATCACAGAAGGAATCGGACAAGGAAGAAGAAGAGGACAGAGAATCTGAAGTACGAGTCATGCCAGTCGCACCGTCTCACCGTCAGCGGCGGCAAGTGCGCGCTTTTGTACATCAGCAAGCTGAGCATTCCCAATCGAAGCTAAATCCAGCAGATCGGAAAGCTCCTCACGTGAGAAAGGACGATGCTCGGCGGTACCTTGCACTTCGATGAACGCGCCCGAACCGGTCTGAACGACGTTCATGTCGGTCATGGCGCGCACATCTTCAACATAGGGAAGGTCCAGCATCGGGGTGCCGTCAATCACGCCGACCGAAATCGCAGACACGGAATCGGTGAGGACAGGGCAGGAGGTTTTCGAGGTGATGATTCCCTGCGTGATCCCCCAATTCACAGCCTGAGCAAGAGCCACATACGCGCCGGTCACCGCAGCGGTGCGGGTTCCGCCATCAGCACGTAACACATCGCAGTCCAGGACGATTGTGTTTTCCCCCAGGGCAGACACGTCGATGATCGCACGAAGTGAACGACCGATCAGGCGGGAAATCTCCTGAGTACGCCCCGACATTTTGCCCTTCACAGATTCACGCTGAGAACGCTCCGAAGTTGCGCGTGGGAGCATCGCATATTCGGCGGTCACCCACCCTTCTCCGCTGCCTTTACGCCACCTCGGAACGCCCTCGGTCAAAGACGCAACGCACAGAACACGAGTGTTCCCGAACTCCACGAGGACGGATCCTTCGCCCGTCCCCGACCATGACGGAGTCAGACAAACAGGGCGGAGCTGGTCAAAAGTGCGCCCATCGGCGCGAAGAACACTAGGGGTCATGAACAACAGCCTAGCCGAGGGCCAGTGCGCTTAAAAGGCTAAGGATGGGTATGGAGACCTCATTTGCCTCGGCACATGGGATGATCGGGACATGAACGAACGCGACCCCGAAGCACTGCTCGACGCCCTCGACCCCGATCAGCGGGCTGTGGCACTGCAGGTGACGGGTCCGCTTGTTGTCCTTGCGGGAGCTGGCACAGGGAAAACCAGGGCGATCACCTATCGGATCGCCTATGCTTGCGCGATTGATGCCTATTCTCCTGATTCGGTGCTGGCGGTCACCTTCACGAGACGTGCGGCCTTTGAGATGCGGCATCGCCTCGCCCTCTTAGGGGTGTCGAGGGCGCAGGCACGAACTTTCCATTCGGCGGCGCTGCGTCAGCTACAGCATTTTTGGCCGACGGTCATTGGCGGACCAATGCCATCCGTCCTTGCACACAAAGCATCGATTGTGTCTTCGGCGGCAGCGAGGCTCGGAATCACGGCGGATAAAACGACTGTGCGTGATTTAGCTGCGGAAATTGAATGGGCGAAAGTGTCCCTCGTCGATTCACAGCATTACATCGAAGAAGTAAAAAACGGGCATGAAGTCCCCGCAGGATTAAGCGCAGAGGAAATGGCGCGCCTACTTGACGTGTACGAGGACGCGAAGGGTGAACGAGGAGTCCTCGATTTTGAAGATGTGCTCGTGATCTTGTGCGGAATGCTTCAGGAACGCTCCGATGTGGCAGCGAAAGTGCGTGCCCAGTACCGGCATTTCGTAGTCGATGAGTTCCAGGATGTCTCTGCGATCCAACGTCGCCTTCTGGACCTGTGGCTGGGCGAGCGGCACGACGTGTGCGTGGTGGGGGATGTCGCGCAGACGATCTACTCTTTCGCGGGTGCGAACCCGGCGTATCTTTTGGATTTTTCGCGTCAGCATCGAGGGGCGCGTGTCTTGGAATTAACACGCGACTATCGTTCCACTCCGCAGATCGTGTCACTTGCAAACGCTGTGATGGTCCGAGCACAAAACTCTGGGACCGTGCGTTTACAGTCGCAGCGCCCTACAGGGAAGGCGGTGCGTTTCGTCACCTACTCTTCAGATAAAGAAGAAGCCGAGGGCGTGGCTGCAAAAATCGCAGACCTGATTGCTTCGGGGATGAAACCCGATACGATCGCAGTTCTTTTCCGAACGAATAGCCAATCGCAAGTGTTTGAAGAGGCATTCGCAGCGCGAAAAATACCCCTTGCCTTTTCACATGCTCAGCCGTTCTTTCAACGAGAAGACGTGCGCAATGCGATGCGCGTACTATCAACCGCTGCACGCTTCGCTACTACAGATGAACCAGCAGCGCTGGTAGAGGCGGTGAGCGCTCACTTGGAGGCCGTGGGCTGGACAGCACAAGCTCCAAAGGGCGGGGCGGCTCAGGAACGCTGGGAGAATCTGAAAGCAATCGTGTCATGGGCTCAGGAATCCCGTGCAAACAACATTGCCGAGTTTGTCGCGGAAATGGAAGAACGCGCCCAATACCAGGTTGAGCCCGATCAACAAGGAGTGGAACTGGCGACCCTTCACGCAGCTAAAGGTTTGGAATGGGATGCCGTTTTCCTCGTCGGCGTTGCCGAAGGACTCTTGCCGATCGCTTACGCGAAAACTGCTGAAGCACAAGAAGAAGAACGCAGGCTCTTGTACGTGGGTGTGACACGCGCCAAGGATTTTCTTGAGATTTCATGGGCACAAAAAAGAGGTGAAGGCGCTCGCGGCACTCGTCAACGTTCCCATCTTTTAGAGGGACTGTGGCCAGAAGAGTCAAAATCGCTGAAATCTGCTCAGCGAAGAAAAGGGCAGGAAGCGGCGCAAGAGTTCGCGATGAGAGCCTCTCAAGAGGAATTGATGCTCTATGAGGAGCTGCGAGCCTGGCGTAGCGCCACCGCGAAGGCGAGCGGGTGCCCGCCTTTCACGGTGTTTTCTGATCAGACTTTGAGGCAGATCGCCCTGTCACGTCCCAGCAGCTGCGAAGCGCTTTTACGGATCAAAGGGATCGGTAGGGTGAAAGCTCAGATGTTTGGCGCTCAAGTTTTAGCGATTGTTTCAGGTCAGCAGCCACAGTTATCACGTGACGAGAAGAGTTCTGCGCTCTGACTCAAGTGCGTTCCTTTTCTGTGCTTTCTTTATACGCGGGGTTTTTCTTCTTCAGTAACGCTCAGACACGAGATATCGGTCAAGAGAAGCGACGCGGGTCTTGGCCTTCTGTTGTGCTGAGGGGAAAGGGGATGCCTGCGGCACCGCAGCCGCATTGCGGGTGCGGTGCGACCTTCGTTGAGCGTGTGCGTCCGAGCGCGTCGATACGAAGGATCTGTTGGCACCAAAGAAGCGTGTGCGTGTGACAGGCGAAAGCGTGAATCATCTGGGCTGCGTGAACGGCAGCGGAGTAGAGGGCAGCGAGTGGGGGAGTGGGGGTGCTGTGATCTTGAGGTGCGTAGATTTCGCTCGGATAGAAAGGGTCAGCGTGTGCGCGTTGCAGGGTGAGGCAGTGGGCGCAGGCGGTGCGTCCGGGAATGGTGAGCGGACCGAGTTCGTAACCGTTGTCGTCAGTGGTGATCGGCAGATAGGGCTGATCTTGAACGAGTAGGGAACGAAAGAGCGCCGGGTCGGGTGTGCGTGTGTGCGTGCAGATCAGCAAATCGGGACTGTGTAAAGAGCGGATCGTGATGTTCGTCCCCGCAAGAGCTTTTCCCAGTGCGCGTGTCAGTTTCACACCGAGGGAATCGGATCCGAGAGCCAAATGCAGGGGAATGTCTACCTTTTGCGGAGTGCGAGGATCAACGCAAAGCGTAAAAGTTTCCCCAAGGATTCCGATCAGCGCGATTGAGAGCAGATCGGTTCCGTGAATGGCGAGGCGAAGTTGAGGTTTTTCGCTTTCAAGTATCCCTTGTGTGAGAAGTTGTGCGGCGAGATCTGGGCGCAAAAGTGCGGGCATACGGGGTTCGTGCGTGGAGGCAGAACGCAGGGCGTGAATGAGTGTGCCGATTTCGAGTTCGTCGAGTCCGCGCACAGTGGTGGAGCGAGCAAAGCCGACGTTGAAGTGCAGTGTGCCCGGTCCGCGTCGCGCGATCCGCGTTCCTTTACGAAGTTGCGTTCCCACGCCAGAAGTATCCGGTGCCGAGGGCGGCAGTGGTGTCTATCCACAGTCAGTGAGGACAGCGACAAGAACATCTGAGCCTGAGCCTGATCAGGTGTGCTGTGCGTGTGCGATCCGGGACTGCGTCACGGACTGCGCACGCAAAAGGCCAAGGTCAGTGTGTTTCGTCTCAGGCTTTCTCGTTGGTGCTCATCCCGTCTTCTCCCGGATCGGACTTATCGTGTGGAGTGGACTCATCATGTGGAGCAGATTGATCTCCTAGAACAGACTCGTCCTCTGAGGTGCGCTCATCGCCTGAAACGCCCTCGTGACCTGAAATGCTCTGATCGTGAGATCCCTCGTCGAAGGGGTGAGGGTGATCGTGCCGAGCATCCGAATCCTGTACAGCACCAGAAGAGGCAGACGCATCTGCGCGAGTCTCAAAACCAGCTTTTGCCAGCGTCTCTGACTCTGGGTCCAGATCAGGGGTGAGGCCATCTGCCCAGCCCATCGTGCCTTCAAGCAGAGCCTCAAGGGCCGCGTCAATATCCGCATCCTGTTCCCCGGCTGCTCGACGCATCACGAGGAACGTATCGGGCGAATCAAGCTCTGCGATCGTGGGCACCATATCGGGGTGAGACCACAGGGCATCACGAGTCGCATAATCAGAATCAGCTTCGACGAGGGTGAAGATTTTTGCTGCAGCTCTGGCCCGACGCGGACGCATTTTCAATCCGATGAGTTCCCCAAGGACCTGTTCAGCAGGGCCACCCGAGGCGCGTCTGCGACGCATCATTTCTTGCAGCTGGTCAGCATGAGGCAGATAGGGGGCGAGGGCGCGAGCGGTCACCACCTCAACCCAACCTTCGATCAGAGCAAGAATCGTTTCCAGCCGATCGAGGCTACGTTGCTGCTCTGGTGTGACAGGGATCGTAAAGATCCCGCCAGAGAACGCAGACTCGATGGAATGCGGGTCATCCAGCTGGAAAGAATGGGCAGCCTGAGCGATCGCGTCCTCGTCAATCGCGATATGCGCAGAATAGTTTTCAACTGCGCGAATGAGGTCCCCCTGAAGCCAAGGGACGGCAGCGAAAAGCCGACGATGTGCGCATTCACGCAGGGCCAGGAAATGTAGGACTTCATCGAAGGGGATATCGAGCCCGTCTGCGAATGCTTCGACGTTGGCAACAACAAGACCGGTCACTCCCTCTTCTACTAGGGGGAGGCCGACATCGGTTGAACCGAAAGCTTCGGCGCAGATCCCGGTCAGGGCGCGCGCGATTTGTGCGGCGAACATCATCGCAGAGAGTTTCGGAACGAGCTCTTGAGTGCGTCCAATCATCTGGGCGATGCCGGTCGGCACAGCATCCTCATCCATCTGAGAGCCGAGGCGGTCAGTAAGAACCTCATCGAGGGCGCGCGAAACGTTGTGTGCGACCGGTTCAGTGATGCGTTTCCACATGGGTAAGGTCTGGTCGAACCACTGTGAACGGGTCCATGCGTGTCGCTGCAGGGGACCGGGTGCGAAAGTGGTGACCGTATCGAGCCACAGGTCCGCCACCGTCATGGCCTGTTTCGCTTGTGCTGCTTGCGCGGCGCTGAGCTGCGGGTCGCCGTCCCGGTAGATCGCTTGACGGGCAGAATCGGTGACAACACGCCAATTCACTGGCCCGTGCGAGGTGTTCATGAGGAACTGGAACTGGGTGAGCGCAGTGTGCAAGCTCTCGGGGTTGAAGATGTCTTCTGGGAGCTGACGAGGGTCAAAACCTTGGGCGCGTAAGGCGCGGGCAGCTTCTTCAGCTGCTTCGTCTCCGAGCATTTTTCGGAGGAAGTCGTCAAAGGGTGTGGGCTCTGGCGCGTCCTGGGTCATGTCTTGACATTACCGCCACTGTTGAGCGAAGGCGTAGCTGAACCTGAGTGTGCGCCAAGAGTTTTACGGGAACTTTCCTGAAAAAAGGGGCGTGAAGAGACGACACGTGCCGATTCGGGTGACAATGCCAGGGTGGAAAAAGAAGAAGAGCGTGTGAATGACGTGCATCAGCGTGTAGTTAACGAGGGCGAAACACAGACGTCACAGGACGGGAATGATCGAGGTGCAGGTCAAAAAAGCGTGAGGCGAAGCAGACTTTTCGGCTTCAGTGTGCGAGGAATCGGACTGGTTGCGCTCGCCCTCGTTGCTGCTGTGGTGCTTTTCATTGTGCCGATGCCCTATGTGGTCGAATCCCCCGGCCCGACTTTTGATGTGGCGGGACAGTATCGGGGGACACCGCTTATTCAGATATATGGGAAGGACCCAAAAACGGGTCAGGACATCACAACTGAACCGGCCCACGAGGCAGAAACGGGTGCGGGTGAGCTGCGGATGGTGACGGTGTCAGAAGCGGGTGGGCCGGGGAGGCGTTTGAATCTTTCGCAGTTGCTCCTTGCTGTGTGGGATTCAACGGCGACACTGATCCCCTATTCCCAAGCGTATCCCGACAGTGCGACAAAAGAGCAGGTGGATGCGGTGCAGTCTGTGATGATGCGTTCTTCTCAGTCCACTGCGGAGGCTGCGGCTCTTTCCTACTTGGGGTGGGAGGTTCCCGCGAAGGTGACGATCCGAGGTGTGGGCGAAGGCTCGGATGCTGTGGGGAAAGTCGAAGATGGTGATGTGCTGGTGTCGGTGACCGACCCTCAGGGGGTGACGCATCCGATCGATCAGGCTGCGTCAATTTTTGATCTTGTTCGCGTAACTCCTGTCGATTCGCTTCTCACTGTGAATATAGAGCGGGAGGGGATCCCGATGAGTGTGCAGATCAGGACTGTGCCTGGTGATGAGGGGACTCAGGGGTCGCGTCTGGGGATTTATTTGGATGTCGAGGTCGATCTTCCGCTTCATATCACTTTTAATCTCGGTGAGGTGGGGGGACCTTCTGCGGGGATGATGTTCGCTTTGGGGATCATTGATCGACTCACGCCAGGTGATCTCATGGGAGGTCGTTCGATTGCGGGGACGGGCACGATGAGCTATGACGGTGAAGTCGGTCCGATCGGTGGCATTGTGCAGAAGATGTACGGAGCAAAGCGTGATGGGGCTGCGTTTTTCCTTGCGCCGACTTTGAACTGTGAGGAGGTTGTGGGGCATGAGCCGCCCGGATTGCAGGTTGTGGCTGTGTCGAGTCTGAATGAAGCTGTGTCGGCGGTGAAAGCAATCGGGGCAGGTCGCGGCCAGGGGCTTCCAGGGTGTGCGTCCGTCCTCGACAAGTGAATCAGGGCTATCAATCAGGGCCGTTGATTCAAAGTCAGCGCCTGATGGCCCTGGGTGAGTGACAGCGAATCACGGAGCCTGAGGCAAGTGGGAGCGCGTGCAGGCGTGCGTTTCGCGGCTGCGTGGAAGAAAAACTCTTGAGAAGTTGCTGAGTGTGAGAAGATGCTTAGCTGCTCGGCTCGGATTCTAAGGAGAGCATGAGTGCATCGACGAGGTTGGGGACGAGGCGCGCTCCCTGTCCGACTTTGTCATCGGCATCGAAGGCGCGCGTGCGCAGGGCACACCAGGATTCTCCGGTGCGTAGGGCGCCGACGGCGAGACGCACATCTGAACGCTGAGGATGGTTCGTGATGAAAGTGAGGGCTTCTTCGGGGTCTGCGGGTGCTTGAGCTTCCACTTCGGGCGGGACGATGACGCGCTCGACGCTCAGGGCAGCGCCGAGAACCTGATCGGGCCATCCGAGGTGGCCGAGTATGTCTTCGAGGTCATCTTTGGCGAGGTCTTCTTGGATGATCGCGGACAGATGATCGGCGCTACCGTCCCATCCGGCGCGGATCTGTTCGGCGATCTGTGCGGGTAGTCCGGGTTGGTTGAGCAGTTCAGCGGTCGGCACGAGCGCGTACAATGCGGGCGCCTGGTCCCATCCGGCTCGGGCTGCTGTGCGCTCGATATCCACGATGACATTGGCGAGGGCGATCTGGCGCGAGGTCGGCAGAGGGGAGTTCTCGGTGCTCATGGTCCTATCGTCTCATGTCCTGCTGTGGGTGAAAGTGTCCTCAGGGAGATCTGGCTGCTGGCGGGTAGGATGGGGCTACTTTCGTCGAGGTCAAGGAGTGAGGCTGTGAGCGCCTTTCCCATGTCGAGTTCCGTTCCGCGACCGTCGAAGAAGGGAGGTGGAAAAACTTCCCGTCCTCGTCTCGGGCCGGGTGCGGTGACGATTTTTGTTCTTCTTGCGATCATCGCTTTTATTTATGCCGCGTCGAGCGTCTGGACAGAGGTTCTGTGGTTCCAGCAGATGCGCGCAACGCGCGTTCTGCTGACTCAGTGGGGTGCTTTTGCGGGGCTGTTTTTCGTCGGTTTTTGTGTGATGACTTCGGCGATCCTCCTGACTTTAAATTTTGCCTATCGACACAGGGCGGCTTCGACGCGCGGTGAGGCTGCGGCGAATCTTCGCCAGTATCAGAAGGCTTTTGAGCCGCTTCGCCGGGTTATTTTCTGGGCGTTGGCGCTGTTTTTAGGGGTGACTTCGGGCGCGAATCTGGCGGCGGAGTGGCAGACCGTCATGCAATTTATGAATCGCACGCCTTTTGGGACGACGGATCCGCATTTTGGTCTTGATGTCTCTTTCTTTGTTTTTACTCTCCCCGCCCTCGATGTCATCGTCTCTTTCCTGATGAAGACGACTCTTTTCTCTCTTGCTGCGGCGATTGTTGTCTCTTATTTGTACGGGGCGATTCGCCTGTTCCCAAGGCCTCATGCTTCCGCTCCGGCGCGTCATATTACGGGGATTCTTGCCGCCGTGGCTTCTTTCCTTTTTGGCGTGAATTACTGGCTGAGTCGCTACGAACTTCTCACTAAGCGCGGTTCGCATGTGGATGGTGCGATGTATGCCGACATCAAGGCAACGCTTCCGGCGTATTCGATTCTCGCGGTCATTTCAGTGCTCGTTGCGGTCCTTTTCTTGATCGCAGCTTTCAAAGGGACGTGGAGTCTTCCTGCGATTGGTGTGTCCGTGACCATCGTGTCGGCTCTGGTGATCGGTGGCGTGTATCCGGCGCTTATTCAACAGTTCCGCGTGACGCCAAATGAGCGGGAACTGGAATCTCCGTATATTCAGTACAACATCGACGCGACTTTAGCGGCTTATGGTCTGGCAGATCTTGACTATACGAACTATGACGCGGCGACGAGCGCTCAGCCGGGACAGTTGCGTGAGGATTCAGAATCGACCTCGCAGATTCGTCTTTTGGATCCGCAAGTCATCACAAAGACCGTCCAGCAGCTTCAGCAGTCTAGGCCTTACTACGGTTTCGATTCGGGCATGAAGGTGGACCGTTACACCATCGGTGATGAGCGGCGTGACACTGTGATTGCTGTGCGTGAAATGAATCTTGCGGGCCTGTCTGCTGAGCAGCGTACTTGGGTGAATATGCACACTGTGTACACGCACGGTTTCGGTGTTGTCGCAGCTTACGGTAATACTCTCACTGCTGATGGCTTGCCTTCTTACTGGGAGCAGTCTGTGCCTTCTCGTGGTGAGATGGGGGATTATGAGGAGCGGGTGTATTTCTCGCCGAATGCGCCCTACTATTCGATTGTGGGTGCTCCTGAAGGAGCACAGCCGCAAGAGCTCGACTATCCGGACGATAACGCTAAGGGTGGTCAGGTCGCGACGACTTTCACCGGTGACGGTGGTCCTAGTGTGGGGAATTTCTGGAATAAGCTCCTGTATTCGATCAAGTTTGCTTCGACGGATATTTTCTTTTCGTCGCAGACGAATTCGGCTTCGCAGATCCTGTATGTGCGTGATCCTTTAGCTCGGGTCGCTAAGGTTGCTCCTTTCCTTACTCTTGAGCAGGAGGCGTATCCGGCGGTTGTTGACGTTGATGGGGATCCGTCTACGCCTAAGCGTCTTGTGTGGGTGGTGGATGCGTACACGACGACGGATGACTACCCGTATTCACAGCATGAATCGCTTGCGCAAACCACGATTGATTCTCAGTCCGACTCGATGAGTCAGTATGTGCGTGCTGAGACGATCAATTACATGCGTAATTCCGTGAAGGCCATTGTGGATGCTTACGACGGTTCGGTGCGTTTGTTCCAGTGGGATCAAGAAGATCCGATTCTTCAGACGTGGATGAAGATTTATCCGGGTCGTGTGGAGCCTTTGTCGCAGATTTCTGGGGATCTCATGAGTCACATGCGCTATCCAGAAGATATGTTTAAGGTTCAGCGTGAACTGTTGACGAGCTACCACGTGAAGAACGCTTCGGATTTTTATGCCGGTGGTGACCGTTGGCGTTTGGCGGAAGAGACTTCCACTGCTGTTTCTTCTGCGGCTTCTTCGCCCGAGGGCGTGGCGGCTTCGTCAACGACTCAGCCGCCTTACTACCTCACGATGCAGATGCCGGGTCAGGAGAGTGCCGAGTTTTCTCTCACGTCGGTTTTTGTTCCCGGTGGTGAGTCTAAGCGAGAGGCGATGGCGGGGTTCCTTGCGGTTGATTCTGAGACGGGGAATGAGCCGGGCAAGATCCGTGAAGGTTATGGGAAGCTGCGTGTTTTGGCTTTGCCTTCTTCAACGACGGTTCCCGGTCCCGGTCAGGTGCAAAATGCCTATGACTCGAATGAGACCATTGCCCGCCAGCTCAATTTGTTGAACCAGGCAGATTCGAAGGTGATTCGCGGTAATCTCCTCACTTTGCCTGTGGGTGGTGGTTTGTTGTACGTCCAGCCTGTCTATGTGCAGGGTACGGGTTCGGCTTCTTATCCGGTGTTGCGTTCGGTTCTGACTGCTTTTGGTAATCAGGTGGGTTTCGCTCCGACTTTGGCTGAGTCTCTTGATCAGACTTTCGGTGGTGACTCTGCGGCGACTCTTGCGAGTAACGATCAGGACACGAAAGCTGAGCAGGGTGCTGAAACTGGGGAGGGCGTGACTGTCAGTGCGCAGCAAAAGCTGACTCAGGCTCTGTCTGCTGCGTCGAAGGCTCTGCAGGATTCGCAGACTGCGTTGACGAGCGGTGATTGGGCTGCCTATGGCAAGGCTCAAGAGGCACTGGATGCGGCGATTGCTGCGGCGATCGCTGCTCAAGGTCAGATTGATGGGGCTGTAGCAATGCAGACCTCGGAGTCTTCACCTGCTTCTGGTGCTTCTGGTGCTGCGAGTGTGTCCGAGGGCGATGCTGCTTCCGTGAGTGGGTCCGGTCCTGTAAGCGAGTCTGGGGTGAAGAAGGAGTGAGGTGCCTTAAGTCTGCTCTGCGGGCTCTGTCGTGTCTTGTGAAGCTGAGAGTCTGCGTTGCGTATGTGCGCTGAGCTGCGTCGTTGATCCGGAGCGGGGGGGGGTGGGGCATCACCCACCAGGGTACATGACCTTTCTCACCCTGCAGAAAGTTGATGACTGGCCTGTCGGCAAGCTAATCTAGAGACTACCGACGCGGGGTGGAGCAGTTCGGTAGCTCGCCGGGCTCATAACCCGGAGGTCGCAGGTTCAAATCCTGTCCCCGCTACGAGAAAATCCCGGTTTCTCAGCACAGTGTGCTGGGGTTCCGGGATTTATTGCACGCGCTCTTTCAGCGTGACTTTTCTTCGGCGGTGAAGGTGTGTCCGATCCTGGCTTGTTGCAAAGGGTGTGTGTGCCTGACCTTCGCGGATACTGGGTTCGTCTTGTGGGACTGGGGTGCTGTCTGAGTGTGATGTGCCGCCAAATACATAATTTTTATGGAAATCTCGCTCCTCTTTCGTCTGTTTTGCTTCAGGTGTTGCTGTGAGTGTCATTCCTCATTTCCGCAAGCGCGCTACTGTCTCTGGACGAATGACTCCGCTGCGTGTAGCTCTCGTTCTTTTAACGGGGGTGTGCGCTGGTTTCCTTGCGGGTCTTTTCGGCGTAGGTGGAGGCATGGTCATTGTCCCGGCACTTGTCGCTTTCCTCGGCATGGATCAGCGTAGGGCTTCAGCTGTCTCCTTAATGGCCATCATTCTTACTGCGGGAGCTGGCGTAAGCTCCTACGCGATCGAAGGGCAGGTCTCCTGGGGCGCTTCACTTTTCCTCATTTTGGGCGGTTTGCTTGGCGCTCAGATTGGTGTGCGTCTTGTGTATCGCATCCCTGAGCGTCTTCTTCCTTGGATTTTCCTGGCTTTCGTGGTGTGCGTTGTGGTCGCGCAGCGCATACATATTCCCGTGCGCGATGCGCTCTTCATTCTTGACGTGCCTCGCGCGCTCGGACTCATTGTCGTGGGTGTGCTTTCAGGGATTTTTTCTGGCTTGGTGGGGGTGGGGGGCGGCTCCATTATTGTGCCGGGTCTTGAACTTGTGGTGGGAGTTGGTGATCTTCTTGCTCGAGGCACTTCACTTCTTGTCATGATCCCAACTGCGTTATCTGGTACGTGGGCGAATGCGCGTCGAGGTCTGCTTGAGGTCAAGGTTGCTGTGTATATCGCTGCAACGGCTATCGTTTTCACTCCTGTGGGTGCGTGGGTGGCGCGTTCGATTTCTCCGCGTGTGTCTGGTGTTCTTTTCTCGTGTTTCCTTGTTATCGTGGCGCTTGTGATGCTCACGAAGGCGCGTGTGTCGCGCTAGTGGCGTTCTCCTTCTTCCTGTTTCAGGCTCCCTTTTGGTCAAAAAGGACTGTGGTAGAGACAAAGGGGCGCGTGAAGATCGGGCGAGTAACTGGCCCGTTCACGCGGCGCGTGCTGACCTCGACAAGCTTGGACCACTCCGTCTTTCCTGCGTTGATCCACTCGCGCCATCAAGGTGTGCGTCAAGGCCAGATACCCCAAACGGCGCACTACCTTGGTTGCCGCCCCCACCTTCCAGAACAAACGCACAGCCTCCACACGCTGGGCCTGCAAATACGCAACCCTCACGGAAAAACCCTCCCACTTTCCCTTCGAACTGCCTTCTGTCCTATAACCCTCCGCTCTGATTCCGCGATTACCTATTGACGGTAAGCAGATGTGACTTCTACAGTAGAAAATTAAATTTGAGTCTCTCATTAGGGAGGAATCATGTCAAAGAAGACGTGGTGCATGGTTGTGGCGAGTACAACCGTTATGACGCTAACTTTGGGGTTCGGTAGTGTAGCTTATGCATCGCCTTTGGACAGAGCTTCGATTGGGAACACAATAACTAGCAGGGTGAGTATGTCGCCAAGTATGAGTGACGCTGAGCTGGCGCGTGTTCTTACGGCGCTTGAAAACCTGCCGGAGGAACTCAAACGCGCTGACCCGCGGACAACACCAAACTATGAACAACGGCTGTCAGAGGCACTCCACTGCATGCGTATTGGTGGATCGCCGGCACTAGCGGGAACGATCCTCTTGCAGGCTAGTTGGTGGCGATGCGGCTTGGAAGTTGCGTCCGTAATTGTGCAGTATGGATTTCCAGTTGCCAAAGTCATTAAGTGGATCAAATCGGCACAGAAACTCTACGGCGGTGTAAAGGGGATTTGGCGTGCGATCAGGTCCGGTCGTGCAGTTGGAGAAATTGGCGAAGAAGGCGCTCAAGTTCTGGAAATGCTCCTGGGGTTTGACGGAGTGATCAGTGCTTGCTTCAGCTAGATTGACGGAAGATCCGGATTGGAAGCCGTCACCTTTTGCGGATCAGTTTACTGGACACATGATTACTGGCTCGATCGTTGGTATTGGGGTGCTCATCGTTAGTGAGGTTGCAGCATATTTCTTTGTGGAAGAACCGTCGTATGTGCTTATCTTTATTGCAATTGCCATCTCGCTTGTTCTTAAAGAGTTTCTGTGTGCACTTCATAGCCAGTGCCGCAGCAGAAAGTTTAGGCATCCAATCCCGGGTGGTCTAGCGGTTCCGCTCACCAATGTTATCTTCGCTCTTGTCTCTTACTCGTTAGTAGCCTGGATATTTTTCCAATTGAGCACTACGCTTATCGTTATCCTGATTGTAGCTTTGGCTCTCGAGATTTTTACCCAGGTTGCTGCTAAGAGTTGGGAGCCTGGAATGACCACGGAAGAAATGCGAACTGCTGCGCAAGAGATGAAAAAAATGACAATAGAACTATTTAAGGAAAACTAACGCCTTAGCCTGGGTAGTTCGTAGTTCAGGCTCGTGGTGGGTGTTGTATGCACTTATGGGGAAACAGTACCCGCCAACATATTATACACCTCACGTTTTCTGCATCTTTTTACTGTCCGATTTATTGTGCTTTTCTAGTTGCTGGCCCAACTAATGAACAAGTCCACACGCCGATTAATCGTGCGCTCAGGCAAACCCCTCACCTTCTGAGACGTCACCCAGTCTTCAAGAATCAGCACAAACAACTCATGATTTTCAGCATTCGCACTCATCCACCCACTTTGACAA
>JASBZF010000016.1 GCA_029983625.1 Pauljensenia sp. | reverse complement strand
TCCCTTTGGGGAGAGGAGCAACACCCCACTCAAAGGACACGTCTTTCAGGTTCTGCAGTTCCCAGGGGCCATTCATCATCATGGCGACTTTTCCGGCGGTGAATTGAGTGCGTGCGTCTTCTTGCGAATAGTTCGTCACTGCTGAGGACACAGAACCTTCGTCGATCATTCCTTTCAGGAAACTCAGGGCTTCTTCACCGGAAGTCGCATAATCGTCGAGGTCGCCTCCGCTTTGCCAGACAAAGGGGAGGAATTGAAAGCTTCCCTGCTCATTCTTAACGGCGGAAATGGCTAGTCCTGTCACGTCGCCTTTTGTCGCTGCTTTGGCAGCTTCTTTCAGTTCTTCCCATGTTGTCGGAACTTCAACTCCTGCTTCTTTCAGCAGTGTTGCGTTGTAGAAGAGGCCGAGGTTGTTGGAGTTGAGGGGAAGTCCGTAGGTTTTCCCGTCCATTTGTGTTGAAGCCCAAGGGCCTGGGTGAAACTCGTCGGCACGTCCACCTTCTGTTTTCGTGAGGTCTTTCACGAGGCCGAGGGCGGCGAAGTTTTGATTGTCAACCACGTCCACCACAGCCAGATCGGGCACGGCTCCGCCGACTCCGCCTTGGACGATGGATTTTGCGAGATCGCCGTATGCGAAGGAGGTGCGTTTCACTTCGTATTCGGGGTGTGCTTTCTCGAATGCGGCGACTGCGGCTTCCATTGCGGTGTGGGATACGCCTTGGCCGAGGTAGTCCCACATTTCGATGGTGAGGGTTTCACCGTCCTTTGAGGGGCTGGCTGTCGTTTCCGTACTCGTTCCTGAACAGGCGCTCAGGATGAGGGCGAATGACAGGACGGAGGCGCCGAGGGTCAGTACCCCTCGTCCTTTCGTGTTGATGACTGACATCTTTTTCTACTCCTTCGTATGAAAATGCGGTGTGTGTCAGAGGGAAAGGGAAGAATCTGCTCGGATGAGAAGGGGGATACGTTCAAGGGGTGCGTCGATTTCGACACTTTGGCCGCCCTCGTAACACGTATTGGTGTAGGCATCCCTCCATGAGCATCCGGCAGGAAGGTAAACTTTCGCCCGCGTTACTCCAGGCTCAGTGATGGGGCACACGAGGAGGTCGGGGCCGAGAAGAAACTCGTCCTCGATACTCCATGAGGAAGGATCTTCGGGGAATTCGATGAAGAGTGAACGCATCGGGGGGATTCCCGTTTCTGCTGCTTCTTTCATGAGCCCGTCGATGTAGGGGCGAAGACGCTCACGCAGAAGAATGTGGTCTTTTGCGATGGTGAAAGCCCGGTCACCGTAGGACCAGATTTCGTTTGGCCCTCCTGGGCTGACTGCGCCAACGGCTTCGCGAGGCTCGCGGTGTCCGTGGAGGCGGAAAAGCGGGCAGAAAGTTCCGAACTCGAACCAGCGGATAAAGAGTTCTTGATATTCCGGGTCTTGCGGGTCCCCTCCGTGGAATCCGCCTATGTCGGAGGTCCACCACGGAATACCGGAAATCGCGATTGATTGTCCTGCGCTGACTTGGTGGCGTAAAGCTTCCCAGGTGGGAGCAATATCGCCGGACCATACGGCCGCTCCGTAACGCGCTTGCCCCGCCCAGGCGGAACGGCACAGCAGGACGGTTTCAGGGGTTCCGGCTTCCTGCATCCCTTCAAAAAATCCTTTGGCGTTTTCTCTTGGGTAGGTGTTGTTGACGGCCAGCCCGTTTCCCGTGAAGTAGCTGAGGTTTCCAGGGTGTCCTGGGTTCAGCTCGGGTTCACATGCGTCCAGCCAAAAGACTCGTACTCCGAGATCGTGGTAGTTCTTCTTGATTGTGCTCCACAGATACTTTCTCGCCTGCGGATTGGTCGCGTCGTAGAAAGCAACGGGAAGAGGGGTTGTCATCCCTTTGTCTTTGAACTTTTGGTGAAACTCCACTCCCGATTCAGTAGCGATGAGGAAACCGCGCTCGTGAAACTCCTCGTAGTTCTTTGACAGAGGGGAAATGGTGGGCCATACGGACACCATGAGTTTTGTTCCCATTTCTTCGAGTTCACGCATCATCGCCGTCGGATCTGGGTATTCTTCCGGGTCGAATTCGTAGTCGCCCATCGCTGGCCAGTGAATGAAATCTGTGACGATCACCGAAAGCGGAATACCGAGTTCTTTGTAGCGCCTGGCGACCTGAAGGAGTTCATCTTGAGACATGTAACGTAGTCGCGACTGCCAGAATCCTGTCGCCCACTGCGGAAGAACCGGAGCATGACCCACAACGTCGGCATATGTTGAAAGAATCTGTTTCGGAGTGGGTGCCACACACACCCAGTAGTCAATGAGTTCTGTACCGTGCCCCACCCATCGTGTGCGATCTTTAGCAAATTCCACGCGCCCAACGGCTGGGTTGTTCCATAGGAGGCCGTAGCCGCGATCTGAAAGAACGAAGGGGATTGAGACTTCGCCGTTGCGTTGGATGAGGTCAAGGACCAAGCCCTTGTGGTCAAGGTGGGGATGTGCGTGTTGTCCAAGACCGTAGAACTTCTCGCAGGGGTCAGAGGCGAAAACTTGGTGAACTTCAACGCCTCCTGGGGTCGGGTAAATGCCGTGGGCTCCTGGCCACCAGAAGTGTTCCGGGGATTCTGTGAGGACGCATTCTTCTCCACGGAAGAAGGAAAGAAGTGGACGCGGATTACCAGCGCCCTCGTCGATCAGGAGTTCAAGTGTGCACGCACCCGAGCGCATACGTATGCGTTTGCGCAAGACTTCGACTTGAGCGGGAACAAAAGGGGGCTTTTCGCTCAGCGCTCCGTGATCTGGTTGGTCGAGGGTATGGCGTGACATGCGAACACGGAAGGAATCTTTCCCCCAGGTTTCTACTCGAATCACCTCGTGGTGATGTCGCAGTTCGAAACCTGAATCGAACACGTCAATATCGTGCATGTGCAGCTCCCTCGCTGATCGCGCATACGTATGCGCGATGTTAAAAACACTAGCGCCGCCAAAGCGTCGCAATGTGATTAGACTAAAGCAGCGTACCTACAGTGTCAATACCTGAGAGTAACAATGGCATCGCAAAAGCCCACGAGTCATGATGTCGCCAGACTCGCCGGCGTCTCACAGACCACTGTGTCCTATGTGATGAGCGGACGCAGAGCTGTAGCTCCTGACACTGAACAACGTGTCCTGCGCGCAATGTCAGAACTCGGCTATCAACCCAACTCAGGAGCACGCGCGCTACGTTCTAAGAAAACCAATGTTCTTGGGATTGTCATCCCCTATCACCCCGGAGCAGATCCTGGCGCTCAGCATCGCTTCATCATCGCTTTAACTACAGAAGCCAGGAAGTACGATTACGACATTCTTCTCATCACAGCAGACGAGGGCGCACCCGGCCTTCGCCGAGTGATCGACGGCGCACTGTGTGACGGCCTGCTCATTATGGAGGTTGCGACGCGGGATCCTCGGACCGAGGTGATCCACCAATCCGGCACTCCTGCCGTATTCATCGGAATCCCAGAGAACGACGACCCGATTTTAGCGATCGATTCCGATTATGAGTCCGCAGCTAGGCAATCGGTTGAACTCCTCCAAGAACGCGGTCATCGAAAGATTTCTCTTCTCGTCCCTCATGACGATTCACTCACCGACTTAAACTTCATCAGCCGCTTCCGCAAAGAAGCACACAGCTGCGCAGATTCTCTTGGGATTTGTCTGCTTGAACATCACGTTGATGTCTCCTACCGCCACGTCGCACAGTATCTGTCCCGACTGGCACCTGTTGCCGGAGACGCCCTCGTCCTTGCTCCGGTGGTGTCCGCTGACGATTGGTGTAATGCTTTGCGCGACCGGGGCCTCATTCCCGGACGCGATATCAGCCTCATCGCTTCCTCATGGGATGAAGAACGCGCGCACACCCTGGACCGTCCGACCTGCTTTGACATGCGAACGCAGGAACTCACCGAGCAGGCCATTCAGCTCCTGATTACCCGGATTTCTTCCAGGCCACCCGAACAGCCCATGCATCACCTCATCGAACCGCGCCTCCAAATGGGCACAACAGTAATGCCCACCTCCTGACGACAGCAGATCGCCTAACAGATAGACGTAGCCACACCTTAACCATCGGCATCCTGACTGAACGATGAGTTACTGTGCTTCAGCAAGAACTCGTGCCGCCTGCTTCGCAGCACCGAGCGCCACATATTCACCGGCCTGAGGGAACTCCACTGTCGCGTCAAGGAACTGAGCGGCAAGCGCCTGAACGGCACGAGACTTCGCACCCCCACCGACAATGAGGATCCTATGGATCGGTACACCTTGAGCACGCATCGCATCGAGTGCGAAACGCATAAGAGTAAGCAGTCCTTCAACCGTAGCGCGAGCCACATGTTCGCGATCACAGTTCGCTAAAGTCATGCCCCGCAATTCAGCCTTTGCTTCCGGCAAGTTCGGTGTACGTTCACCCTCAAAATAAGGGACGAGGACGAGACCGCCTGCGTCACTCACAGAAAGAGCTGCCTCATCGAATTCCGTGTAACTCAAGCCCGTCACTTTCCTCATCGCATCAATAATGCGTGAAGCATTAAGAGTGCACGCCAAAGGAAGCCAATGACCGGCAGCATCCGAAAAACCAGTGACGAGACCGAATGGGTCAGCAACCGGAGTCGTAGACACTGCGCACACCACACCTGAGGTTCCAAGAGACAGCAGAGCTGATCCGGGTTCTAGCTCAACACCGACAGCCGCAGCCGCATTGTCACCAGCACCCGGACCAATGAGGATTTCACCCCAGCCACGTTCAGGATCGCCATACCCAAGCATTTCCCAGGGTTCTGCGATTCTCGGAAGAATAATGCGCTCTGCTGCGCCCTCGTCAATACGAAGAGAAGAAGCGAGAATATCGCGCCGATACTGAGGGGTTTCGCGAGCCATATAGCCGGTGCCTGAAGCGTCGGAACGGTCGGTGACGAGCGATTCCAAGGACGGTGACCCCATGATTTTCCACGTGAGATAGTCATGAGGTAGGCAAATTGCCGCGATTTTCTCAAGGTTTTCTGGTTCCTTGTCAGCAATCCACCTGAGTTTCGTTACAGTCAGGGAAGCGACGGGAACAGAACCGGTCGCTTCAGCCCACCAGCTCGCTCCTTCAGAGCCAGCGTCGTCACGACCATCGCTGCCGCGTTCACGAATAAGATCACGCGCACAAGAGGCAGATCTCGTGTCGTTCCACAGCAACGCTGGGCGGATCACTTCGCCCTTTTCATTCAGGAGGACCATGCCGTGCTGTTGTCCGCCGACAGACAGAGCCGCAACGTCATGAAGACCTCCGGCTTCGTCAACTGCACACAAAAAAGCGTCCCACCATTTCTCAGGGTCAACTTCACTGCCCTCAGGGTGAGGCGCCTTGCCTTGGCGGACAACGGATTTCGTGACCGGATCGTAAATAACGACTTTGCAGGACTGTGTTGAGGTGTCAACGCCAGCGACGTAAGGACGGTGAGTCATGAAAGTCTCCAGAACTTCTTTGTTGTGGGTCTAAGAGGATGTAAGGGGTTGTCCGATCTGAGAATCGGGTGCCGAGGGCGGGACTCTGTGTCTATGAAGTCATAGTCTTTGAAGATGTTGCGCACTGAATATCTTGTGTCTGTGAGCTTGCACTTTCAAACCTGAAGCTTTCAGAGCTGATCGGGTCCGAGGTGGCCGGAAGTGCAGATGAAACAGATCAGATTCATCGCTTCCGGCCACCTCGGCATCTACACGCCTCCAGCCCAACACCGGGACACCCCGGATCTGCTGTGTGCCTCAGATACGACCGAGGGTATCGACAATGTAGTTATTGAGCGTTGCCTTCACCGCTTCCAGACGGTCCGATTTCACCGCTCCCATGAGTTCGGCCTGCGGGATGTCCAGCGCGTGTGCTTCAAGGGAGGCAAGAGTTGCGCTGCCGTCCTCGATCTTCGCTCCGATTCCAGAATCAAAGGAGGAGTAGCGCTCAGCGACGAGAGTCTTGATGACCGCATCTTCGTGCATACGCGCTGCGACAAGCAGACCAGCCGCATATGAATCCATACCGACAACATGGGCCTGGAAAAGATCTTCAGCGGTGAAGGACGTGCGACGCGGTTTCGCGTCGAAGTTCAAGCCGCCTCGAGGACCGATTGACCCTTCGTCGAGGATTTCGTACATCACTGCGGTCGTCTCATACAGGTCCGAGGGGAATTCGTCGATATCCCAACCGATGAGTTTGTCGCCTTGATTGGCGTCAAGCGAGCCGAGCATTCCGGCACTACGTGCTACGCGGATTTCATGCTGATACGTGTGACCGGCAAGATTCGCGTGATTACCTTCAAGGTTCAGTTTGAACTTATCAGCCAGGTCGTAGCTGCGGAGGAAAGCAATTGAAGTCGCAGCATCGAAGTCGTATTGGTGCGCAGTCGGCTCTTTGGGCTTCGGCTCAATAAGGAACTGCGCGTCCAGTCCGATTTCTTCAGCGTACTCAACACACATGTGGAAGAAACGCGCGATATGGTCCTGTTCGCGCTTAAGGTCGGTATTCCACAGGTTTTCGTATCCTTCACGCCCACCCCAAAATACGTAGTTTTCAGCACCGAGACGCTGAGCGATCTCAAGGGAGTGTTTCACCTGGCCTGCGGCATAGGCGTAGATCTCACTGAAAGGCGAAGAGGCGGCACCGGAGAGGAAACGCGGGTGAGTGAAAAGAGAAGAGGTGTTCCACAGGAGTTTGACACCTGTTTCTTTCATCTTCGTTTCGATACGATCCACAACCTTGTCAAGGATCGCGTTGGTTTCGCGCAGAGTATCGCCCTCGGGCGCAATATCGCGGTCGTGGAAGCAGAAGTACTCCACACCCAAAGTCGTGAAGAAGTCGAAGGCGTAGTCCACTTTGGCAAGCGCAAGGTCGAGGGCGTTGGAGTATTTGCCATCAAAGGGGCGGATCGCTGTGCCGGAGCCGAAGGGGTCCACGAGACGCTGTTCGAAGGTGTGCCAGTAGGCGACGCCGAATCGCATCCATTCCTTCATGGTTTTTCCGGCGACGATGCGATCGGCATCGTAGTAGCGGAAGCCGAGTCCTTGTTGGAGTGACCCAGTTCCGACATAGGGGATTTTTTCGATGTTCCACAGGTTTTCCGACATGGGTGCCTCTCCTGAACGAATCCACAATGATTTTGTTGTGAAGAAAAAGTTAGTCGTTGGGGTAGGCTAGAGTCAAGCTATGAAAGCCGAGCATCATCGACGCACAGTCGCGCAGCGCTCCCCCCTTAAACCCTCCGAACGCGCCATGAACGGCGTCAAAGCCGAGAGCCTACGTGCACTGAACCTTTCCCTTTGCCTGCGTCAGATCCTCGCCGCACCCGGACAGATCTCCAGATCCGACATCTCCCAGACCACAGGGATCACTCGCGCCACCATTTCCCGTCTCATTGACGAACTCATCAGCGCCGGACTTGTCACAGAAATCGAACCCACAACAGGAAAACGAGGGCGGCCCGCTCACCGCCTCATCCCTACGCCCGAAAGGGCGGTCGCCCTCGGCCTTGAAGTCAACATCTCCGGCCTTGACCTCGTCCTTATTGATCTCGCCGGACAGGAAATCGCCGCCGAACGTATCGAATCTGACTTCGCCGGATCTGACCCCCTTCACACAATGACCCGCCTCGCTGAAGCGGCACACCAACTCCTCGCCACTTCTTTACCGGAAGGAGCTCTTTTCCTCGGCTCCGGCCTGGCTCTTCCCGGCCTCGTTTCTCCACGCTCCCTCGCCCTCGCCCCAAACCTTGGCTGGAAGGACATCCCACTCAATGTCCTCTTGTCTCCCCTTGCTCACGTTCACCCCGCGATTGTCGCTAACGAAGCTGACCTCGCAGCATTCGCGGTCGCTCACCCCCTCCCCGGTGTCCCTTCCGGGCCTCCCTCTTTCATCTACGTTTCCGGTGAGGTCGGTATCGGCGCCGGCATTGTCGTCGATCACCGTCCTGTCAGTGGAGCGCGAGGATGGTCAGGCGAAATCGGGCACATCTGCGCAGACCCTGACGGTCCTCTGTGCTCGTGCGGAGCCACCGGCTGCCTTGAGGCATACCTCGGTCTGCGTGCCCTTGGACAACGCGCAGGACTGGGACGTGACACCACAGTTGAGGAGGTGAAAGCTTCAGCACGTGCAGGCGACCTCGCTACTATTAACGCCCTCACAGAAGGTGGTGCAGCGCTCGGACGCTGTCTTTCAGCAGTGATCAACGCAGTGGATATTCCCCTTGTTCTTCTTGGCGGCGTTGTCGCTGAGCTTGGCGAATGGCTGGTTGAACCCGCAGCGCAAGAAATCGAAACGCGCGTCCTCCAGGCCGCGTGGTCGCGTCCGCGAATCGAACTTGTTCCTCATTCACGTCATCTCGCAGTGAAAGGTGCCGCACATAGGATCCTTCAGCGTCTCGTTGACGACCCTATGGCCTGGATTGTCTGAAAAGCTCTTCAGCGAAACGCCTCAGCAGATATGCGTCACGCCGTATTGGGAGACTCATACCTTCCACTGTGCAATCGTTATCAATCACCTTTCTTCAAGACTCCGGCAAGGGCTTCTTCTCGATCCCGCTCAAGAAGCCAGATGCCTGCCTCGGCAAAGTAGACTGACGATGTGAGTAAGGCCGAACCTCCCCGACCGCGACTCGTTGACGTTGCACGTGCGGCAGGAGTGTCCGTCTCCACCGCTTCCCGCGCCCTCGGTCGCGGATCAGAACTCATCAGCGCCCAGACTCGCGATCGTGTCTGCGAGATCGCTAAGCACCTGGGATATCAGGTAAATCCCGTTGCCCGCTCACTCAGACTGTCCAAGACCGGACAGATCGGGATGGTTGTCCCCTCAATCGCGAACCCCTTCTTTATGGAACTCGTCATCCAAGTCGAACACAGGCTCGCCGAACGTGGGCTCGCACTCCTCCTATCCGATTCGCAAATGTCACTGAGCAAAGAGGACGCCCAGCTGCGAGGATTCGAAAGCGGTCAAGTCGATGGTCTCATCATCATTCCCTGCCACGAGTCCTTCTCCACCCCGGCGGTTGAGCGGACCTCGTCCCTGGTCCGCTCCGTCCAGCTCGATCGGGCGGTTCAGCTGCCGGAGCTGCCGATGGTCGGCGTGGACGACCGTCACGGCATCCGCACGGTCCTCGCCCATCTTCAGAGCCTGGGCGCTTCACGGATCGCGATGCTCTCCAACACCGGTTCCGACCTGTCCTCCGTCACGCGTGTGCGCGAGGCACGGGCGGCGGCCGATGAGTTCGGGATGCGCTTGAGCGAAGCCGACGTCGTCGAGTGCTCCTTCTCCGTCGAGTCGGCCCGCGAGGCGATCGCCTCGCTCTTGACCAGGGGGAGCCGTTGGGACGCGGTCGTCTGTCTCAACGACCTCCTCGCGATCGGCGCGATCACCGAGCTGCGCCACCGCGGGATGCGCATCCCCGAAGACGTCATGGTCACCGGATTCGACGACATCCAGTTCGCTCAGTTCATGCGCCCTTCGGTGACGACGCTGCGCCAGCCGCTCGCGGAGATCGCGCGCCTGGGGGTCGAGCTGCTCTTGTCGGACGAGGGGCACGAGGGCGGGGCCGCGCACAGGTTCGCGGTCAAGGGCGAGCTCATCGTCCGCGAATCCACCGGGGGACCGCGGGACTGAGAGGCCAGGAGGGGCGCTCCCGGATCAACGGGGGCGCCCCTCCTCATGCGGCTCGGGCTCGGCTTCAGTACGCGAGACCCTTCGGTTGCGCCGCCAGGACGGCCGACTGCGGATTCGGCACCTCGAAGCCGTTCGCCTTGTAGGCCTCGTAATCGAAGTTCTCGCATTCGTCGTAGCCGATGCGGTGGTACTCGTAGAAGCCGTCCCAGTTTTCGTAGCCCGTGCCGAGCTCGGATTCGAGGAAGGCGTCGGCCATCGCCATGGCCGTCGGGGGCGCGACGTAGAAGGACCCCATGGCCAGCAGGTTCGCATTGTTCGCCGCTGCGGCTCGCTTCGCCGCAGGCACCGTCTCACACACGGCAGCATGAACGTGCGGGACCTTCGATGCGGCGATGTGGATCCCCATGCCCGTTCCGCAGAACGCGAGGGCTCTTTCAAATTCGCCCTCGGCAATCTTGGCCCCGAGAGCGAAGCCAACACGGTGATACATCGGACATACCTCAATGTCTGTGGTGAGATCCGTAACCGTCCATCCGCGTTCTTGCAGGTGGGCTTTCACGGCCTCTTTGAGGGGGAATCCCGCGAAGTCGGCGCCGACGACGACGTGCTTGCTCCTCACTGTTTTCATCGGGTCTTCCTTCCCGGGAGGAAACGCGCCAGCGGGTTCCTGCCCTTCATTTCATTTGCGCAGATGACGACGAAGAGGACGCCGCCCCAGATGAGTGCTCGGTAGAAGTTGGAGATGTTCGGGAACATGTTGAGGCCCGATGAGAGGACCTGGAGCATGACGACCGCCAGGATGACGCCGGCGATCCGGCCCTTGCCGCCGTTGGGGTTCACGCCGCCGAGGACGGCGATGAGGACCGTGAGCAGCGTGTAGCTCGCCCCGTAGTCGGCCTTCGCTGAGTTGTAGTTCGCGAGCATCACGAGGCCGGCCATCGCCCCCATGATGCCTGAGAGCATGTAAGTCCTCATGAGCAGGCTCCTGATCTTCAGACCCGAGAAGTGGGCGGCGGTCTCGTTCGCCCCAATGAGGAGGATCTTCGTGCCGAAGCCGGTGAGGGTGAGGATGAGGCCGACGACGGTCGCGCACACGATGAAGATGATGAGGGGCATCGGGATGAAGCCGAGGCGCGCGGCGAAGACCGCGCCGTAGGCGTCGGGGATGCCGGAGACCGGCTTGCCTTCGGTGAGGATGATCGCGATGCCGCCGAAGAGCTCCATCGTTCCGAGGGTCGCCAGGATCGGGGGGATCCTGAGCACGGACACGAGGAAGCCGTTGAACGCGCCGAAGACGGATCCGACGATGAGGGCGATGGCGAGTGCGATGACGACGGCCATGCTCATTGAGGATGCGCTCGCGTCCCCGGTGAGCATCGCTCGCAGCACCAGCGCCGTGCAGATCGAGGTCACGTTAGCGATGGACACCGCAGACAGGTCGATGCCGCCGGTGAACATCGTGAGCATGACCCCCAGGGCCATGAGGCCGAATTCGGGGAATTGGATCGCCATCGACTGCCATGTGCGCAGGGCGAAGAAGGGCCCCGGTCGCACGATCGCGAAGAAGATGAGCAGGAGGACGAGGATGAGGATGAGCCTCGTCATGTACGTGTCCTTCGCCAGGAAGGACGGCATCGAGATCCGCTTGCGCGCGGGAGTGGTGGAAGTGCTCATGAGTGTTCTCCTATTCACGCCGCTGCCCTAAGGCGCCGTACCTTTGCCACCTGAACGGCAGAAATGCCGGTTCCAACGATGATGAGAAGGCCGAGGGCGAAGCCCTGCCAGAAGGTCGGGATGCCGGTGAGGATCATCGAGTTCTGGACGATGACGATGAGGAGGGTGCCGAGGACGACGCCCGTGAGCGAACCTGTGCCGCCCGTGATCGCCGTGCCGCCGAGGACGACGGCGGCGATGACCATCATCTCCATGCCGAGGAGGTTCGTCGGGTGCATCTGGCCCATGGAGGTGGTGCGGACCATCCCCGCGAGCGCGGCGATCACGCCGACGATGACGTAGAGCCAGAACTTCGTGCGACGGACTTTGAATCCCGCGCGTTCGGCGGCGGATTCGTCGCCGCCGAGGGCGAAGATGCCCCGCCCGAACATCGTGTACCGGGTGATGAAGAAGGCGATCGCGAGGACGGCGACGAAGATCAGGAAACTCACGGGCATCTGCGACTTCAAACCGGACTGGGGGTTCGTGACGGTGAAGAGCGATGAGGCTCCGAAGTCCTTCATCGATTGGGGGATGTTCGGGATCTGCACCGAGTTGAGCGCGCCCTGCATGAAGCCGGAGAAGACGTTCGCCGTGCCCAGGGTGATGATGAACGTCGGGACGGTGAGCCACGAGGTGAAGAGGCCGTTGAAGGCTCCCAGGAGCGCGCCGAAGAGCATCGCGAGGAGGAAGGGCACGATGACCGGGCCGTTGAAGCCCTGATCGACGAGGATCCGCGTCGTCGCGTAGACCGCGAGCGAGGCGAGGGCGGGGAAGGAGACGTCGATCCCGCCCGAGACGAGGACGAGGTGCGCGGCGACGGCGAAGAGCCCGGGGACGACCATGGCGTTGGCGAGGTCGACGATGTTGTTCGCCGAGAAGAACTGCCCGCTTCTCATCTGGATGACGAGGGCGAGGACGATGATGACGAGGAGGACCCAGAATTCATTGGCGCGCAGGATCTTCGTTTTCATGGAGGTCATTTCACTTCGCTCCTTCCGGTGCGGCGTCGCGGGAGACGAGTTCGCCGAGCTCGGCTTCGCTCGTGGTCGCGGGGTCGATCGATTCGCAGATCCGGCCGCCGCGCATGATGAGGACCGATGAGCAGTTCGTGAGGACTTCGGCGATGTCGTCGGAGATGATGATGATCGCCATTCCCTCTTTGGCAAGGCTGTGGAGAATCGAGTGAATTGTGTATTTGGAACCGATGTCCACGCCGACGGTCGGGCCGTTGAGGATGAGGACGTCCGGCTTGGTCGCGAGCCATTTCGCGAGGACGACCTTCTGCTGGTTGCCGCCCGAGAGGGTGTTGACGGCGTTCTCGTGGTCCGGGGTGGCGACTTCGAGTTCGCGGACCCAGCGCGCTTCTTCCTCTTCGATCCTCTTCTTGTCGAGGACGCCGAGGGCGCCGGCGAAGGAGTCGAGCTCGGAGATGACGATGTTCTCGCCGATGGATCGGGTCAGGAAGAGCCCTTCGGTGAGGCGGTCTTCGGGGACGAGGGCGATTCCGGCTTTGATGGCGTCCTGAACGGACGAGAGGGTGACCTTCGCGCCGTTGACCGCGATCGTTCCCGAGGACGTCGGGAGGGATCCGAAGAGCGCGAGGGCGAGTTCGGTGCGGCCGGAGCCGAGTAGGCCCGTGATGCCGAGGATCTCGCCGCCCTTGAGGGAGAAGGAGACGTCTTCGAATGCGCCTTGGGCGGAGAGGTTCTTCACTTCGAGGACGGGTTCGTCGGTGACGCGGTCGGCCTCGAAGCGGGTTTCGTCGAACTCCTTGCCCGTCATGTACTTGGCGAACTTGTGGCGATCGAGTTCGTCGCGGTCGCAGGTGATGACCTTCTCGCCGGAGCGCAGGATCGTGAAGCGCTCGGAGATCTCGAAGACCTCTTCGAGCTTGTGGGAGACGAAGAGGATGGCGATCCCGCGGGCTTTGAGCTCGCTGATGATGGAGAAGAGGGCGTCGACCTCGTGCTTGGTGAGGGCCGTGGTCGGTTCGTCCATCACGATGAGCTTCGCGTCGGACATGAGGGCGCGGCAGATGGCGACGAGCTGCTTGTCGGCCACCGACAGGTCGCCGACCTTGGCGTCCAGGTCGACGGCGAAGCCGATTTTCGCGACGGCTTCTTCAGCGATCGCCCGGAATCTCTTCCAGTTGACGAGTTTGCGGCCTGCGGCGACTTCGGTCGTGAGGGCGAGATTCTCCATGACCGTGAGGTTCGGGAAGACGGAGAAGTCCTGGTAGATCACCTGGATGCCGGCGCCGATCGCATCCAGGGGCGTCAGTTTCGTCCATGTGCGCCCGTCGATCTCGATGACGCCGGAGTCGGCTTCGTGGACTCCGGAGATCACTTTGATGAGGGTTGACTTGCCCGAGCCGTTCTCGCCCGCGAGGCAGTGGATCTCGCCGGGCGCGATGTCGAGGTCGATGTTCTTGAGCGCGTGCACGCCCGCAAAGGTCTTCGAGACCTTCTTTACTGATATGAGGGATTCCATTCCGGTTCCTTCTAAGTAGAAGTACACCCTCACACGAGGGCGCGACCCGATATGCGGAATGCCGGGGGCGCCGGAGCGGGCCGGCGCCCCCGGTGATTCGTCAGAAGCCGAAGCTCGAGACGTTCTCCTTGGTGATCTGGATCCAGCCGTCGCCCTCGAGGACCTTCTTGGAGCCCTCGGCGAAGTGCATGACGTAGCCCTTGGGGCCGAGGTCGATACCGTCTTCGATCTTCTCGCCGTTGAGGATCTTGGTGGCGAGCGAGGCCATCGCGTAGCCCGCATCGGCCGGATCCCACAGGGTCAGGGCCGCGACGAGGCCCTTGTCGAGGATCTCCTTGTTGGCTTCGGGCATGCCGGTGCCGGCGGTGAAGACCTTGCCCTGGAGGCCGAGTTCGTCGATCGCGCGGGCGACGCCGGGGGCGTCGAAGGAGGAGGTGCCGAGGATGCCGGTGACCTCGGGGTACTTCTTGAGGACCTCCTTGGCGACCTGGTAGGCAGTTTCGCCGTTGTCCTGGGATTCGACGCGGGGCTCGGCCTCGAGGAGGGTCATGTTCGGGTAGGCCTCCTTCTGGCGGGCGACGGAGCCGTCGGCCCATTCGTTGTGGGAGGCGTTGGTGACGTGGCCGACCATCGTCGTGTACGTGCCCTTCTCGCCCATGGCGGCGGCGAGGTTGTCCATGATGAAGGCGCCGTACTTGGCGTTGTTGAAGGCTTCGATGTCGTACATCGTGTTCTCCTGCGAGGCGCCCTCGTGGGTGACGACGACGATGCCGGCGTCCATGGCCTCCTTGAGGATGGGCTCGATGGCGCCCGGGTCGACGGGGACGACGCCGATCGCGTCGACGCCCTGTGCGATGAGGTCCTGGATGACCTGGGCCTGCATGGTCGCGTCGGTCTCGGCGGGGCCCTTCTGGAAGACATTGAGTCCGGTTTCTTCGGCGTACTTCTGGACGCCGGTCTCCATGCGGACGAACCAGGGGTTGGTGGCATCCTTCGGGACGATCGCGATGGTGTAGTCCTTCGAGGACGAGCCGGCGGCGCCCGATGAGGCGGTGTCGCTCGAGGCGCTGCCGCCGGAGCAGGCGGTCAGCGCCAGAGCGGAAGCGAAAACGATTGCACTTGCGGCCGCGAAGCGGGACTTCATGATGACTCCTTGTGTTTTCACATCGACATTGATGAGGCTCATGCGTTCTCATGCAGAAGAACGCGATCGTTCCTCCGGAGACTCCTTAGTCCCCTTCGGAAGCGGAAGACCGATTCCTGAGTGAGAACTCAGGTTTCAGTTTCATGAACGTAGATAAAACTAACACGTGGATCACTTCATGTCGAGTGTCCACGCCTTTCGTTGTGCAATCGTTATCAATCACCTTTCTTCAAGACTCCGACAAGGGCTTCTTCTCGATCCCGCTCAAGAAGCCAGGCGCGGAATTCGCTGGCCGTCGGATAGGACTTCTGAGTCCCTCGAGCCATCACGGAACGGGCAGCATACGCATTCGCAAGGCGCAGTCCCTCAAGAACCGTAAAACCTTCTGACAAGCAGTGTGCGAAACAGCCAATGAAAGCATCTCCTGCGCCGCTCGTGTCAACGGCTCGAACCGGGAACTGGTCGAGTCGCACCTCCTCGCCCTCGGCACTGAGCCACAGCACCCCGCGCGCCCCGAGGGTCACGATCACATTTGGGCAGCCCGACTCTAAAAGACGATGCGCTGCCGCACGCACCTCTTCATCAGTTGAGGTCGGCATTCCCGTCAGCAGTTCAAGCTCGGTCTCATTCGGCATGACGTAGGTGCATTTCGCAACAAGTTCAAGGTCAAGCTCCCTCGAAGCGGGTGCCGGATTCAGCAGCACCGGCACACCCAGGCGCTCCCCTAGTCTGATCGCCGCAGCGACGGTCTCTAAACGAATCTCCAATTGACACACAATCAACGAGGTCGAAGCAACGGCATCGGCTGCTGTTTCCACATCTTCAGGGAGAAGACCGTTGTTCGCACCCTTCACAATGATGATGCGATTATGCGATTCAGGGTCAACGAAAATAGGGGCGACTCCTGATGTGCCCGGCACTTGTTTCACGTGCGCGGTATCGATACCGTTCGCCCTGTAGTTCTCGATATAGGCATGACCAAAAGAGTCGTCGCCCACGCAGGTCACCATGACAACTTCGGTCCCCAGGCGCGCCGCAGCAACCGCTTGATTCGACCCTTTCCCGCCAAAACCGATCTCGAAGTCCGGAGCCTCGATAGTCTCACCTTCGACCGGTATGCGCGTGATGTACGTGATGAGATCGGTGTTGTTCGAACCGATGACAGCGATGCTCATGAGCGTGTCCCTTCTCGAAACGATGCACGGATGCCAACACGAGGACGGTCCCGAAGTCAGACTTCCTTGCCTACACCTCGTACCGCGTTGTACTCCTCGGCGGCTTTTTGACGACAAATACCGTCGCAATGATCGTAAATCCATCGATTGCACCTTGTCAGCCCCTCGCACGCGCTTACAGGCACACGTAAGGGAAAACCTGAGCTTCTTCAGTCGCCCTAATCTTTACCGCTAGGTTGATCTTCCCTCGATCCGATCCGCAAGATCATCAACGGGGAACCACGTGATACTTCGCCCCTGCCGACCTCTGAGCAGAAAGCCGCGCGACTCAAGATCTTGAAGATCGGTGCGCGCAGTCTGCTTAACGACCTGATGGGTCGTGCTGTGCTGCGTAACGGTGATATAGCCCCCAGGATCTCGCATGAATGATTCGAGGACAGCGATCTGGCGATGATTCAAATTTGTTGCACGAAGCATACGGCCAAGAGTTGTGAGGCTTCGCGTATTTAAAGCGAGATAGGCATCAAGATCCTTGATCGCGCGCGTGAGAAATCGTGCATGTTCGAGAAGGAAGTGCGTGAGATCGCCCTCATCTTGCTCGGTCAGGAGGAAGGTCCTCGCATATTTCGCCGGGGCGGCACGGAAAAGACGAGAAACGGGGAGAAACTCTGCGAGGAAAAACCCTTGATGAAGCATCGACCAGTAGAAAACGGCCCGAGAGGTACGCCCGTTACCATCTGCGAAATAATGGTCGTAACCCATCATGAAGTGCAAGGTCATCGCGCGGATGAGGGGTGGCACGTAACCGGTATCCGAGGTCCTTTCAGAGTTGGCGAAGGCGCAGAGCGCATTCATGCGTTCCTCAAGTTCTTCAGTGGGCGGAGGGATGTGAAGCACCTGCTCGTCCGTGATGTCACCGTAGATCCTTACACGGTCCTCGCCGGGAGCCTGCATTCGCCCAGCCTCGAAAGGATCGTCAAGTGTTCCTTCAGTAACCCTGCGGTGGATCTCCATGATGAGTTCAGGACTTAGTGGTTCATCCTTGAGCTCGATAATCCTGTGCATAACAAGATAGTTATTGACGATCATCCGCTCGGAGCGATTCTGAGGAGTCCTACCCTCACGTAACATTCTTTTTGCGATAACACGAGAGGTGGATGCACCTTCGAGCTGTGATGAAGTGACAGCTTCTTCCATGAGTGAACTCACGAGGTAACGGTTTCGTGTGGCCGGATTCATCACCGGCTCGGGAAGTTCGATCTGTCCTTTCGCGCGAGCAGTGATCTCCTCCAGAAGTTCGAGGAGCGGATCAGGAAGGTTGAAGGAAAGTGGAACTCCGCTCGTGAGATGCAGCGGAAGCGAACGCGCAGTTTCCTTCCGCTTCCAACGGATCGCGGTCCACCATTCTTCCCGCGTGAAACCGCTTGGCGGCTCATGTCTAAAGAACCACTCCCACGGATGGTATTCAGGATCTTTCGCAAGTTCAGGATGTGTGACCAGGTTGAGCATCCGTTGCGCATTCGCCTCAGACATCAAAAGTTTGTGCTTCAGTACGTCCAAGGGAGCAGGTGGTGGCATAGGAATCTTCATTGACTGCTCACCTCCTCAAGCGCTTACAACTGCTAATTTAGCTCAAATTAGCAGTTACTGACAGATCGTTACTCTGACAATTCCTTGATCGCGCTGTCGACATAAAAACCATGCGATGTGTCGCATCAGATCCCTCACCTAGCATCACACACTGTGCAGTGCAGCGACGATGAGCTCATGCACGCGAGGTGTTCTTCCGCTCAGCCTCCGCGCTGATTTTTCTGCAATCTCAAGTGTCTCAATTGCCACCTGATCCAATTGACGAGGGCGCTAGTTCTCCTGATAATCCACACCCGGCGCGACACAATACGCCTCTTCAGGGTGAGTGATGGCACACTTAAGCTGAGTGTTACGCGCATCGTATGCGTATCGAGGCTCGTCCTCGACAATCGGTATGGGTCGCTTAGCGAACACAAAAGACTTTGCCACAGTGGCAGAGCATGATGAGTAGAGGAAGGTCCTGTGAGCATTTCAGCGAATTCGGACGGCAATCAGCAGGGAAATCGACTTGACCCGTGGTTCAACACCTACGCCGAACGAGCTCACAACCTGCGAGCTTCCGAGATCCGCGCACTCTTCTCTGTTGTGTCCCGTCCCGAAGTTGTCTCTCTTGCCGGAGGGATGCCGAACCTGACAGACCTCCCCCTTGATCGCCTCGCCGAATCGGCGAAGCACCTCATCGCTACCCATGGCGCTCAAGCAATGCAATACGGTTCAGGCCAGGGCTGGGAAGTTTTACGTGAACACATCACCGAAGTAATGAGCTACGACGGCATCCTCGGTGCCGACCCGGACGATGTAGTCATCACAACGGGTTCACAGCAGGCCCTTGACCTCATGACTGAGCTCTTCATCAACCCCGGTGATGTCATCCTCGCAGAAGCGCCCTCGTATGTGGGAGCCCTGGGAGTTTTCCGCGCCCGACAAGCCGACGTCGTTCATGTTCCTATGGATGAAAACGGGCTCATCCCCGAAGCTCTCGAACAGAGCATCCACGATGTTCGCGCTTCCGGACGAACCATCAAAATGCTCTACACGATTCCGAACTTCCACAACCCAGCGGGCGTCACCCTTTCTCTTGAACGCCGCCCCCGCATTGCTGAAATCTGTATGCGCGAACAGGTCCTCATCCTTGAGGACAACCCCTATGGTCTGCTCGGCTTCCACTCCGACCCGCTCCCGGCGATCCAGTCCTTTTCACCCGAGGGCGTTGTTTATCTTGGTTCTTTCTCGAAAATGTTCGCTCCGGGATTCCGTATCGGCTGGGCATACGCACCCCATGCGATCCGTGACAAACTCGTTCTTGCCTCCGAGTCCGCGATCCTTTCGCCCTCGATGGTCGGGCAGATGGCAATCGCCGGATATCTCAGGGATTACGACTGGTATTCGCAGGTCAAAGCATTCCGCAGCATGTACGCCGAACGCGCACAAGCAATGCTTGGCGCCCTCGAAGAGTACATGCCGGACTGTACGTGGACGATACCTGACGGTGGTTTCTACACCTGGGTGACGCTTCCTGCTGGCCTGGATGCCAAATCGATGCTTCCACGCGCCGTCCGCGCACAGGTCGCCTACGTTGCTGGTACAGCCTTCTATTACGACGGACAGGGCAGGGACCATATGCGTCTGTCCTTCTGCTATCCGACTCCCGAAAGGATTCGTGAGGGCGTGCGTCGTCTCTCCACTGTCGTCCATGCGGAAAAGGAACTCGTCGAGATGTTCGGTGCAGCTTTCCACAAGCACGATATCGACGAGGTCGGGCCAGGTATTGCACCTGCTCCGAACGCTCTGTGACCCTTATCCGACCACTCATCCCAAGCCGATTCAATCACCTTGCCGGGCAGATGTCCGCTGAAGGAACAAGGAGAAACTCGTGACATCGAAGGTCCTCATCATCGCCGGCGGTCTCACCCACGAGCGCGACGTATCTGTCCGTTCGGGTCGTCGGGTGGCGAATGCACTTATTCAGGCAGGGTACGAAGTCCGCCTCGCTGACCTCGATCAGCAGCTCACCGCCACGATCGAGTCTTTTTCTCCCGATGTGATTTGGCCGCTTGTCCACGGTTCAATTGGCGAGGACGGTTCCCTGCAGACCCTCCTCGAAGCTCTTGACATCCCCTTCGTCGGTTCCCGCTCAGTTCAGGCAAAGCTTGCATCCAATAAGCCGACTGCAAAAGCTCTCATCGGAGCTGCGGGCCTGGCTACCCCTGGATGGGCGGCACTCCCTCAGGTTCTTTTCCGCCAGCTCGGAGCCGCTCCGGTGCTTGACGCTATCGAGTCTCAGACTCTGTTCCCTGTCGTCATTAAGCCGACGGATGGAGGTTCCGCCCTCGGCTTGTCAACTGTTGCGGATGCAAGCGAACTTCGTTCAGCTATGGTTGATGCTTTCGCTTACGGTGAGCACATTATGATCGAGCAGTTCATCAAGGGTCGTGACATTGCGGTTTCGGTAATCGACCTTGAATCTGGCCCCCTAGCTCTTCCTCCGGTTGAGATCGCAACGGATAAGGGTCGCTATGACTATGCTGCGCGCTATACGACGGATGCGACTGAGTATTTCGTGCCCGCGCGTCTTTCATCCAAAGAACTCGAAGCAGTGAGGCAAGCGGCAATCGAGGCTCACGCGATTCTTGGCCTGCGTGATCTGTCGCGCATAGATTTCGTGGTGGACGCTGAGGGCGAGTGCTGGTTCATTGATGCGAATGTGATGCCTGGCATGACTGATACTTCCCTTTTCCCTCAGGCTGCTGAGGCTTCCGAGTCCTTTGCTCAGCTGTGCTGTCATATTGTGGATTTCGTTGCTGCGGGTCGTCCGCTGCTCGATCAGTCATGTGCGCAGAATGTCGAGTGATACAGAATCTTCTGCTGAGGGCGCGAAGAATGAAAAGGCTTCGGATCTTCTGGCTGACATCTGTTTGGAAGTTGAAGTATTCCCAACAGGAAGTTTGCTTGACATGACTAGTAGTAGGACTACTAATGGGTTGATAAAGAAGAATCTCATCCTCATCCATGATGCGGAAGATGGTCGTGGCTCTGACACAGATTAACCTCCCTAACTCCTTCATTGACTCCCTCGACAACGTCTCCCGCAAGCTGGATACTTACACAGAAGACACCCTCAAAGCCGGTGCGGGTGTGTTAGAGCCGATCATGGGCCGCCAAGCTCAAAGCAAGTATCGGCAGCGGACGGTTCGTGAATCCGAATCCACCGGACAACTCACTGTCACCCTCGGTGTTTTTTCGGTGAAAGCTAGGGCGGATGGCAAGCATGACATCAAGCTTGGCTTCGCTGAAATCCGTGCCGATAGTAGAAGCAACGCTCTGATTGCCAACGTACTCGAGTACGGCAGTATTCGTCAGGCTTCCAGGCCGTTTCTTGCACCCACCCGGATCCGCACACGCAAAACCGTCATCGAAGCTATGAAACGAACGCTTACTACCCGTCTTGCTCAGGACACAAACCGTGACCCATACACCACCACTGCTTCAACC
>JASBZF010000015.1 GCA_029983625.1 Pauljensenia sp. | reverse complement strand
AAAAAGACCACGACTCCACCGATGTTGTACACGAGCGTGAGCCACACCTCCTGCCCGTAGGGCAGCGTTCCTGTAAGGAACACAAAAGAGAAGACCACGATCATGAACGCCGCCATTCCCATTCCAAAACGGCGTGACCCGATCTTGAAGCTACGCGGCACATCGTCGTAGTTCTTCCTGAAGAAGAAATAGGCCAAGTAAATGAACAGCGGCGGAATCAGAGCAGTGGCTGCCGTCATATTGATGACGATTTGAAGAAGACCGTCAATGGAATCCGAACCGAGAGCAGGAATGATAAGGATCGGAACGACAATGAGGAACTGGACCCATGCGGCGCGCCAGGGAATCCCCTGCTCGTTGAGTTCAACAAGTTTTTCGCCGAATATCCCTCCGGGTATTTCGGAGAAGAAAATCTTGACCGGAGTCGCAGTCCACATCAGTAAAGATCCGAGAGTTGCAGTCAACATGACCAGACCAACAAGTCGGTTAATCAAAGCATTATCAAGTCCGAAGTAGTTCCCGAGACCTCCCATCGTCTGAAAAATACCTTCGGAGTATGACAGTTCTCCAGCCTTAACGAAAACGGTCATGAGGACAGAGGCAAGGGCGTACAGCATACCGATCATGAGTCCCGCAAAAATAATGGTCCTAATGAAGGATCGCACCCCGCCTTTCAGATCGTTGATGTACACCCCAACGGACTCGGCGCCTCCCACTCCTTGAATGATCCACGCGAGAGTACCGAAGAAAGCCCACATGGACGCGAAGGATGCGGTGTCGGGTTTCATCGCAGACAAAGTAATTGGTGTCGCAGGTTCAAGTCCTCCAGCCAAAGCCGCTGCGGTGAGGATAATGAAGCTAAGTGCCATCCCCATCATCAGGGTTGCCCCAATGTTGGTTACCTTCCCAATCCAGGTTGCGCCTTTGGTGGATATCCAAGTGGCGAGGGCGAATACAGCAATGGAAATCACTGTTATTGCCGTTTGTGAAAGCACTTTCTCCTGTCCCCAGATCATGTATGAGGCGTAGACAAGAATGATCGGCAGGAGGGAAGCGAAATAGAAAAGATTGACGAACCAGTAGGAGAAAGCTCCAAGGAACGCCCATCTTCCTCCCAGGGAAGTTTTCACCCACCGATAGTCACCGGACTCTGAATCCTTGTTGAGTGCAACAAGCTCAGCAATGATGAGCGTGTAGGGCAGGAAGTAGAGCAGTGTCGCAAAGAAGAAGGCCGGGGCTGAGGCCAAGCCAATAGACACCGAGTTGTTAATGACGTTTCGGAAGTTGAACACCGCCGCAACTGTCATTGTGAAAAGCGCGTAGGTGCCTACACGCGCACGAGCAGAAGAGATCATCTTCGATCCTCCAGATAGTTCGAATGGGTTACTTGTTGGCGAATGAACGCCCCTCGACGGTGACATTGAGAAGAACTCCTCTAAATCCTTGTGAGGGACGGATTCTCGATGCCTCGCTGATGGCAAAGCAGATGAGTTGTCCAGGCAGGAGCGTTGTCGTGGTGATACCTCCTTCCCTCCAGGAATCGAATTCGATTTCTTCTCTGTCGCTGAGGTCGGAGTAGGGCCTGAGTGTGCGTCCTATTTCGCTGTGATCGATCTGTGCTGATCCTTCTAAACAGAACAGGACACGCACATAACGACGGCGCTTCAGGGCGTAAATCTCAGCGTCTTCTTCCGTGAGGAGACGCCAGGTCAGAGTGTCACCGACTGAGTAGGTCACACGTGCAGGGAGTAGGTCAGCGAGGGCGATTGCCTGGAAAACTCGATCCCATTTCGTCTCTCCCGAAAGTTCATGCTCGGCAATTTCGAGGGTGTCGAAGAGTTTCATTCAGCAACCTCCTCGGCGCTTTGAAACACGATTCTGTGTTCAAAGCTTTGCCAGCGCACCCTGTAGGAATCGAGCACTTCCGATCCCCAGGAGTTAGATCCAAGACCGAGAAGCTCAAAATCAATGTTGAGTTCGCATGTGTCTTCGGCTTCGAGTTCATCGAGGTGGCGTGCGCGATCGAGTTGCGCGTCCGAATAGGGCAATGCTCTGAAGCAGAAACTATCCGAATCCGCTAGGACGCGAAGACCTGTACCCGCCTCATCACTTAAGGTCAATGATCGGACTTCCGTCCGGTTGCCCATGTCTTGCGGCCTCACGTAGGGGGTCGTCATTTGTGCAACCGTCGTCGAATAGGAGCCATGAAGGTTGGCTCGGCACGAGTCGGGGTAATTTTCATCCGGTCCTCGGCCAATGTATGACACTGCAGAAAAACGCGAAGGAAGGGACATACGTAATCCGATTCTGGGAATGATGTCCGAGTAATCTCCGTAGGGCTTACCAAAAACCGTCAAGATGAGTCGGCCTTCTGGCTCGATCCGCCAAAGATAGCGACAGGACATCCCAATGTTGAGTCCTGGCGGAGCGATTGTGCTGTTCACGTCAATTTCGACGTATTTGCCCTCGTGTTTCCACTGCACGGAATAGGTGGATTCCTGGAGAAGATCAAGGAGATGCGGTTTCCATAGCGCTTCACATTCCTGTGCGTGATTGTCAATCAGTGCGTGCCAGAAAGTCAGTCGCGGCCCCGAATCGATGATTTCACGTTCTTCTCGGCTGAGTGAACGTAAAGAACCGTCAACGAGGTCGAAAACTGCGTGTTGCTGACCGGTGATGATGTGCAGGGCATCCTCCTCGACCCGTGTTTTTATTCTGTGAGGACTTGAAGAAGGTTTGCTCGTGCGCTTCGCTCGCCATGTCTCGATGAGAAAGTCGGACTGTCCCAGCAGATGTCCCGCTTCAGTGCATGGAGTGGGAAGTTTGTGCCGCGCCCGCACTGCTAGACGTAATTCGTGGGTGTCAAAGTGTTCGTCACGATGTGCTTCCCCCCAGATTTTGGCCTTTTCAATACTGTCGGCGACGCTGACACAACGCGATTGCCCAGGGGCGAGGGCGGGGCAGTCAATAACCTGTTTTTGCGCCACTTTCCCATCGACCATGCATTCGATTTCCAGTTCAACATTGTCCAGTGGTTCAAACCATCGTCTCGATGTGACAACGAGGTTGTGTGCATCAAGAGCGAATCTCAGGGGAGCGATGACGGAGGCGTATTCGCGCAGTCCAGGGCTTGCTTCCCTCCACGGAAAAACAAGTCCATCGATACAGAAGTTGCCATTGTTTGGCTCATCGCCAAAATCTCCACCGTATCGATAGGAGATTCCGCCCTCATCGTTGATCACCCGGATCCCATGATCGATCCATTCCCAGATGAAATGTCCTTGAATGTGGTCGAAAGAATCAATGACCTGTTGGTATTCAGATAGTCCGCCCGGACCGTTACCCATCGCATGTCCGTATTCGCACAGGATTCGAGGTTTAGGGTGGGGGTACTCGCCGAATTCGTACATTTGGGACACCCTTGAATACATTGTTGAAATAACGTCCACGACCTCGGCATGACGATCTTCCTCATAGTGGACGGGGCGTGTCGGATCGAGTTCTTTGCAGCGTTCGTACATTGCACGAATGTTGCAACCGAATCCCGATTCGTTACCGAGGGACCACATCACGATCGAAGCGTGATTGCGTTGCGCGAGGACATGCCTTTCGATGCGATCAACGTAGGCTCGACTCCATCGAGGATCATCCGTTAGCTGTTCGATTTTGCCGACATTCACAAAACCGTGACTTTCAAGGTCGGTTTCAGCCAGCACCATGAGGCCGAAATAGTCACACATCGCATAGAAACGCGGATCGTTCGGGTAATGCGATGTTCTCACCGCATTAATGTGATGCGCTTTCATCATCTGTACATCACGGGCAATAGTGTGAACGTCGATTGCGCGGCCACGTTCAGGATCGTGGTCATGTCGATTCACTCCATGCATTGTGAAGTAGCGTCCGTTGAGCAGGAGTTTGCCGTCTTCGATCCGAATATCTCGGAAGCCGAGGGGGTGGGCAATGATTTCTTTTGCCTGCGCAATGCCTGAATCGGCGGGATGTAGAGCCAGAATGAGGGCGTAAATACTCGGGCGCTCTGGGTTCCACCATCGGATTCCTTCGATCTGAGTTGTGAAGGACACATTTCCGTCTTGTGTGACCTTCATTGTTTGATCGAAGATGCTCACTCCTCCTGAGTCGATATCGAGGATGCTGCACGACAGGCACATGTCTGAGTCAGACAGTGAGATGCTGCAGTTCAGTGACAGCTCCGCAGTTGATTGCTCGTCCTTCATGGAGGTCGTGACAAAGAAGTCATCGATTCTTTGACGAGGGCGTTCAAGCACACACACTTCTCGGAAAATGCCGGAGGCCCACCACATGTCCTGGTCTTCGATGTATGTGCCGTCGCTGAATTGGCACACGAGGACGCTCAGTAGGTTGTCCCCTGTTTTCAGTGCCTCAGAGATATCGAACTCGGCAGTGAGACGTGATCCTTTTGAGAATCCGATCTTGTGGCCGTTAACGAATACTTCACAATATGATTCGACGCCTTCAAAACGCAGAATGTAGTGCAGATCAGGGTCGATCTCCTCAAGCGATATGAGGCGTTGATACACGCCTGTTGGATTTTTCGAGGGCACATAAGGGGGATCAACAGGGAAAGGGTATGCCTCGTCTGTGTACTGGAGGGTGCCATATCCGTCCATTTGCCACAGATGAGGGACTTCAACTTGATCGAGACTCGGGTCATAAGTGGAAAAAAGAGTGTCAGGGACTCGTTTTGGTGAGTCGAAGAGAGCGAATCCCCATGTTCCCGTCAGGTTTCGATATCCGCAGCTGCGTTCTCGGTCGATACCGAGGACGCGGCGCTTTGCTGCAGATTGTGCTTCATCCAAGGTGGCGTAGGGGATGAAGTGTGCGTGAGCGGGAAGTCGCCCATCGGATAAGGCTTCCTGATCTTCCCAGGGGTTGTGTGGCCTCATTGCACTCCTGTCATCGATCGACACCACATAAAGAAACCGGTTTCTTTATTGCGATAAGTAGATGATTCACCAATAGAAACCGGTTGTCAAGCGTGTCGTGCAGAACTCGTCCTCGACACAGCTTTGCGACAATGAAGCCAAAAAGATACTGCGAAAGAAACCAAGGAGGACACACTGAGCAGGCAAGCAACGATCCGCGATGTCGCAGAAGCAGCTGGAGTCTCAAAAGCGACGGTCTCCCGCGTCCTCGCAGGCAACTACCCCGTCTCCCCAGAAACCGCCAAGCGCGTCCACGCAGCCGTTAATGCGCTCTCATATTCAGCAAAAGCTTCAGCACGCTCACTTGCAACCGGTCGAGCAGATGCCTTCGCCGTCGTTATTTCCGAACCTTTAGCAACTTTCTTTGCGGATCCCACTTTCGCTCGAATCCTCCAAGGCATCACCGACTCCCTCGGATCCACAGAAATCGCCCCGATCTTGCTACCGACCGCAACCCCGCAAGAACAGGCGAAAGCTCTTCGCCTCATCACCAGCAGAACGGTTGATGCGGTGATTCACCTTTCACCGTGGACCGATCAGGGTCTTCTCGTCAACCTCCTTCACAAACAGATCCCTGTCATCATCTGCGGACAGGATGAACGATTAGAATCCTCGGGAAGATTTTCCTTCGTCTATTCAGACGACCGGATCGGAGCGCGCACCGCCGCAGAACATCTCAAGAGCACAGGCCGTCAGAACCCGCTCGCAATTCTCGGCACCCCCACTCAGCAAGCCGCACAAGACCGTTATCGTGGCTACACAGAGGTATTCCCCCAACTCGATCATCTCCGCACACGTTGGGGTGGTTGGGGAGTGTCCGACGGACGCGCTGCAATGACGGACTTCTTGAACCGAAATTTCGAATTCGACGCAGTTCTCGCGGGCTCTGATCGGATCGCCCGGGGAGTGATCGACGTGTTGCACGAAGCAGGGCGTCAAGTTCCACAAGAGGTCGCCGTCATCGGGTACGACGATGATCCTTCTGCCGCCAATGGCACGCCAACACTCACCACCATCGCTCAGCCCATGCACGAACAAGGTAGCGTTGCATGTGCGATCGCACGTGAAATGATCGAAGGAGGCCCGAGGCGAACCGCAATCCTCCCCACGGTCCTTCACCAACGACAGTCAGCGTGAGTGCGTATTCGATCAACAGGACACACTTCGCATTCAATTCCGCTCGTTCAGATCCGCTCGCGCACCCCGCCCTCGGCACTTACCGTGCGCCCATTCCCTCAGATCCCGATCAACGAGGGCGGAGCATTCTTCACGAAACGACGCACGATCCGCATACAGTCCCACACACGGCACAAAGATACGGCACACAGGCACGGGAGGTGAGCTAGGCAAGCAAGGTCCGGTCAGACAAGCCTGCCCCGTCCTCGCCGCGAAGCTTGTCGAACTCTTCCAGAAGAGACTCGACGCTCGCCTTCCTCTTTGCTTCGCCCGACAGCTCGAAAATAATCCGACCCTCGTGCATCATGATGAGCCTGTTCCCCATCGACAAAGCCTGCTCCATATTGTGCGTGACCATAAGAGTCGTCAGATGCTGACGTTCCACTGCCGTGCGCGTCAACTCGGTGATGAGCGCAGCGCGCGCCGGATCCAAAGCCGCAGTGTGTTCATCAAGGAGCAGCACCTTCGGATCGGAAAAGGTTGCCATCGTCAGCGAAAGCGCCTGACGTTGACCGCCTGAAAGTAAACCCACCTTCGTGCTCAGACGATCCTCAAGCCCCTGCTCAAGTGAAGCGAGAACCTCGCGGAACATCTGGCGTTTCTTTGTCGTTAACGCGGGCGCCAAAGTGCGTCGCTTGCCGCGCGAAAAAGCAAGGGCGAGATTCTCTTCAATTGACAAATGAGGGGCCGTGCCCGCCATCGGGTCTTGGAAAACACGCGCCACATAGCGGGAAACCGCATAGTCCGGCAGCTTCGTCACATCCTTGCCGTCGATTGTTACACGGCCCACATCCGCTTGGTAGCGTCCTGAAACAATATTGAGAAGCGTTGACTTACCCGCACCGTTCGATCCGATAATCGTCACGAAATCACCGGACTCTAAAGTGAGGGACACCTCGCGTAGGGCGGTACGTTCATTAACGGTTCCACGGAAAAAAGTCTTCGTGACGGCTTCGATCTCCAGCATCACAGGACCACCTTTTCGTTGTCGCGCTCTTCAGGAGTGTGCGTAATATCCGGTTCGTGTACCAAAGTTCTGGCGCGGCGACGCTGCCTGATCTGAGAAAAGACACCGACTCTGGGGATCATGAGCGCGAGGAACACGATGATCGCGGAAATGAGTTTCATGTCGTTCGCGTCAAGGAAATCCACACCGAGGGCGAGCTGAATGATGACGCGGTAAAGGAAGGAACCGATCACAACAAAGAGGGCGGTCACCCACACTCCGCGTGAACCAATGAGCGCAGTTCCAATGATGACGGAAGCAAGACCGGCGACGATCAAACCGATCCCCATTGAAATGTCGGCGTAGCCCTGATATTGAGCGATAAACGCACCAGAAGCGGCGACAAGACCATTAGATAAAGCTAAGCCGATCATTTTCATTGTGCCCGTGGGAACGCCCTGAGCGCGGGCCATACCTTCGTTGTCGCCGGTGGCCCTCATGCCCAATCCGATCTGGGTGGATAAGAACCAGTTAAATGCGCTGGTGACGAGGGCGATCGCGAGAGCGAAAAGTCCAACGGAAACCCACGTTCCCACAAGTCCCGCATCCCTCAGAGGAGTAAACACCGTGTAGACGCCGCGAAGGAGAGGCACATTTGCTTTGCCGAGGATCCTTAAGTTGATCGAGTACAGGCCGATCTGGGTGAGGATACCGGCGAGCAGCGGATGGATTCCGGCGTAGACGTGCAAAATGCCCGTGATTGTTCCGGCAATGCAACCGGAGAAGAAGCCGCAGAGTGTCGCAAGCCAGGGATTCTGTCCGGCAGTAATCATGACGGCGGCAACAGCCGCTCCCGTCGTGAAGGAGGAATCAACCGTCAGATCGGCAATGTCGAGGACGCGGAACGTGAGGTACACGCCGAGCGCCATAAGGCCGTAGATGAGGCCGAGGTCGAGAGCTGTAATCACTGTGTATCCCTTCGTTGCCTATGTCATTCCTTCGTGACGGTGACGCTACTGCCGTTACGGGTGCGGTCGCGATCGATGCCGTCGTAATCGATACTGGGCGGCTTGGTCACTGGGTCTGTGGGCGCAGCGCCCGCCCTCGTGAGGAACGAGGGAGGGGCAGCATCCAGCAGGCACTGAGATCATTCGACCGTGATGGCTTTATCGGCGAGCTTTGCGGGCATTTCCAGACCGATTGCTTTCAGAGTTGTCGTGTTCACGCTGAGTGCATACTCACTTTGGGCTTGAACGGGCATTGTGGCGGGATCGCTTGCCTTCGTCAGGATTGCGATTGCCATTTCTCCGGTCTGTCGTCCAAGTTCAAAGTAGTCAATACCGTAGGTCACAAGACCACCGTTGGCGACCGAGTCGCCTTCGCCAGCAATAAGTGGGATTTTTGCGTCTTCAGCAGCTTGGACAACCGAAGCGAAAAAAGAGACGACCCTATTGTCGGTCGGCACGTAGATCGCATCGACTTTGGAGGCGAGGTCCTGTGCGGCCTGTTGAACTTCGGAGGAGTTCGTCACCGTCGTTTCCACAACCTCAAGGTCTTCTTTTTGTGCGGCTTCTTTGGCGAGTGCAACCTGGACTTCGGAGTTCACTTCTCCTGAGGAGGAGATGATTCCGACTTTCTTCGCTTGAGGAGCGAATTCGTGAATGAGAGAGATCTGGTCGGCAACGGGGTTCATGTCGGTGGTTCCCGTAATGTTGCTGCCGGGTTTTTCAAGGGATTCGACGAGCTGAGCGGCCACCGGGTCAGTAACGGCAGTGAAGAGGATCGGCGTGTCGCCGATCGCCTGGGCAGCAGCTTGTGCTGAGGGCGTTGCGATTGCGAGAACGAGGTCAAGGTCTGCTCCCGCGAACTTTGAAGCGATGGAGGTGGCGGTCGCTTGGTCGCCCTGGGCGTTCTGTTCGTCAAACTTTACGTTGAGGCCAGCATCTGCGAAGGCTTTTTTGAAGCCTTCGCGGGCGGCATCGAGGGAAGGGTGGGTTGTAATTTGAGTGATGCCGATGCTGTAGCTCGTGTCCGTATCGGAAGTACCCGCAGTATCTGAGTGCGAAGGAGAGCCTGAGCAGGCTCCGAGTAGGGCGACTGCGCTTACAGTCGCTATGAGGAAAAGGGAGCGCTTCATAGGTGGCCTCCGGCGTGTTTCGAGGGTTTCCGAGGGTTTTACGCCAACGACAAGTCGGCGTCACTTCCTCGACGCTAACCAGAGTGACGAATAATGAGAAGGAAGTGTTCGCTTCGTGAACACCAGGCGACCGCTTTCATCTCACAATACGGAACCGCCCTCAGCACACAGATCCTGATCCAGGCCGTGAGGGTCACTCTTTTCCTGCCCGAACCCTTCGTTTTTCTTGTCACATCGTCCGGCGCCCTTCCAAGGCCCGACCTAAAGTGATCGAGTCCGCGTACTCAAGGTCACCGCCCATCGGTAGCCCCATCGCAAGACGCGAAGTCGGCACACCGATTCCTTCCAGAGTGCGCGCAAGATACGTGGCGGTCGCTTCGCCCTCCACATTCGGGTTCGTTGCCACGATCACCTCTCGGATCTGATTGTTGTGGAGGCGCGCCAGGAGTTCTCGGATGCGGAGCTGATGCGGACCAATACCGCGAATCGGGTCGATGACGCCGCCGAGAACGTGATACTGCCCCGTAAAGACGCGAGATCCTTCGATTGCTTGAATGTCTTTCGGTTCTTGCACGACACAGATGACAGTCGGGTCGCGACGCTCATCCCGACAGATCGTGCAAGTTTCTTCTTCGGTGAGATTCCCGCAGATCATGCAGTGTTTCACTCGTTTACGCACCGCTTTAATGGCCTCCAGGAGGCGATCAACGTCTTCTGCTTCCGTGTCGAGCACATGCAACGCCATGCGCTGCGCCGACTTCGGGCCAATCCCAGGGAGGCGACCGAACTCGTCAATAAGGTCTTGAAGGGCACCTTCGTACACGATCAGCGAACTCCTTCGTCGTAAATCTCATCCACCACTGTGCCGCCCAGGATCTCAAGGATCACAGGTAAGCCGAATCGGGTCACGGTTTCAATGTTTTCGTCATCGATCGAGGCAGTGTCATCGATTGTCGCGTTCTGACTATTCACCTCCGCAGATGCCACATCTTGCGACGATGCAGAACTTGCGGATTCGTCCTCGAAAGACACAGAAACACCTTCAGAAGTTCCTGCCGTGTTCCATCCTTCAAGGCTCACCGGCGTCGCTTTGGGCCATTGGACCTGATCTGAATACGCAGGCAAAGAGTCGCGCGACGAGGGCGAGGCCGCTACCTGTGAGGGCTGCGGCGAAAGAGGAAGCTCGCCTCCCTTGTTGTCGTTTTTATCTGTTTCTTCGTGTCGTTCAAGATCGTCGAGGCGTGAAGAAAGATCTGCTCCGCTTTCGTTTTCTCCACGGGATTCGATCTCCTCGTAAGAAAAGACGCTGAACGCTGGCCGAGCAGAGAGGCGTTCAGGGGCAGAATCCGATTCGGATGTCTGAGAAGGCTCTACGGTGTTCGATTCAGCTTCGGTGATGTGCGAGGGAAGCGACGACGCAATGGGAGCGACCGTGGGCCACCCCTGCGGCTCTTCTGACGGAACTTGTGCTTGACTGAAGACTTCAGATTCGCTTTCGTGCTCTGTGTCATCCTCTGCCCTGCTCTGCACTGCAGCAGACTGGGCTGAAACCGACCAAGCCGAAGACTGGATCACGTCTTTTTCTTCGTCCTCTGCCCGACCACTCGCGCCCTGGTCAAGGTCTTTCCCGTCGCGACCATTCCCAGCTTGATCGTGCGCATTCCAGGCATGATCGCTGCGGGAACGGTCAAAAGGGCGCGGCTCCTCAGGCGGCGCACTTGTCTCCTGAACTGTACGGGCGGGAGTTGCTGTCAGAGTCGAGCCGTCAGAAGACTGAGCGATACTGGTGCGGACCTGCACTCTCAGGCCCGTCACTTCATACACGGCTTCGGCAACTTTTGCGGCCCTATCATCGCGCTCCATGTTCCGCGCAAGATTCTCATTGGAGAACACGAGAACCAGAGCGTCCTTGCTCATTGCACCGAGCGTGGCGCAACCTTTCAGGAGGCTTCCCGTCGCAGGACTCATCGCGGCTAAGCGTTCAAGAATCTGAGGCCACTGCTCGTGAATCAGGCCCTCGTTCTTTCCTGCGTCATCCACAGGTTGTTCAGGGCTTTCCTGCAAGGAGCGCTCCGAATCGGCTCCGTCACTCGCGCGACCAAGATCCTGGCTCGCGTGCTGCTCTCGCGTAAAAGACTGCTGAGTGAAAGAGTTTTCTGCGGAAGAACCTTCCTTGGAAGAGTGTCCCACTGAGGGCTGTGCAAGCGGCTGCGAGGCTTGCACAGAAGCAAAAGAAGGGTCACGAGGGGACGGTGATCCTGCGACGGACACCACGACATCTGGCCATCCTGAATCTGCGACCGGAGTGTGCGCCTTCGCAGCAGAAACCGAAGAAGAATCGGCAGCAGAAGACGGTGAATGATGCCCTGCATTTTCTGGACCAGAAGGCCACGGCTGCGTCAAAGATGCTGAAGCTCCCCGAGCGGATTCCTGTGCCTGCGAAGCCCCTGGCGCAGCAGAAACAGCAAAAGCAGATGCGCGTTCCATCTGTGCCGCGCGGGAACGTTGCAACTCTTCCCGCGCTTCTTTCGGACCAAAGGAACGCACAGCCCCGCCCTCGCGAGACGAACCCCCTTGAGCTGAAGAATCTTTGGGGAGGGAAACTTCAGGCGTGTCCTGAGCTTTCAGCACCGAGGAGGGAACAAGGATACGTCCGATAAGAAGTTCCAACTGTAGGCGCGGCGAAGTCGCCCCGACCATCTGCCGTAGGGCCGCATCGGCAAGATCAGCAGCATGAGACAGTGCCCGCGCCCCCCACGTCGCAGCTTGAGTCCTCATCCGTTCAAACTGGTCAGACGGCACACTTACAAGAACATCAGCCGCAGCTTCACCCGCGACGGCAATAATGAGGAGATCACGTAAGCGTTGCAGCAGATCCTCAACGAAACGACGCGGATCGTGCCCGGAATCAACCGTGCGTTCAACGACCCGATACGCGGCAGCACCGTCCCCTGCGGCGAGTGCGTCGATTGTCTCATCGAGCAGATGCGTATCCGTATAGCCGAGTAGGGAAACTGCGGTCGCGTAGGTGAGTTCACCCTTCACCGATCCAGCAACGAGCTGGTCAAGAATCGAGAGCGTGTCTCGCACTGAACCTCCGCCAGAACGCATCACCATATCCAAGACACCCGGATCGATGTGTACGCCTTCTTCTTGGGCAAGAGAAGTGAGGTAGGGGCCGAGAACATCTGGGGGAACCAGGCGGAAAGGATAGTGATGCGTGCGGGATCGGATGGTTCCGATCACGCGCTCCGGTTCGGTCGTCGCAAAAATGAACTTCACATGTTCGGGAGGTTCTTCTACAAGTTTGAGGAGGGCGTTGAAGCCTTCTCGTGACACCATGTGTGCTTCATCGATAATGAAGACCTTGTAGCGGTCACGCACCGGAGCGAAAGTTGCTCGTTCACGCAGTTCTCGCGCATCATCAACACCGCCGTGGCTGGCCGCGTCGATTTCCACAACGTCAAGGGAACCGGACCCGCCCGTCGCAAGTTCACGGCATGAATCACAGTGCCCGCAGGGAGTGTCCGTCGGCCCTTGTTCACAGTTCAGACAGCGCGCCATGATCCTGGCCGAGGTCGTTTTCCCACACCCACGCGGACCTGAAAAAAGGTAGGCATGTGTCACCCTGTTCGCGCGCAATGCGGCGCGTAGCGGCCCGGTCACGTGGTCCTGACCGATCACGGTGGCGAAGGTGTCGGGGCGATAGCGGCGATACAGAGCAGTTGTCACGATCCAACCCTACGTGCCCGGACGGGCATTTGCGTTCACTCACCCTCAGCCAGCGCTACCTCAGTGCCGGAAACCCCCGGAATCTCAAAGATTCTGGGGGATATCCCACGTCACCCCTCCACACTGGCCTAGCTATGGGCTAGTTTTCTCACCCGTTCGAGCCTATTCCTGCCCATTCATGCACACAAGCCAATTCAAGAAAACATTGAGATTCCAACGAAAACCCCGCAATCTCAACGATTACGGGGCATTCTGGCGGAGACGGCGGGATTTGAACCCGCGAGGGGCTATGCACCCCTACCTCCTTAGCAGGGAGGCGCACTCGACCGGACTATGCGACGTCTCCAGTGAGGCCAACTCTACGGCACGAGCGACACTCATCCAAAGATGAGACCAGCCGCAGCGCGAGATGACTGGCGGAGGGCGAGGGATTCGAACCCCCGGTGCCATTGCTGACACAACGGTTTTCAAGACCGTCACCTTCGGCCGCTCGGTCAGCCCTCCAGACTCGATGATCTTAACTGACGATCCGGCCAAAAGGCGAAGCGACGCACCTTTCGCCGTAGAGCCGATTCGATCACAGCCAACATCACTGCGAGCCAGTTCTCAACTCAGCACAAGTCCTATCAATGCCTGGAGAAGAAGTTCCACGACTTCTTATCCGAAGGCGCTTCCTCAGGCTTGTCGAGCAGTCCGCGTGACAGAGCCGCCGCATACGGCGGCCACAGCGGCACCCGAACAGCAAGCATCGCCTGAACCGCATGGTACACATCCCAGCGAGACGACTTAGACGCCACAACCTGCTCATTACGCGGGCCGAGACGACGAACCCAACGACCCGGCTGAGTGATGAGATAGTCATTCACATAGTCGAGGAAAGAACGGTAGCAGTGCTCGAAATGCTCAACCTCACCGGCCTGTGCCCCATCGTCAAGATGAGAACGACGCAGGGCGACCGTAGCGCAAATGCCCTCACACACCACCCACTGCTGATGTTCGTCCTCACCGGGAACCGGATCACCTAAAGCATTCACAACCGTCGCAAAACCGGGTTCGCCCTCGTAACGACGCCACCCATCGACGCGGGCACGTTCGAACAGTTCAAGCGCAAGCTCGTCGAGGAACTCAGGCTGCGGACGTCCCAAAGAACGCAGGGCCGCGCGGATCTGCAAAGCGATGCGCGTCCACTGGAGCGCGTGGCCGGTGACGAAACCGTGATACACGCGCCGAGCGTCCGTCAATCCTTCAGGTTCAGCGTTCAGCGGTGCCCAAGAAGCGTCGTAGTACTCGGGCAGACGCCAGTTGTGGCGCGAAGCCATCGTGTGAGCAAAACGGGCCATCACTTCAGCGCGTTCGATCCACACCGGATCGGTTGTCGCTTCTGCCGCCGCAAGATACGCCTCCGCCGTGTGAAGAAGGGTCCCGGTCGTGCGCACGGGCACAACACTTGTAAAAGCCTCGTCGTACTGGTCGCGGATCAGTCCGTTGTCTTCGATCCAGTGACGTTCCTGGTCGTGAAGTACCTCATTGAGTAGTTCGTGAGCACCCGAACGGTTCGCGACGGTCGCCGCCGACAGGCCAAGAATCACATAGGCCATGTGGTACTGGGACTTCACGCGGCCAGTCTCATCCCAAGGGATACCACGACCGTGTTCATCCGCTTCAGGTTTGATCGACACCCACATGCCGCCGTGTACCGGATCCCTGAAGTAGCGGCTCATCGAGTTCAGCGCATGATCGGCGTAGCGGCGAGTCCCCGGAAGACCCATGAGGACACCGAGAGAGAAAACGTAAAGCATACGCGCAGTTACAGCGAGGTCGATCGAGCGCGTCGGATCCGGCTCACCTTCAGCTGTGAGATGAGCAAAGCCCGTAGGCACGATCGCCCCTTCAGCTTCTGCGATCAGCGCCTGCATCTGCGTCGACAGCCACCTGTTGTGTTCGACGGAGTCAAACCAACCCACGAATGCCTCCTGAAGTTTTCGTTACAGGATCGCGACTGTGCGATCCATCAGGGATAAGCCTAACGGGTGAGGAGGAGTACTCGCTTCGCCCACAACAGATTCACACGCACAGATTCACGCAGATACGAGGGCGCAGCCCCGCCTCGTCATCCGATTATCGGGAAGCACTCCCACACACCCCTTTCTCAGTGCCACACTTAGCACCATGCATGAAAGAGCTGGCACCGTCGCCCTGAGTGAAGACCTCATCAACGTAGACGAAGTTGTATCCGCCTACTACGACATCGAACCCGACCCCAGCGTCATTGATCAGAGGGTCAGTTTTGGCACTTCCGGCCACCGTGGCTCTTCACTGGACGGAAAGTTCAACGAAGGCCATATCGTCGCCATTACGAAAGCCATCGTGGAGTATCGCGCACAGCAGGGTTACGACGGTCCGCTCTACATCGGTCGGGATACTCACGCCCTGTCTGAACCCGCATGGCGCACCGCCCTCGAAGTTCTTGTCGCCGCAGGTGTCACCGTAAAAATTGACTCGCGTCATTCCTACACGCCCACTCCCGCCGTATCGGTGGCGATCCTCGGCGCGAACGGTGCACCGCACGCTCTGCGCACTGACGGTCCCGGTCTGAGTGACGGTATCGTCGTCACGCCCTCGCACAATCCTCCGCGCGATGGCGGTTTTAAATACAATCCACCTCACGGCGGCCCCGCTGACACGGATGCGACCGGCTGGATCGCCGAACGCGCAAACCAGATCCTTGAAGAGGGCTGGCACAAGGTGGCGCGTATTATCGGCCCTTCGCTCTTTGATGACCCTCATGTGGAAAAGTTCGACTATCTGCGTTTTTACGTGGACCAACTCGACCAAGTGATCGACATTGATGCGATCCGCGAAGCGGGGGTACGTATCGGCGCTGATCCGCTCGGCGGTGCGTCTGTTGATTACTGGGCTGCGATCGCAGAGCGCTACGACCTTGATCTGACGGTCGTCAATCCGAATGTGGATCCGGCGTGGGCGTTCATGACTGTGGACTGGGACGGAAAGATCCGTATGGATTGCTCTTCGCCCTACGCGATGGCTTCTTTACGTGAGGTGATGACCCCGGACGCTTCCGGTGAAACGCCCTACGATATCGCCACCGGCAACGACGCAGATTCGGACCGTCACGGCATTGTCACGTCCGATGGCCTCATGAATCCGAACCATTATCTTGCCGTCGCGATTCACTACCTTTTCCAGCATCGCCCCGGATGGAAGTCGGATGCCGCCGTGGGGAAGACTCTTGTGTCTTCGGCTCTCATTGACCGCGTTGTTGCTGCAATGGGTCGCACACTGATCGAAGTGCCCGTCGGTTTTAAGTATTTTGTCCCCGGATTGCTTGATGGGTCGCTTGGTTTTGGTGGCGAAGAGTCCGCCGGAGCGTCTTTCTTGCGCAAAGACGGGACGGTCTGGTCAACAGATAAGGACGGCATTATTCTTGCCCTCCTTGCTTCTGAAATCTTGGCCATCACGGGTAAGACCCCTTCGCAGCTCCACGCTGAACTCGTCGAAGCTTACGGCGCGTCCGCTTATGCGCGTATTGATGCACCGGCGAATCGTGAAGAAAAAGCGAAGCTTGCTGCTTTGTCGCCGCAGGATGTGACGGCGAATGAACTCGCGGGTGAGGCAATCACCGCAAAGCTTGTGAAGGCTCCCGGTAATGGGGCTTCGATCGGTGGACTGAAAGTGACCACGGAATCCGCTTGGTTTGCTGCTCGCCCTTCAGGTACCGAGGACGTGTACAAGATCTACGCGGAGTCTTTTAAGGGCGCCGAGCATCTTGTTGAGGTTCAGGAGGCTGCGAAAGCTCTTGTTTCTGACGCTTTGCGCTGACCGCCCCCTTGTTTTCCCTGGTTTTCACCTTGGGCCTCGCCCTCGTTGATGCGCGTATTCACGGATTGTGTTCGCGGGTTTTCATTAACGAGGGCGGGGCCGGAGCGCGCATGGGTGGGAGCTATTGAGACGAACAGAATGAGCGAAGGGGCGGCTGCCCGGATGTTGTCTTTTCGGTCTCTGCGCTGTTCACGCGCGCTTTTACAGGCTCTGAGCGTGGTCGGGTCTGAAGTGTTCAGTGGCTCTTTGTGTTTTGCCTTTCCCGCTCTTGTGAAATGCGCAGGAATACCGCACGGAACATCAGTAAAGCGCAGGCGAACAGACCGACACTTCCGATCGCGTTACACACTGGGAGCCAGTGACTGTCCTGATAGGACAGGTAGATAGCAACACAATGCGCGACGATGCCGATGAGAGCAAGGAGAATCAGCATCCAATCCAGGGGACGTAAAACAGTACGCATGTTTCCTCCTATTGAACTCAGAAAATCGTTATCCTGAGCGACCTGAAAAGGGTTTTTACGCTGCGCGCCTTCACACAGCGCCTTCGATCAGACTAATAGGTGAAATAGGCAACTTCAATAGCTTTTTCACGACAAACTGTCATATTAATTCCTCACGTTTCACTCAAGGAAGCACACAGAGGGTCCGTAAAGCACCATCCTCACCTCAGCTCTTGGCGACAGCCCAACAGACAGCGCTCAAACAGCGAACACAACCGAGGCAAAGCATGCACAGACACCACGCAGACCTGCGTCACGCACCGAGTCGGTAGAATTGGCCGGTGCTGTCTGCCTACCGTGACGTTCTCCGAATCAACGCTTCGTGGAAGTTCTCTCTTGCCGGATTAATCCTGCGTCTTCCCATGTCAATGATCGGGATCTCAATTATTCTCCTCATCAAGGCGACCTACGGGAACTATTCACTCGCGGGCCTCATGTCAGCACTGAACGTGATCGCAACCGCCGCGTGCGCCCCCATCATCGCCCGACACGTTGACCGCCTAGGACAGCGCACAATCATGCTCCCCCTTCTCATCATCGGGATCGGAGCAAATATCGCTTTCCTTCTCGCTGCCATCACGCACGCCCACCCCGCCCTCGTCGCCCTGTTTTCCATTGTCGCAGGCGCAGCCTGGGGTGCTCCCGGTGCTTTCGTGCGCGCACGCTGGGCACACGCCCTTAAAGAATGTCCCCACCACCTGAGCACCGCTTACGCTTTCGAATCCGTCATCGACGAGTTCGTCTACATTGTCGGCCCTGTCCTTTCGACGGTGCTCGGCACAGTTTTTCATCCCGGTATTGGCTTCATCCTTATCTGTCTTTTCCTCAGCGTCGGTGGTCTCTGGTTCTTCTCGCAGCGTTCCTCCGAACCTGAACTCCTGTCCACCTCTCAGGAGGTGCGCCGCAGTTCGCTCCTGCGTAATCCCGCTGTCATCGTCATGGCTTTGACCTATATCGCGATGGGTTTCATGTTCGGAGCAAATGACGTGGCGGTTGTCGAGTTCGCGAACGCTCTGGGCGCAGCTTCCATGTCGGGGGTGCTTCTTGCTTTCTTCTCGGTCGGTTCCCTCCTCGCGGGACTGTGGTACGGTTCGCGCACGTGGCGTCAGCCCCTCTGGAAGCTTTTTGCTTTCGGGGTTGTGCTTTTAGCGCTCGGCACTTCGGCCTATCTTCTCGCGCATTCGCTTCTTGTCATGGCGATCGTGATGACGCTAACGGGGATCACGTGCGCACCCACGATGACGAACGTCAACACGATTATTGCGAAAGTTGTGGATGGCGAACGCCTCACCGAAGGTCTCGCCTGGGTCAGCACCTCACTGAATATCGGTTTGTCTCTCGGTTCGGCGGCAGCAGGTCCGGCGATTGATGCCAGCGGCGCTCACGGAGGTTACCTCGTCATGGTGGGAGCGGCCTGGATGATGGTCGCGGTTATGATCCTGGGTCTTTTACCTTTGCGTCGCGCTGTTTTACGCTCACAGTCTCCGGGCGTCTCGATCTAGCGCCTCAGTTTCTTTCTGGAGTTTCTTTAGTCTTTTCCCTCATGCCTTTTCCTGTGTTTTCTTTTTCCGTTTTCTTCCCAGTCCCTTTTCCCCCGCCCTTTGGTTTCCCAAGTCCTTAACTTTTCCCGATCCTTAACTTTTCCGTTAGCTTTTCCCAGTCCTCAGTGTTTCGTGATCCGCACATATCCACATATCCGCCCCGTCTTCCCACTTCTTCCCAGCCCTTTATACCCCTTTCAAGGCAAGCTCACGAGGTCGCCTTCCGGCGCGCACAGCCCCGCCCTCGGCGCAAATCGGGCAGAATGTGCATGACCCCCACAGGAGAGGCCCATGTTCGCCGAACCCCTCATCGATAACGAATCGTCATCCTTGCTCCTCACGCTCACCTCGTCATTTGGTGAAGCAGGATCGCGTGCCCTCGCGCGCGCCCTCGGCGATTGGGGTTTCCATCCGGGAATCGTCGGTTTCGGAGGGCACGGTTCAACGCGCAAAGCACGGGTTTTGGGGCGCGTCATCATGGAACGCAATCACGATCAGCGTTCCTGGCTGGCGCAGCGACGCGGGTGGCGTCAGTTCTTCGACGCTCAAGTCCCACGTCAGCCGGTCCTCGTCACCGTCGGACGCCAAAGGCGCATCACTTTCACCGACCGAGGTGGATACGTTGATCTGACGCTTTCCGATCACGGCCTCGAAGCTGGATGGCACAGTGCCTGGATGCAGGTTCTTCACGAGTCGGATGTGCGCGCTCTCGGCCTGCGCGAAGGGGATTCTTTGTCTTCGACTACTCCGATTCAGTTACGAGGGCGGGGTGGATGTGCTCAGGGGAAGGTGCGCGCGGGTCGGCCTGTGTGCGTTGCTCTTCGGATCATCGGTGAGGACGAAACTTTCGCGCTTGTGTCCGATATTGATGACACGGTGATGGTGACGATGCTTCCGCGTCTGCTCGTGGCGGCTAAGCATTCTTTCGTGGATCGTATGTCTTCCCGTGAAGCTGTCCCTGGGATGGCGGATTTTTTGACGCAAGCTGCGCGAGTTGAGGGTGCGCTTCCGGGTTGTCATGCGCCCGTGATTTATTTGTCTACTGGCGCGTGGAATCTTGTTCCTGCTCTTCGTGATTTCCTCAGTCGTTTGGGGTATCCCCTCGGCGGGTTCTTGATGACGGATTTTGGGCCGTCGAATACGGGGTGGTTCCGTTCGGGCCCGGAACATAAGCGGCGAGAATTGCGTCGTCTTGTCCGCATGTTCCCCAGGGTTAAGTGGCTTCTTGTGGGTGATGACGGTCAGCATGATCCGGAGATTTATGCGGAGTTTGCTCGTGATTTCCCTGCGAATGTCGCGGGGATCGCGATTCGTTCTCTGTCTCAGATTGAGCAGTTCATGTCGCACGGCACTGTGGAGGCGCTTGTCCCTGATGCCTTGTGGACGGTGCCTTCATCGATTCCGGTGTTGTTTGGTTCTGATGGTGAGTCGCTTTTGCGTAGGTTCAAGGAGTTTAACGAGGGCGGTACTCGCGACAGTGGCGAGGCGTAGTTTCATAACGGTCCTTTCACATCGGACTGTCTAACTGCAGGGTTCGTTCTTAACACTCGGGCTTTTGGGGTTAATGACGTCAAGGCAGCCCAGACGAAAAGTTGGAGGCTTTTCCGTGAGGCTTGCGTATTCGCAGACGCAGCGTGTGGAGGCTGTACGTTTGTTCTGGAAGATGAGGTCGGCGACCAATGTGGTGCTCCATTGTGGGGTTCCAGTGTTGTCGTGGTGTGGTTGTGCTTGGGTTGTGGGATCCGGCTGGCAGTGGGCGGCCTGTTTGGCCCCTTTGGGTGAGAACGTTGGTGGGTTGTGGGTGGGTTTTCGCTCATGGAAGCGAGCGCCCATTCGAGGATGCGTGCTCGGTGTCGCGAAGTGAGCGGCCGCAAAGCTAATGATCGCGATAAAGATCGCGACTCACTGTCAGGGGTTCGGCTGCCCTCTTGGCTTTATTCCGTGTTCCGTTTATCCCGTGTTCCGCTTTATTCCGTTTTATTCTTCCGGCTGGGCTTCTGTTTCCTCTGAAGGGGCCGCTGACTCACTCGACTGTGCTTCCGCTTCGCCTGATTGTGCGTCCGACTGAGCAGCGGACTGTGCGGACTGTGAAGTTTTAAGAGCAGCAAGATCCTCATCGGAAAGGGGAAGACATCCGGTGGGGACGCTGAAAGCGGAAGTTGATTGAGAGATTCTTTGGAGTTCGTCGGGGGAAATAGCGGGGTCGTAGAAGGTTCCCAGGAGGACGGTCACGGTCTTGTCGGTGGATTCTGTGAGGACAACTTTCGACTTCGGGAAAAAGCGCGCCACCGTGTAGGCGTCGATAATCGCTGCGGGCCCGGCGTCAATTTCCGCTGTTCCTGAATATTCTGGGGCCGCGTTTCCGGGTTCAAGCGGCGCATACCCCATATTGGTGAGCATCGTCGAAGCCGTTAAGGCGAGGCCCTGACGGCTTGTGGTGTTGAGAACCTGGACCGTCACGGATTCAGGGGCCACGGGAGTTGCCCCTTCAGGTGGGCAGGGGATCGTCCCTGCGCTTGCATACTTCACCGGCTGAGAGAAGCTGTTACCGAAAGGAACCGGAACGACACCCATGAGGACGAGTCCGCTCACAAGAGCAAAAAGCGTCATCACTGCGGTTGTCAGCGCGAAGGTGAGCGTCTGCTTGCGTTGGCGTTCTTTGAGGAAACGCTGCCTGGGAGTAAGAGCCTGCATCTGGGAGGTCACCCCATAAAGGTACTCGACGAACGGGCGGCGCGGGAGGAAACGCTCACGCTGGTCGGAACTCGAAGCGGGGGGG
>JASBZF010000014.1 GCA_029983625.1 Pauljensenia sp. | reverse complement strand
GCCGCGGGCCCCGAAAGCTCTCACAGGAAGAGTGTCATCGGGCGGCAGAGCCGTCCGTGTAGTCCGCATCAGCACTCGTCCAGCCAAAAGCAGCACGAAGCTTCTGACCGGTCTTTTCAATCGGATGGTTCTCGCCCTCGGCACGCAGCGCCTTAAACTCAAGCGCCCCGTTGTCCTGGTCAGCGATGAAACGCTTCGCGAAGGTACCATCCTGAATGTCAGCAAGAACCTCCTTCATGGCGTCCTTCACCTGAGGACCAATAACGCGCGGGCCGGACACATAGTCGCCGTACTCAGCGGTGTCCGAACACGACCAACGCTGCTTAGTGAGTCCGCCCTCGTTAATGAGATCAACGATGAGTTTCAGCTCATGGCACACCTCAAAGTAAGCCATTTCCGGCGTGTAACCAGCTTCAGTGAGGGTTTCGTAACCGTACTGAATCAAGCGAGAAACACCGCCGCACAGCACGGCCTGTTCACCAAAAAGATCCGTTTCCGTTTCTTCACTGAAGGTCGTTTGAATGACACCCGCACGAGTAGAACCAATAGCTTTCGCGTAAGAAAGCGCCAAGTCCCACGCCACACCCGAAGCATTTTGCTCCACACATACGAGGGCGGGAACACCTTTGCCCTCAAGGAACTGGCGACGCACCGTATGCCCCGGACCCTTCGGAGCAACCATGCAAATGTCGTGACCTGCTTCAGGATCGATGTAGCCGTAGCGGATATTGAAGCCGTGCGCGAAGAACAAGGCGGCATCAGGTTTCAGGTTCGGGGCGATCTGCTCGGCGTACACCCTGCGCTGTACCTGGTCAGGAAGGAGGATCATAATGACATCACCTTCCTTCACCGCCTCAGGAAGATCCTTCACCTCAAGTCCCGCAGACTCGGCTTTCTCCCACGAGGACGAACCCGGACGGAGGCCGACAACGACCTCGACACCGGAATCCTTCAGGTTGAGCGCATGGGCGTGGCCCTGAGAGCCGTAACCGATAACGGCGACCTTCTTGGACCGGATGAGCGACAGATCTGCCCCGTCGTCGTAGATGATCTCGGCCATTGTCATTTCTCCTTCAATTGATCCGTGATCGAGCGAGGACCGCGACCGATCGCCACGGCGCCCGACTGGACGATTTCAGTGACACCGTAGGGCTCAAGAGCTCTAAGGAGTGCTTCCAATTTGGACAGCGAGCCAATCGACTCGATGACGACAGATTCATGCTGCACGTCAACAACATGCGCACGGAAGAGGTCAACGATTTGGAGAACACCGGTGCGTCGCTGCGCATCAGCACGTACCTTAATGAGCATCAGGCGACGCTCCACGCACTCTTCACCAGCAAGTTCCACGACTTTCAAGACATTCACAAGCTTATTGAGCTGCTTAGTCACCTGCTCAAAAGGCTGCTCGTCCGCTTTGACGATGATCGTCATCCGTGAAATGTCGGGATGTTCGGTCTCACCAACGGCAAGGGACTTGATGTTGAAGGCACGACGCGCAAAAAGAGCAGCGACACGAGTGAGGACACCCGGCTTGTTCTCCACAAGCACGGAAAGTGTATGCGTCTGACTCATCGCTCAGTCCTCCACATCCCAGTCGGGCGCCATTCCTTTGGCGTAGCAGATTTCATCGTTGGACACCCCTGCGGCCACCATCGGCCACACCATCGAATCTTTCGACACTCGGAAATCAATGAGCACAGGACGGTCGTTCACCGACATTGCCCATTCAATCGCCTCATCGACCTCGTCGATTGAACGGACGGTGCGCGCCGCCATCCCATAGGCCGTGGCCAGCATTTCAAAGTTCGGGACCTGATCGCCCTCGACGGGATTAAGTGTCGTATTCGAATAGCGTTTCCCGTAGAAAAGCGACTGCCATTGACGCACCATGCCGAGCACGGAATTATTAATCAGACACACCTTGATGGGAATGTTATTGACGGTGCAGGTCGCCAGTTCCTGATTCGTCATTTGGAAAGAACCGTCGCCATCAATTGCCCACACGACTTTATCTGGCTGTCCCACTTGAGCGCCCATCGCAGCCGGGATGCAGTAGCCCATCGTGCCCAGACCCGCAGAAGAAATAAAGTGACGCGGCTTTTCGTAGTTGACGAACTGCGCAGCCCACATCTGATGCTGACCGACACCGGTCACGTACACCGCATCGGGGCCAACAATTTTCGACAGGCGACTGAGGACCTCTTGAGGGGCCATCATTCCGTCTTGAGGGGCAGCCCATCCCATCGGATAACGATCGCGAAGCCGATCCAGATAGCGCCACCACTGAGACAGATCCGGCGCTCCTGCCGCGGTGCGCATCTTTGCGACTTCGTCGTTCAGGATCGGTAAGGCGGTCGCTAAATCACCAACGATCGGAACATTCGCGTACCGATTCTTAGAGATCTCCGCAGCGTCAATGTCGATATGAACGACGCGAGCCTTGGGGGCGAAGGAGTCGAGTCGGCCAGTGACGCGGTCATCGAAACGCGCCCCGAGGGTGACAATGAGGTCGGACCTTTGGAGTGCGCCAACTGCGGCGACCGTACCGTGCATTCCCGGCATACCGAGGTTGTGGCGGTCTGAATCGGGGAAAGCACCGCGCGCAGGAAGGGTCGTTACGACGGGAGCATCGGTCAGCTCAACGAGGCGCGCAAGAGCATCGGAGGCTCCTGAGCGAATAAGACCGCCACCCACGTAAAGAACCGGAGCTTGAGCGTGAAGAATCGCTTCCGCTGCCGCTTTGATCTGCTTCTTATGCGGCTTCGCAGCCACTTTGTAACCGGGAAGGTCCATCACGGGTGGCCATGAGAAAGACATAGTCGCGACCTGCGCAGACTTGGTGATATCAACGAGGACGGGGCCGGGTCGCCCGGTGGAGGCAATTTCAAATGCCTCTGCAAGACGGGAGGGAATCTCGTCGGCATCGGTCACCAGGAAAGAGTGCTTTGTCAGCGGCATAGCAGCGCCGACAACGTCTGCTTCCTGGAAGGCATCGGTGCCGATCAGGGAGGCACCCACCTGACCTGAGATGACGACCAAAGGCACCGAATCCATGTTGGCATCCGCTAAAGCAGTGAGGATATTGGTCGCTCCGGGGCCAGAAGTCACGATCGCGCACCCGGTCTTCCCTGTTGCCAAGGCGTAGCCTTCAGCGGCGTGTCCGGCACCTTGCTCGTGACGCACGAGGATGTGGCGCAGGGAGGAGTTCATCAGTGGGTCGTAGGTAGGAAGGATCGCGCCGCCGGGCATTCCGAAAACATCGGTCACGCCGATTGCTTCCAAGCTGGCCACAATGGCCTGCGCGCCAGTCATCGTTCGGGGCTGAACAATAGGTGTGTTCTTCACCGCTGGGTCCTCTCTTCATGTGGATGGATCTCAAGAAAAAATCCCCAGCCGCCGGTGCGAGTTGGGGAAAGGCGTGCGATCCATCCGTGTCACGCGGTAGGAATCGCACGCCCTGGTACGAGAACCGAGGCGAGAATTCCAACCGAGAGAATGTCGAGCACACCCCTACCGTAGGCCCCAGGCTCCGCACAGCTCGTCATGTCTCACACTTCGGAACCGGCATTTCCTCAGCGTTTTGGCATCCGAAAGACGACTGGCATCTTCAGTGAGGACCTCCACACTCCCCCAGTATCTGCAGGATTGAACTCCTGGGACGATGGACCAACTCAGAAAGGACGACAAGAGCGGATAATAGGAAGGATTCGTTGACAAACACGAGACTGGGAGTCCACGACTGTGGAAACGGTTTTCACCATACTGGCCGAGCAGCCAGTTCTTTTTCTGTTCATCCTCATCGGCATCGGCATGGCCTTCGGTCACGTCAAGATTAAAGGCATCGGCCTCGGCGCTGCCGCCGTGCTCTTCCTCGCCATTATCCTTGCCGCCTGGGCGCAGTCCTACGGCATCGAACTGCGCGTAACCCCGCAACTTGGCACTCTCGGCCTTACGCTCTTCACTTTCGCAATCGGTATCAACTCCGGTTCCTCTTTCTTCCACAACCTCAAGACGGCGATCGGCCCGATCTTCACCGTCGTTGTGCTCTACATCCTCGCCGCAGGTGTCGGCCTTGCCATCGGTAAAGCAATGGGCATGGATATTGCCCTCATCGCCGGTACCTTCGCGGGGTCGGTGACGAACACTCCCGCCCTCGCCGCAGCCGGTGATGCAAGCGGCCAACTGGACCGGGCCACGGTCGGTTATTCAATCGCCTACCTCTTCGGTGTGATCGGGATGCTTGCCGCGTCGATGGCGGCACTGTCCTACAGCAAGAACGACCGGGACACCCCCTCTCCGCTGGCGAACCGCACGATCCGCGTCGAACGCGACGATCATCCTTTCGTCGGTGACATCTACGAAAAGCTCGGCTCAAAAGTCACCTTCTCACGCCTGCGTCGCGGCGAAACCGGACCGATTACCCGCCCCTCGATGTCTGACACTTTGGATGCCGGTGACCTTGTCACCGTGGTTGGCCCTCGTGAACTCGTTGCTCGTGCCGCTACGGAACTGGGACACGCTTCCTCGCACTCACTGATGCAGGATCGCTCCTACTTGGACTTCCGTCGTATGACTGTGTCAGATCCGAAGGTCGTCGGTCGCACGGTCGCTGATCTTGATCTGGCGAAGAAGTTCTCTGCGACGATTTCGCGCGTGCGTCGCGGCGACGTTGACATGATCGCCGAACCGGGTTTGGTGCTTCAGCAAGGTGACCGTGTCCGTATCGTCGCCCCCACCTCGAAGATGCAGGCAATCACGAAGTTCTTCGGAGATTCCGCTCGCGGTCTTTCCGACCTCAACCCGATCGCCCTCGGTATCGGCATGGCCATCGGTATCGCAATCGGTGAACTTCCGATCCTCACCCCTTCCGGCGACTACTTCTCAATCGGTTCAGCTGCGGGCACACTCATCGTAGGCTTGGTTTTTGGTCGTCTCGGTCGTATCGGCCCTGTCGTCACGACTCTTCCCTTCACGGCGTGTCAAGTTCTTGCCGAGTTCGGTCTTCTCGTATTCCTTGCGCAGGCAGGTTCGAATGCCGGTGGTCAGATCGCGAACGCCTTCACTTCGGGTGACTGGATCAAGATCTTCATCCTTGGTTTCGTGATGACATCGATTATGGCCATCGGCATCTACTGCACGATGCGTTGGATCTTCAAGATGGGTGGCACTCAGCTGTCGGGCTTCCTTGGTGGCGCTCAGACTCAGCCCGCTGTTCTTGCCTTCGCGAATGGACGCACGAATTCCGATCCGCGCGTGTCGCTCGGCTACGCTCTGATTTACCCGGTCGCGATGGTCGGTAAGATCCTCGTCGCCACGGTTCTGGGCGGATTGAGCTGAGTGTCATTCCACGAAGAACTCTGAAGAACTCACTGGGATCATCAACAGTTCACAGGATGAGCGGGATGGCTCTCTGATTTCATCCCACGGGGCCGCTGTTGTCACGCAGCGGCCCCTCCTCTATCCGCCCTCTCCTAGGGGCCGCAGTGTTTCTCTTTTTTTCCCTCTCTTGGGTCTTTCTCTCAGGCTGCGTATGAGCGTGTTCGCTTTTGCCTTTCAGACATGAGCCAACAGTGTGCGGCCTTGTCTTGGATTCGTTTCACCAGCGTGACACTTCATCGCTTTTCTCTTCAGACAGGACCACTGACGAAACGAAGAAAAGCAAGAAAAATAGGCTGCGTCCTCATCAACACACAGCACACCAGCACCAGCACCAGCACCAGCACCAGCACCAGCACCAGCACCAGCCATATCGGAATCGGAAGCGCCCGACAAGGGTAAGGTCTCACCCCTGACACACAGGTGCGCATTCGCGTTCACAATTGTGAAGAAGCGTTCACAACGCCTAACGAACCCTTCACACGCCTCAAGACAAGAGAGAACTCTTCTTGTGATGCCACCAACAGGTAACGACAAGACATGGGATATGAAAAACACCCATAAAGGCGTGCATCACAACTGCTCAAGCACCCACGTATAGCGCTGCGAAAGTTTGCTTCACTTTGAGCATCTTTTCCCTGGGTTCTACTTCTTCCTTAAACCCACAACGCACCAACGACAAGCCCCGGTCAGTACCGACTACTTTTGCATGAAATGCTGTTCTCGGATCAGCGAAGGAAGCAAATCCCTTACTCAAAGAAAGTGTCATCCAGGGCGGGCACCGCCAAGGGCTGTTCCATCAGCCAGTTCCTGTCGGTCAACATGCGTGCAACAGCAAGACCGATACCGATGCCGACGATCGTGAAAATCACGGTGAAAAGCGCTGTGAGCGCTAAAAGCATCTGCCCGTCATTGAGATACGTCAGCGAACGGTAGAGCGGAACTCCTGGAATCATGATGACGACAGCAGGAACTGAGAGAGTGACGCGGGAAAACTTTGTGTGATGAGCTGCAGCATTCGCTAAGAGACCAGCCGCTAGAGCAGCAAGAGCCACTGCAGCCGGAACCGACATCCCAAGCTCGTGGATGAGTCCAAGACGAGCGGTGTTGATGATCGCGCCGATCAGTGCCGCGACTCCAGCAACTCGCCGAGGCGAGTTGAAGAGCATCGCAAAACCGAAGGAGGCCACGAAACTTGTGAAGAAACGCAACAGATAGAGGAGCCACGGAGCAAGTTCATAGGAATACTCCGGGGTGACCGACCAGTGGAAAAGTGCTGAAACCGCCCAAGTTGCGACACCCGCAGACAAGATGAGCATCGCGACGTAGGTCAGGCGCGCAATACCGCCCTGGAAATCATGACGAACAAGGTCGATAATCCCTGTGACAAGGGGGAATCCGGGAACTAAGAAAAGCATCGCCGAAATGAATCCCGCCTGATGCGTCGGTTCCAGACCGAGGAAATGCTGAGCAGGTGCAACCAGGAGGATGTAGACGAGGGCGGCAAGTGCCCCGCAGGTCATCCATACGCCGAAATGATTCATTCTTCGATGCAGCATTTGTCTGCGCAGAGCCTGTCCGAAGAATGCAGCCACGGCCACTGCAGAGCACTCAACCCAGCCACCTGAATTGAGGAAAGCGAATGCGGCACACGCCAAACCTGAAGCCGCTGCATTGGGAAACCAGTCATAGAGGGGACCGATTTTCTCAATATCGTCGAGGGCGGCATCCACTTCCTCAACACGTAAGGATTCGCCCTCAAGGGAGGCAACAAAGTTGTTCAGACGATCAATACGATCTGCATTGATCCCCATCGTGCGTTGTTCCGCTAATCCCGTACGAAAGGTGCCGTTCGCATAGGAGGTTGCGATGATCTCTGTGAAAGTGACCTGCGCCTGATGTTCAGCGATACCGACCGCTTTCGCTACAGTCGTCATCGATGCTTTCACGCGATAGGCACTCGCTCCCGAGGCGAGCAGCATTTGACCAAGTCTGAGAACAACCCTGGATTGGTGGGCTAAGCGATCATGAGCCTGCACATGTAAGTCTGGAGAACGACCTGCAAGAAAAGCAGAATCGGAAGGCTCCTCAGCCTCGGGATTCTTATTCGTCATGACGTTAAGAATGGCACGTAAAAGAAATAGAGCAAGCGACGAAAGTCTCTGGCGCATAACGCACATGTCAATTCTTAGCGCGTATCAGTATTCTTGCTCCGGCCACGAGAAGCAATGTCATAAGGACTCAGCACCGAAGTACGTGACACACGAGAATTGTGTGCGGATCCTGGACATCATGTCATCTGGTGAGTAATAAAGACACACCCTCTCTACATGATCGGCGCAGCGGTTTCACGCCCTTGTGAGAACCGCGTAGTCACCACGGTAAGCCAGGTTTCCCTCGTATCTGCGAGTTCTCGATAATCGTCACCGAATCGAAACATTGACACGAGGAAAAAGTCCGCTCAGGGCTTCCCGATTCTCAGTGTCGGTATCCCCAAAGAGACGCGCTCATCGGCCTCACAAGCTTGACGTTCCTCCCAGGCGTCCCCCGCCCTCGTCCTACGAAGCCGCCACAGTCCACCCTGTACACCAGAATCTGCGATGAGATGATGCGGGGCTCCGTGCGTGATGACTGCATTCACGATGTCACCGGGACGCGGGAGTTCCGCATCCGACAAGGAGTCAGGAACAGCGACGTGGACGAGACGATTATCCCGAGCACGCCCTGAAATACGGCGAGTTGCCCCATCTTTGCGTCCCTCACCCTGAGCGATCAACACTTCCACTTCGTGACCTGCAAGCGCCGCATTGTCTTCCTCGCAGATCTTTTCCTGGAGAGCGATGAGACGCTGATAGCGTTCAAGCGCGACCTGCGGGTCCACTTGGTCGTCGCGATCCGCAGCCGGAGTTCCGGGGCGCGGTGAATACAGGAAAGTGAAAGCTGAAGCGAAACGAGCCTCTTCGACGAGCTCAAGAGTCTGGCAGAAATCCTCTTCTGTTTCTCCGGGGAAACCGACGATGATGTCCGTCGTGATCGCCGCATCCGGGATCGCGTTTCGCACCCGTTCAAGAATCCCCATGAATCGCTCGCGACGATATGAACGCCGCATTTGTCGAAGCACCGTGTCCGAACCGGATTGTAAAGGCATGTGCAGACTCGGCATCACCGTGTCCGTCTGGGCCATCGCAGCAATAACGTCATCAGTGAAGGCAGCCGGATGGGGGCTTGTGAAACGTACTCTCTCCAAGCCCTCAACAGCACCCACCGCGCGCAGGAGTCGTGCGAAGGCACCCCGTTCACCAAATCCCACGCCGTAGGAGTTGACATTTTGGCCGAGGAGGCTCACTTCGATGGCCCCTTGTGCGACGACAGCTTCAACCTCGGCGAGGATATCCCCTGGACGACGATCACGTTCACGACCGCGCAGGCGAGGGACGATGCAGAACGTGCAGGTGTTATTGCAGCCCACCGAGATGGATACCCACGCCGCGTACACGCTTTCGCGATGAGTGGGCAGAGTCGAAGGGAACACTTTAAGGGACTCTTCGATTTCGACTGCCGCCTCGCGATTGTGTTCCGCACGTTTGAGCAGAGCGGGCAGAACATCAATATTGTGCGTTCCAAACACCGCATCCACCCAAGGAGCTTTTTCGAGGATATTTTCGCGCATCTGCTGGGCGAGGCAGCCGCCGACAGCGATCTGCATTCCCGGACGTTCACGCTTCACTGCAGCAAGTTGACCAAGATTACCGAAAAGGCGCGTCGCAGCATTCTCACGAACCGAGCAGGTATTAATCACCACGACATCAGCGCCCTGATCACCTGCCTCCGTCGCCCGTTCAGCATACTCCGGTACTCGTGAAACCGGTACGAGGCCAGCTTCTTCGAGCAGGCCCGCCATGCGTTCGGAATCATGTGCATTCATCTGACATCCGAGGGTACGGATGGCGTAGGTGCGCGGCAGTTGTGGAGCGCGCCCGTTGTGGATCTCTTCGGCATTCATCGCGAGCAGTCTAGTCTCCCCTTAGGAATTATCACGATTAGACTCTTTACAGCGAACTTTTCAAGGACACCGGGCGTCCTCTTCTTCAGGACTTTCCCATTTATTCTCCCATTCTTCACAGGAATCGCGCATATCCAGTGCTTCCGCGACGATCTTGTGACTCATCCCCGGCGAGTATCCTTTCCGAGCCAGCATCCCGAAGAGGCGCCGATAGGCAACTTGCCTGGATACACCGCGCATCGCGCGCAGCTTCTTTTCAACAAGTTCAGCGCCGCGCGCGCGAATATCCTCCTGCGCAAGACAAGAGATCGCTTTTTCAATCACAGTCTCGTCAAGACCTTTACGACGCATCTCTTCAGCAAGAGCGACCCCTGATTTCCCTGAAGTACGGAAGCGATCAGAAACGATCGCGCGCGCAAAAGCTTCATCATCAATAAGCCCCACACACTCAAGACGATCAAGAACATCATGGGCAATTGTTGAACTAAAACCCTGACTTTCGATCGCACATTGCAGCTGGTGGCGTGATCGGGAGCGCGAATCGAGCTGACGGAGAGCCACCTCTCTGGCAGCCTCAATCGCTTCCACACCTGAAAGACCCGCATTGCGTTCACGGATTTTCTTCAGTCGCGCGCCCGGATCCTTTCGTGTGCCTTGCTGCGCAACGATCTCAGAACGCTCTTCAGGCGCGAAGGAAGACGGTGCCATGCCTGATCAGAATCCCGCGTCCTCAAGCGGATCGATCGGAGGAATCGGATCAGTCTCAGCTTCTTCTGCCGCCTCTAGGACACCGAGAGCCACAAGGATCTTGTTTTCAATCTCATCGGCAAGTTCAGGGTTGTCGCTGAGGAACTGGCGAACGTTTTCTTTGCCCTGACCGAGCTGATCGTCACCGTAGGTAAACCAGGATCCTGATTTACGGATAATGCCCGCTTCGACACCCATATCGATGATTGAGCCTTCACGCGAAATACCCTTGCCGTACAGGATGTCGAACTCCGCCTGTTTGAAGGGCGGCGCCATCTTGTTCTTCACAATTTTAGCCCGTGTCCGATTCCCCACCGGCGCACCCGATTCTTTCAGGGCTTCACCTTTTCTGACGTCAATGCGCACCGAAGCGTAGAACTTCAGGGCTTTACCGCCGGTCGTTGTCTCAGGCGAGCCAAAGAACACGCCGATCTTTTCACGTAGCTGATTAATGAAGATCGCTGTCGTTCCCGTTGCTGAAAGCGCGCCGGTAATCTTACGCAGTGCTTGACTCATGAGGCGAGCTTGAAGACCAACGTGGGAATCACCCATCTCCCCTTCAATTTCCGCTTTGGGGACGAGTGCTGCGACAGAGTCAATAACGATGATGTCGATTCCACCCGAACGAATGAGCATGTCAGCGATTTCAAGGGCTTGTTCACCCGTATCCGGCTGAGAAACGAGGAGATTATCGATATCAACTCCAAGAGCCTTGGCATACACGGGATCCAGTGCGTGTTCGGCGTCGATAAAAGCCGCGTTCCCTCCGGCCTTTTGAGCGCTTGCAACGGCGTGGAGTGCGACGGTGGTCTTACCGGACGATTCAGGACCGTAGATCTCAATGACGCGCCCTCGAGGCAAACCGCCAATACCGAGAGCAACATCAAGAGCCAAAGAACCGGTAGGAATAACCTGGACACGAGGGCGAGAGTCATCGCCGAGGCGCATCACTGAACCCTTACCGAATTGTTTGTCAATCTGAGTGAGTGCAAGCTCAAGCGCTTTATTTCGATCGTCGCCTTTTGAAGCAAGAGCGCCCTTGCGGGATGCGGCAGCAGCCATGATGTCCTCTCAGTGGTTTGAGCCTCTCCGGCTCACGGTTCGTCTGGTCGGTGCATTCTTCCCTCTCCGGGAAGATAGGACGACTGTATGCCTGACCATAGGCATCTGCGAGCCCTTCTCTTACACTTGTGGATTCAAGGATCACAGAGTCGTCACACAGCAGTGTACATGGAACAGGTGTTCGACACATCGTGTCTCACAACACGTCGAAGAGACACTGAAAACACCGGCCCCTTCTTTCCTTCCAGAAGGGCAGCTCGCGCGAAAAAGCACAGAGTGTCCAGCACGTTTTTTAAAAAAACTCAGGACGAGCAGGAAAGGAAAGCGCGGCGAGCATTTTCGTCGAGGCGATGAATCCACTTCGCCGCATCCCCCACACCCATCTCCTCGACAAGTGAATACCAGACATCCACGGGCGGCACACCCCGTTCCAAAGCTTCCACACAGGTCCCCGAAACAGCGGGAAGATAAATGTCCTTCGCGTATGAACGACCGAGGCCAGGACCGAACACCGCGTCGATCGCTTCCCAGAACTCCGAGGACTTCACCGCAAATCAATCAGGAAATCAAAGTGACAGGAACGACACCATCGGGAAGCGTCTCAGGTACGCTCATCCCTTCAAAAACAGCCATTCGATCAGACACTTCGCGCAGAACGCACCACAGTGGGATGCCGAGGGCGCTTGTGATCGCTTCAAGAAGCTCAGAAGATGCCTCTTTCTGACCGCGCTCCACTTCGGACAAATACCCGAGAGAAACCTGAGCCTGCAGAGAAACTTCCCGCAGCGTTCGCCCCTGGGCGCGGCGAATACCGCGCAAGACATCGCCGAGTTCTGCACGAAGAAGCGGCACCGCAGCGGGAGTAGATTTCATATCCCCAATTTTAGTCGCATAACTCAAAAAGCGCGCATACGCAGAAAAGCTATACGTTCACATCAGCTCACAGGTCAACACTGACCTTAAGAAGAATCCGCACAATACCGCCAATTTTGCTTCAATTTTCAGCCACAGCTTCAACATCTGTGAGTTGCGTCCCTCAGACTCAACTTTGTGCCTGATTCGTCTTCTCAAGACGTCGGCCCTCGGCAATATAAACCCACCCCGACCACACAGTCACAACAAGCGCAGCACAAGCAACCACCCAACCACAGGTAAAGCCAATCTGAGCCACAAGAACAAAAGGATCCCCCTCACGAACAAGCTCGCCCCACGGAACCAAAAGAAGCGTAATCGCAAGCATCTGGAGAATCGTCTTCAGCTTCCCTCCGCTATTCGCCGCAACCACGATCCCCTTCTTTAAAAGCTCAGCACGCCACCACGTAATACCTAACTCACGCAAAGCAATCGGAACCGTCGCCAGCCACAGCGCAGGATGCTCCACAGAAAGCATGAGAAAAGCCCCGAGAGTAAGAGCCTTATCTGCGATCGGATCCGCAATCTTTCCGAAATCCGTTACAAGCCCCCTCGCTCGTGCAATACGGCCATCGAGATGATCGGTAAAAGCCGCCACGCAGAACACGAGCAGTGCCCACCAACGCGCCTGAATCGTTCCGAGATACATCAACACGATGAAAACTGGTACAAGGATGAGCCTGAGGATCGTCAGCACATTCGGAAGATTGAGTGAAAAACCCCGTGTTCTTCCTTCATGCACACCCTTATCCACCATGCCCCTCTCCTTCCCCTCGATCACTCAGCGGCCCGTGAGCTGCCAGGCATCCTCATCTTCTTCGGGTTCCTCATCTGTCCACTGCGGCGGCGCCCCACCGAAGTTATGTCCAGCATAGGGATCCTCAGGCATTGCGCGCCCGCCAATTTCACCAGTTGCGCCCTCGTGATCCATAACAATCGACGAGGACGAACATGCGATCTCAGTTTGTTGCTCTAAGGCACCAAAGCCCGCAGATTCACCGCGCAACATCGCAAGCACTTCAGGGAGTTGCTCGGGTTGGACAAGCACCTGACGCGCCTTCGATCCTTCGGAAGGACCCACGACCTCGCGCGACTCCAAAAGATCCATAAGACGACCCGCGCGCGCAAAACCGACGCGCAATTTGCGCTGCAACATCGACGTCGAACCCAGCTGAGTCGAAATAACAAGCTCAGCCGCCTGTAAAAGATCATCCAAATCATCGCCGATATCCTCAGCGACTTTCACGCTCTTTTGTTCAACGATGACATCCTCACGGTAATGCGGCTCCATTTGCGCTTTCACGTGCGCAACCACCCGGTGAATCTCCGATTCACTCACCCACGCACCCTGCACGCGCATCGGCTTGGAAGCACCCGCAGGTAAATACAGCGCATCGCCTTGACCGATCAGTTTCTCTGCGCCCGGCTGATCGAGAATCGTCCTCGAATCCGTGAGCGACGAAGTAGCGAAAGCAAGACGAGAAGGAATATTCGCTTTAATCAGACCGGTGACGACATCAACCGAAGGACGCTGAGTCGCCAACACCAGATGAATCCCCGCCGCACGTGCAAGCTGTGTGATCCGCTGAATTGAAGCCTCAACGTCACGCGGAGCAACCATCATCATGTCGGCCAGCTCATCGACCACGACAAGAAGATACGGGTAGGGACGCAGCGTCCTGTCCAGACCGGGCTTTGCGTGTACCTGTCCCGAAGCAACGGCTTTATTGAAGTCGTCAATATGTTTGAAACCATAATCCGACAAGTCGTTGTAGCGCGCATCCATTTCGCGCACCACCCATTCCAATGCCTCCGCAGCTTTTTTCGGATCGGTAATAATCGGCGAAATCAGATGCGGAATACCCTCGTAAATCGTGAGTTCAACACGTTTAGGATCAACGAGAATCATCCTCACCTGATCCGGCGTTGCCCGCATCATGATCGACGTAATCATCGAGTTCACAAAACTCGACTTACCGGAACCGGTCTGACCCGCAACCAGAAGGTGAGGAGTCTTCGCGAGGTTCGTCACCACGTAACCGCCCTCGACGTCCTTTCCGACGCCGACAACGAGCGGATGATGATTGCGCATCGCCGCACCGGAACGCAGCACATCACCCAAAGATACGTTCTCACGATCAGTGTTCGGGATTTCAATGCCGATCGCAGATTTTCCTGGAATCGGAGCAAGAATACGCACATCCGCTGAAGCCACCGCATAGGCAATATTCTTCGACAGGTTCGTTAACTTATCGACCTTCACGCCCGAACCGAGGACGACCTCGTAGCGCGTCACCGTCGGCCCACGCGAAAAGCCCGTGACGCGCGCATCGATCTTGAAATCTGCAAAAACCTGAGCGAGGGCGCGCACCACTTCGTCATTCACTGCCGAACGTGTTTTGTGCGGCGGACCGGCGACGAGCAAAGACTCCTCAGGAAGCACGTAGGGAATCGGTGCTGCGACCTGAGAGGGGGAAGTTTCAGCTGCGGGCGCTTCGACATTGCCGTGGTTCTGGGACTCCTCGGCCTCAGATTCGGATTCCTCTTCAGTGTCCGATCCCCTATCGGTATCTTCGAGGGCGGGGCGCACAGGCACATTCAAAGCTTCGGTCGGCGACTCATGTGAAGCCGTGCGCGCAGATGAAGCAGGAGAAACTGAAGAAACAGGGAGATTTGGCTCTGTGGGAGGTTCTGTTTCCCTCACAGGTGACAGCGCAGTGGTCGCCTCTTCGGTGATCGTCGGTGAACGGAAAGACTCGTCTCCGTCGTATTGTTCCAAGAAAGGATCGTCACCAGCAGCCAGGCCTTCTCGTAAACGTCGTCTCCGTTCACGCGCTTCGTCTGTTTCCTCGCCCTCGTCCTCGGTACGCGAAGCGTCGCTGCGATCTGTGCGCGAAAAACGTGAGGCAAGAGCACGCAAACGAGCAGGAACCTCAACAACCCTGGTGCGTGTAGCCAATAAAAGCGAATAGACGCCCAGGAGGAGGAGAAGCGCTCCCGCACCCCAAGGCGACAGAAGCAGAACGAGAGGACGGGCAATGAACCATCCCGTGAGTCCTCCGGCAGATTCGATCGCCGTAAGCTCCCTCACAGAGGGATTACCTGAAGAAACGTGGACAAGACCGCATACGGCAGCAACAAGTCCCACTCCCCCGGCCACGTGATGAGGCAAGGCATGTTCATCCGTTTTCGCGCGGAAAAGTTCCACCGCGAAAGCAAGGAGCGCAATCGGTGCGGCAACCGCGAAGATTCCGACTAATCCGGCAGCCGCGTGATGAATAAAATCGCCCGCCTGCCCAGAAACACGAAACCACTCACGTAAGGCGACGAGGGCGGCCACTGCCACACACAGAAAAGCTAAAGTGTCCCTCTTAATCCTCGGATCAGCCTGACGCCACAGACGCCATGTCTTTGTCAGGCCAGCGCCAATCGCGGCGAAGATCCTTGCCAGGAACCCCGGTTTTTCCGGTTCAGCGGCGGGAGCTGTTCGTCGTTTTGTTGCACGTGAGGAAGCTGAAGTGTTCCTCTTCTTTGGTGAAGATGGGCGTTGTGCTGCCATGATGTTTCGACGTTAATACCTCAATACAGAGACGGAAAATTGCCGCGCCGCACACAGCCTTAATCAGGCCTCTTCACACGCAACCGAGCCGCGCGCAAGGACCTCATTGATCTGGCACATCGTCGGTACGGGCAAAGCAGATTCGTGGGCGATTGCGATGGCCGCAGCCGCGTTCGCAGTGCGCAGAGCATCGGCAATGTCTTTGCCTTTCAAGAGTTCAGCGCACATTGTGGCGACATGCGTATCCCCCACGCCAGCAGTGTCGGCAACGCGCGTTTCAAAAGCAGGGATTGTGACCCGTTCAGCACCCTTAGCGCGTTGAAGTTCGCACCCCATCACACCTGTACGTCGCACAAGAGCAGCTTCAGGCTTCATTAAATGACGAATCCCGACCCCCGGTTCATGCGTGGTAAGAATCGAAGTGAGCGCCGCAGCTTCACGGACGTTCATTGTCACTACGTCGGCGCGTTTCAAAAGCTTCTGCCAGGATTCAACAGGCACTTGCTCAACTGCGGGCGACACTGAGATCACCAGAGTGACAGAAGGAGGCAAGGCAGCACCCCAGCCTGCGAGCACCATTGCCGAATGCGGGTTCGTTAAATCAGAAGCTGCAATGTGGATGAGGTCACCCGGTTTCAGGACCATGTGATCCAACCACGCCCGCGACGGCTCCGACTCCACTCCAGCCGTCACCACGGAAGTCATAGAACCGTCACGTTCGATGAGTTGGATCGCCACACCAATATCCCCCACAAGTTCAGGGGTGAGGACTTCCACACCGGCTTCGACGAGTTGCTGACGCACAGCAAAAGAGTTAGGTCCGGTTCCCAGCGGTGACGCCATCGCCACATCAACACCTTGAGCGGCAACCGCCGACAGCGTCGTAAAACCACCACCCGGTCGTGAGGTTGCGGCATCGGCGTGAACTGATCCTCCGCGCACGGGCGTGTGCGAAATATGCATCGGCAACACAAGGACAACCGAATGCGTTGAGATGAAACGGCCTGCCATACCAAACGCCTCCCTCACCCTGAACTACTGCTCGACGACAACCGGAACAATCATCGGACGGCGACGCAACCTACGCGCCACCCAGCGTCCAATCACACGCCGCATCACCTGCTGAAGGACATAGGGATCTTTCCCGCCGGGCGCAGCTGCATCTTTCAAAGCGGCATCAACATCGGGCAGAATCTCCTCAAATACGGAATCATCCTCAGCCATACCGATCGCTTTGATCGTGGGACCTGACAAAACCATTCCGGAATCGTGTTCCACAACGGCGTACACCGAAATGAAACCCTCCGAACCGAGAACACGACGAATTTCAAGTTCCTCTTCAGAGATCTCGCCGATCGACTGGCCATCAACGAAAACAAGCTCACACGGGACCTGTCCAGAAATCTGTGCGCGCCCATCCATCAGATCAACCGTCGTGCCACCATCGGCGAGAACCACACGCTCGGCACTCACTCCTGTAGACACCGCAAGCTGCCCATTTGCTACGAGATGACGCAGCTCGCCGTGAATCGGCATGACATTACGCGGAGCAACAAGGTTGTAGAAAGTCAGCAGTTCACCCTGACAGGCATGGCCCGATACGTGTACTTTCGCGTTTCCTCGGTGGAAGACTTTGGCTCCTAAGCGAGTGAGATCATTAATCACACGATTCACGTCAGTTTCATTGCCGGGAATCAAAGAAGCAGCAATGATGACCGTATCGCCTGCCTCGAGGCTCACGCATCTGTGCGACCCTGAACTCATCCGAGCCAAGGCCGCCATCGGTTCCCCCTGAGAACCGGTCGCCATATAAAGACGCTGATTCGCGGGAAGCTCTGCGAGAGTACCTGCGTCAACGATCAAGTCTTCAGGAACAACGAGGTAGCCTTTCTCAGCCGCGATCCGCATGTTTCGTTCCATCGAACGACCCACGAGGGCGACGCGACGTCCCGCTTTTGCCGCCGCATTCATCACCTGCTGGACGCGGTGGACATGCGAGGCGAAAGTCGCGACCACCACCTGCCCTTCGGCTTCATCAACGAGGCGATCCAGAACGGGACCAATCTGGCGTTCAGAGGAAATGAATCCAGGAACTTCAGAGTTCGTGGAATCAATCATGAACAGGTCCACACCCTCAGAGCCGATACGCCCCAAAGCCGCGAGATCGGTTTTACGCCCGTCAAGGGGCTGATGATCGATTTTGAAGTCACCCGTAATGACAACCGTCCCCGCGCTTGTGCGCACGCACACAGCGAGCGCATCGGGAATCGAATGTGTCACCTGGATAAACTCCAGATCAAAGGGACCGAGCTGCACGCGGTCACCAGATTTCACGACGTGCATATCCGCAGCGGGAAGACGATGCTCACGCAGCTTCGGTTCAGTGAAAGCTAAGGTCAGATCCGAGCCGTATGTGGGAATGTCATCCCGGAGCTTCGCGAGATACGGAACACCTCCGATGTGATCCTCATGACCATGAGTAAGGACAAGCCCAACAACGTCATCAAGACGATCTGCAATCCACGAGAAGTCAGGGAGGATGAGATCAACGCCGGGCTGATACACCTCGGGAAAGAGCACGCCGCAATCCACAATGAGGAGTTTGCCTGCGCACTCCAAGACGTTCATATTGCGGCCCACTTCCCCCAGTCCACCAAGGGGAATCACACGCAACGCGCCATCTTCAAGCGGTGCAGGTTCAGAAAGATTCTCATACAGGGGCTTCATACGTCGATTCTCTCACGAACCCCAGCGACCCTAAGCGTCAGCTCTTTCAATCAGACCGAGATCAAGCATGACCGCGCGCAGTCGCGCAATCTCCTCATCCGAGGCTGGCACAAGCGGAAGGCGCATCGTCGGAGAGTCAATAAGGCCCTGAAGATAAACGGCGTATTTGGCCATGACTGCCCCCTGTCCTTTGCCCATCATCGCGTTGACGAGCGGGCGCAGAGAAAAGGACAACTCCCTGGCCTCCCATACTCTGCCCCCGTCGAGAAGATCAATCATCTCTCGGTATTTTCTGCCCGCCACATGCGCCGCCACCGACACGCAGCCTGACGCTCCACCCGTCAGCCACGCAAAGTTCAAGCCATCATCACCGGAGTAGTACTCCAAGCCCGTCCGACGTAGACGCTCAACACCTTGCTCGACGTTCCCGGTCGCATCTTTCACCGCGCAAATCCTCGGATGTTCGGCGAGAAGATCAAGAGTTTCGTCACTGAAAGCCAGGCCCGTCCGCCCAGGAATGTCGTAAAGCATGATCGGCAGATCGCTTGCTTCAGCAATAGAACGAACGTGTGCCCTTAAGCCCGCCTGGGAAGGACGATTGTAGTAGGGGGCAACGACGAGGAGCCCATCAGCACCGTGTGCCTGTGCACCCTCGGCAATACGGACAGCATGAGCCGTATCATTTGACCCCGCTCCCGCGAGGATGAAAGCACGATCACCCACAGCCTCCTTCACCGCTTGCGTTAATGCATTCTTCTCCGGCTGGTGGGTTGTCGGTGACTCACCGGTTGTTCCTGAAAGACAGAGAGTGTCACAGCCGTCGTCCACCAGTTTTTTCGCGAGACGCACAGCCGAATCCAGGTCGATTGTGCCATCGGGGAAAAAAGGCGTGACCATTGCGGTCGCGAGGGTTCCGAACTGACGGCGAGGGGTGTGGCTCATGAAAGTCAGCATATGCGGGACACGTGCCGCACAGGTGAAACGTTCGGTGAGTGAACCTACTTCCCCACCTGCGTCCACCACAGGTGCTGGAGGAATGTGCCGCTCGGTCCTTCCAGTGCGCGTTTCAGACCTGCGGGAGCAAAACCTGCAGAGCTCAGGAAACGGATTTTCGCTTCGTCTGAAGTTTCGACCCAGATGCGTAGCGTTGTTTCCAGACTATGCTCGGCAATCGCAGCGAGGAGACGCGATCCGTGGCCTGAGCGCGTAAAATTCGGGTCGATCAGAAGTTCGGCAATCTCAGACCCTTCACCGATTCCGACCGCATCAAGCGCGGGAGCGGGAACAACGAGGGCGAAACCAGCAACTGCGTGTGCGTGAAGAGCAACAAAAGTGCAGTATCCGGCGGGAGCGCGCGTCGATAGCGTCTGTTTCCATCGTTCCTGAAGAAGCGCACTCTTCTCGTCAGAAAATGACGGATCAAACCTCAGTAGTGCGTGCCCTTGGATACGCGCAATCGCTTGCGCATCATCGACGAGGGCGGGACGCACAAAACACGGAGGGGAAGAGTCAGGCACACGCGAAGAGGGAACAGACCCCTGGCTGCGGACAGTTTCGGGCGAAGAGTTGCCGTGAAGATGAATATTCACCGCGTTCACAGACCCATCAGGACGTCAAGACCGACGGTCAGACCTGGATGTTGAGTGAGCGTGCGGATTGCGAGGAGAACTCCCGGCATGAAGGCGATGCGATCAAAAGAATCGCTTCGGATGACGAGCTGTTCACCTGGATTTCCCAAGAGGATCTCTTCTGAAGCCGTCAGGCCCCGCAGACGTACTGCGTGAACCGGTATCCCTTCGATGTTTCCACCTCGCGTCCCTGCCGGATCAGATTCGGTGGCATCAGGAATCGGCGCGCAGCCAGCTTTCTTCCTGGCAGCAGCAATACCTCGCGCAGTCGCAAGGGCAGTACCCGACGGGGCATCGACCTTGTTCGGATGGTGCATCTCGATGATCTCAGCCGATTCGAAGTACGTGGCGGCAATCGCAGCGAACTTCATCGCAAGAACCGCACTGATCGCGAAGTTCGGGGCGATCAGAACTGAAAGTCCTGAGCTGTCGGCATGAACGCGGACCCTTTCATAGGCTTCTTCGTTCCATCCGGTCGTACCAACAACGACATGGACTCCCGCATCGAGGAGCGCGTGGACATTCGACTCCGTGACGCTCGGAGTGGAAAAATCAACGGCGACTTGTGCTGCGCACACAGTGTCGGTGTTGATCTCGTCCCCGGCATCGAGTTGCGCGACAAGCTGCATGTCAGGAGCCGCCTTCACCGCTTCCACCACGGTGGAACCCATACGTCCTTTGGCGCCTGTTACCGCAACTGCAATCATGTCCTTTTCTCCTTCGGGTTCGCCTTCTTTTTCGCGTATTTCATCCGCATGTCGATGCAGTGTTTGAGGAGTTCAGGGGCAGGACAAGGGAGCGCGCTAAGGGCCTTGAGAGTAATTCCCTTGCCAGATGCGTCACATCCTCAGCCGTTACTGCTTCGATTGTTTCGAGCGATTGATCGACGGTTTTGTAACGTCCGTTCAATTCTGAGCGCCCCAGACGCATCATGCGTGACCTGTTGTCTTCCAGTCCGAGCGCTACTGCTCCGCGCACCTGGCCGCGTACCCGCAGGAGTTCAGTTTCGCTTGGTCCGTTTTCAGCTAGGTCATGCAGTTGTTCAAGCATGAGTCGTTCTACTTTTTCGACATTGTCCGGTGAGGTTCCCGCATACATGCCGAAAGCACCCGTATCTGAATACGAGGATTCGAAGGCGTAAGTCGTGTAGGCAAGTCCTCGTTTTTCGCGGATCTCCTGGAAAAGTCGAGAAGACATCGAACCTCCGAGGACCGACAGGAGGACCGCCATCGCAGGCCCCTCATCTGCATGAATTTTCAGTCCTCGCATCCCCACGATCAGATGCGCCTGCTCAACATCGCGGTGTCGCACGAGTGAATACTCGTGTTCGACCTCGTCCCCTCCACCGCAGGAACGCCTCGACCTCGGCACCTGAGCGTCCGTAGGGGTATTCGCCCAGGGTGAGGCTTCGATTGCCGTTTCAACTAGCTCAACAAGCTTCTCGTGATCGACGTCCCCTGCTGCAGCCACCACCAGATTGTCCGGCGCATAGTGGGCACGATAGTGTGCCACGACCTCATCGCGCTGAGCGGCACGGATCGTTTCGGGTGTCCCTCCGATCGGGCGTCCGATCGGAACATCTCCGTGTACCGCCAGTTGAAAGGCATCGTGAACAATGTCCATCGGAGAGTCCTCGGCCATTGCCAGCTCATCGAGGATTACTCCGCGCTCCATTGCGAAGTCTTCCGCTCCGATCGAAGCGTTCGACACCATGTCCACAAGGATGTCGAGCGCCATTTCCAGATCTTCAGACAGGACCCTGGCCCAGTAGTTTGTGTGTTCTCGGCCTGTTTCCGCATTCGATTCTCCTCCGACTCGATCAAAGGATTCTGCGATGTCAAAAGCCGTTCGTTTTGTTGTTCCCTTGAAGAGGAGATGCTCAAGGAAATGTGTTGATCCTGCGGCTTGAGGTAATTCGTCGCGAGATCCGACGGGCACCCACAGGGACAGTGCAGCTGAACGTGTCGAGGATGCGCGCTGCGTGAGGATCCGCGTGCCGCGTTTCGTTACCGAACGACGCACCTCACCTTCATTGTCATCGAGCAGCACATTCTCTTGGTATGTCAGCGGCAGATCAATCGACGAAGTCATGGTGAACAGTCTAAATGCTGACCTCTGCATTGAAGCGGGGGGGGGGGGGTTTTT
>JASBZF010000013.1 GCA_029983625.1 Pauljensenia sp. | reverse complement strand
GCGACGGCCAGCTGGTACTTGTAGCCGATGTAGTACCCGTGGACGGCTTCGTCGCGGATGATGAGGCGGATCAAGTCAGCGGTATTCGTGAGCTTTGCATGAGCAGACCAGTACATCGGCGCGTAAAAACCGGAGTAGAAAAGGAAAGACTCCAGCATCGTCGAGGCGACTTTTTTCTTCGCCGGATCGTCACCTTCATAGTAGGACTTCACGATTTGCGCTTTGCGCTGCAAGGCTTCGTTTTCTTCGCTCCACCGGAAGGATTCGTTGATCTCTTCGGTGGACAGGAGGGTGGAGAAAATCGAAGAGTAGGACTTTGCGTGTACCGACTCCATAAACGCAATATTTGTGAGCACGGCCTCTTCATGCGGTGTGCGCGCGTCAGGAATGAGGGACACTGCGCCGAGTGTGCCTTGAAGAGTGTCGAGCAGGGTCAGGCCCGTGAACACGCGGTTCGTCATGAGCTGTTCGTGGGGGCGCAACGTATTCCAGGACTGAATGTCGTTCGACAGTGGGATTTTCTCAGGCAGCCAGAAGTTACCGGTGAGGCGATCCCACACTTCGAGGTCTTTTTCGTCCTCGATCCGGTTCCAGTTGATCGCTTCGAAGATCGGTTCTGTGCTCACACGTCCTCCTTGTGGCTGGTCCCGTTCTGTCATTGTGCGCCTCGATAGCCTATATAGCCTATGCGCTCAGCCTAGCGGACCCGTGGGCGTGCTTTCTGAGGCCGCAAGGTGTGCCTCGTGGGAGCTGAGCGTGCGAAACGACGGGAGGTGTTCTTTGAGTGTCGGCGCTCGCGGATTCTTTTTAATCTTTCACGAGGGCGAGCAGATGGTCGAGCACTGCGCCAGACGAGGCGCGCAGCCCGTCGTGCTGGTATTCATTCGTCACCCACACGCGGGTTCCTTTCAGGAGTTCAGCGGTCGCTAATGAGAGTGAACGCGGGACGAACATGTCGTCGTAGTAGACGGCAGCTGCGACGGGTACGTCATTGGAGGCGAGACGTTCAAGGTCGTAGACCGCTGGCCAGTCTGTGCGAGCTGCGAGGATGTCGCTGGTGTGTGCCAGTGGCACAAGTTCAGGGTCTTCGTCAAAGATGCGACGCATCATGTGTTCGCCGGTGAGGAAGTAGGGTTCGGACAGGTCAAGCGGGTCGGCGTCTTTTGTAAAACCTGGGATTTCTTCGGCGAGACGATCAGCGGACCATGCGGTCGCCGTGCCGGAAAGAGCGGGGGTGGCGCAGGCGTAGATTGTTTCTTGTAGGACCGCGTACATCGGGTTGATTGCCACTTCTGCGGCTATTTGTGTCAGGAAGTCTGAAGAGAGGCGGCGTTCTCCGCGCACGTATTTCCAGGGGCCTTCGAGGAGGAAGTGAAGGAGGTCGCTGGAGGTCTGCATTCCGAGCGCGAGGCCGATCATGCGGAAACGTTCGGTGGAGAGGCGTTCTCCTGTGGGGAGGTGTTCTTCGGTGTCGCGCAGGTGGGCGGCGATTTCACGGATTGTGTTTTCGTCCTGAGGGTGGCGCGTGAAGTAGGTGCGGTTGCGGGCAGCTGTGTGCGCGTAGGTGAGTCGGTAGATGTCGTCGATATGGACGAGGCCGGGCAGGCCGCCTGTGATGAGGGAGGCGTCGATGTGTTCGGGCGCGGTGGACAGGTAGGCGAGGGTGAGGAAGCCGCCGTAGGACTGGCCGAGGGTCGTCCAGGTCTGACAGTGAAGTGCTTCACGCAGGGCTTCGGCGTCGGCGATGATCTGATCTTGACGGAACAGCATGAGATGGTCGGCGCGCGCCTGATCGCTGGGAAGTTCGGACAGGGTTTGTGCGTCCATGCGGGTTGATTGTCCTGTGCCGCGCTGGTCGAGGAGGACGACCCGGTAATCTTTCAGTGCGCGTCCGATCCATCCGTCACGGAAGTCCCCTTGACGTGGGCCTTTCCCGCCGGGGCCACCTTGGAGGAAAAGGAGGTGGGGAAGGTCGTGTCCGCCGGGGCGTATGAGTTCTCGGGCGAAGATTTCGATCTGCGGGTTGCTCGGCCCGGTGGGTGCGAAGTGGTTGAGGGGAACTTCGATCCTGTGCTCGTGAACGGTCACGGAGTGCTGGATGTAGGTCGAGGTGCGCATGAGTGAAGCCTAGCGCCACATTCTGCGCTCTTGGCTTGCCTGTGGACGAGGGCGGCTCAGCTCGATGAGGAGCTCAGCTTGTTGTGTGCAAATAGTGTGAGCCGCTTTCAGGCTGAGTCCGCGGGCGATGAGTCCCGAACAACGATAGGGGTGGAATGGTGATGAACGAGGACTAGGTTTTTAGCGGTGTCAGTGGTGTCGATGGTGTCTTCGCTCTCGTGTACCCACACGCTGAGTTCTGCGGCCTGCCCTAACTCCCATGTCAGCGTGTAGCTCACAAGGAAAGTGTTCCCCACTTCTCGCACTTCATATCGGCTCACGCTGAGCGAGGGCGGCACAGGTCCGAGGAATCCTCGCGCACCAAAGGTACGTGTCCCATCGGGCCACACCCTCACGCATTCTGAAGCGCAGAGCGTGTCGAGAGTGTCGGTATCGCCCGCCACCCACGCTTGGATGACACGTTTTTCAAGCTCACGGACCCTGTGAGACGCGCAAGTCTGAAAGGAGCTGCTGTCTGTGTTGGGTGAAGCGGGAAGCAGCACAGGAGTCGCCTGTGAACTCTGCGCGGTATGAGGCACAGTCTGTACTTGGGTTGAAAAAGAACTCGAATCTGGAGAAGCACCACGCACCCCCGCGCCAAAACGCGGCCCCGGCGCGGGGGTGCGCCCCTCCTTGTAGGCTTCGGCGCAGCTTCGTGCCAGCTCGTCGGCTTTTTCGTTGAGCGCATGACCGGCGTGTCCTTTTACCCAGTGAAAACAGACATCTCGTCCTTCAATAATGCGGTCGATGTGTTGAATGACCTCAAGGTTTTTAATCGGTTTTTTATCCGCTTTTGTCCAGCCGCGTTTTTTCCAGGAATGGCGCCATTTCGTGATGACGTGAATCGCGTATTGAGAGTCGGCAAGGATCGTGAGTGTCTGGTCGCTAAGACCTGCCGCTTCGGTGGCTTTGAGGAGTTCCAGGATTGCGGTGAGTTCCCCGAGGTTGTTTGTTCCTTCAGGCCAGCCTCCCGCATCCCAGTGTTCTTCGTCAACGACCCACGCCCACCCGGAGGGGCCGGGGTTAGACAGGGAGGAACCGTCAACTGCAGCCGTGATCGTCATGTCGGACATGGTATCGAGTCCACTGTGTGTTCTTCAGTCTTCACAAGTGTTCCCACTCCTTGCCTATCCGCTACTCCTCTCCCTCCTGCTCTTCTTCCTCGGGAAAATTAAGGACAGCCCCGCCCTCGAAAAAGCGCGTGAAAGACACAAAAGGCAAGCTTCAAGGGCGAAAGGTTCAGCTGTGAATACCGACCTGACTCAGAGCAAACGCAAACTCTTCTGCGCGCGCAGCCCAGTGACTTTCACGCCCCGAAGGGCCAGAATGTCCGGCAACCATCTCAGTGCGTAAAAGGATCGGACGAGCCTGAGCAAGAACAGGATCTGTCGCAGCGCCCGAAGCTTCACGCAGGCGCTGAACCCATTTTGTTGGCTCAACGAACTCGACGCGCGTGTCATTTAAGGAAGTGGTCGCCATCACGGCAGGAAGCTGGATTCCTTCGGGAACGTTCTCGTAGGGCGTGTAGGCCCGCATTGCCCTAAAAACTTCGGGGTCTTCGATCGGGTTACCCCACTCTTCCCATTCGCCGACCGTGAGCGGCAAAGATGGGTCAAGGATCGTGGTGAGCGCGTCAACGAAAGGGACTCCCGCGACAATGACTCGGAAAAGAGAGGGTGCCATGTTGAGGATGGCACCCATGAGGAGCCCACCTGCGCTGCGTCCTTCTGCGATGAGTCGATCGGGAGCGACCCAACCTGAGGTGATGAGCCAGGAAGCCACGTCGATGAAGTCCTCGAAGCTATGCCGTTTGACCAGCATTTTCCCGTCTTCGTACCAGGAGCGCCCGAGTTCACCGCCCCCTCGGATGTGTGCAATCGCGAACACGAGGCCGCGTTCCAAGAGGGGGAGTCGCAGCGTCTCAAACTCTGGGTCGTAGGAGATTTCGTAGGCACCGTAACCAAGCTGCCACCCGGCGTTCGTCCCGTCGGGGGTGATGTCGGCGCGGTGAATCAGGGTAACGGGAATATGAGTGTGACCGTCTCTGCTTTTCACCCAGACGCGCTTTTCAACGAAAACGCCGGGGTCCCATCCGGGGGCAGTGTCTTTTTTCAGCGGGTAACTCTGGGCGCTGTGAGGGTCGATCTGCACGGTGAGGGAAGGTTGGATCTGCGATTGCACGCACACTCGGAAGAAATGGTCCTCGAATCGTGGCCCCGGCGCGGTCTGGATCGTCCGCACTTCCTGTTCTGAGCGGAAGAAACGGCCCGGCTCCCACACGTGCCTGATTTCTTCAGCAGTTAAGGGCCGAGGGCGCAGGTGCGGGTCCACTGTGAGCGCGTGGCGGCGCGTCCGGTATTCGACCTGAGTCAACGCCTGTGAACGCATGGTCAAGAGTGCGTGACCGGCGAATGCTTCAACTTCGAGGAGACGTTCACCTTCGCCTGCTTCACGCAGAAGAATCCACGTGTGAGGCGGAGTGAGGGGCTCTTGTGACGCACGCAGCGCGGGGGCCGGTGCTTTGCCAAGGAGACGAGGGGAAAGTGCAGCGCGTGAAAATTGCGGGCCGACTTGTGCAGCAGCGAAGCGTTCGTCAAGGTCAGTGGGCAGCGGAGCGGCTGCGAGGCTACCTTCCCTGTGTGTGGCCGTGTGGATGAGGAGGAGATGGTCTCCGGCGGACTCTACTGAAATTTGCACGTCGGGTTGTGCTGCGATGAGCAAAAGCGGCTGAGAATCAGGGAAGTGCGGTGACCAGGCCCACGCTCGTCCTGAGCTTGTGGAAGCTGAGGCGATGATGACGAGGTGGGGATCTGCAGAATCAAGGATCCCTAGTTCACAGTGTGCGTCTTCTTCGACAAGGAGGAGTCGGTCGTCATCTGTGGGGGTATGGAGCCGGTGGTGCCACAGTTCGCACGCACGCCAGGCGTCGTCGAGGCCGATGTAGAGGAAAGAGGCACTGTCGGCTGCCCAAGCAAACCCGTATCCTGCGTCGTGAACGTTTTCGTCGAGTGTCCGTCCGCTTGTGATCTCACGGATGATCCACTGATAGCGTTCGTCGCCGCTGGTGTCACGGGCCCAGGCGATGAGACGCCCGTCGGGGCTTGGGATGAGTTCGGCGGCTCGGAAGAATTCGTGACCTGCGGCTTCGAGGTTTTCATCGAGGACGAGCTCTTCACCGGGGAGGGTGTCGGTGAGTGTGGGGGTTGGAGGAAGTTCATTTGGGCTGAGGGGGCCGTCGGGTGCCGGTATGCGGTGGTGGGTTGCGTAGGACTTGCCTTCGTGCCAGCGCGTGAAGTACCAGAAGTTGCCGACGAGGACAGGGACACTGACATCGTTGAGGGCGCTGTGGGCTTTGATTTCTTCTGTGATGTGCTGTGCCAGCAGCTTGCTTGGGTGACATATCGTGTCGGCCCAGGCGTTTTCTGCGTCGAGGTGAGCGATGACTTCAGGGTTGGAGGGGTCGCGGAGCCAGTCCCAGCCGTCGTCGAAAGATTCGGAGTGGATGTTGCGCACGCGGTATCCGAAGCGGCGTTCAGCTCGGGGCGGCAGGGAAGGGGTTGCGCTCATGGCTTTACTGTAAAGGGGTTGCGTTGTGTTTTCTGTGCTGATGCTTTGCACATGCGCGAAAGAAACCTGTGGCGGCAGAAAGTACCGGGGCCGTGCGCAACCGTGTCGGCGAAGCTGTGGCTGAAGGGCTTTCCCGGATTGAAAGGCTGAAAGCCACTGTGAGACAGCGGTGATGACTCTGCGCTGTCACAGGCGGGGGGCGTCCCTCGTGTCCCAGGGACGCACCCCTTGCGTGCTTTACAGGACGCTCATTCGGTTGCGAGAGCTTCAACAGGGCTTGTTTTCGCAGCTTGATGTCCCGGCCACCACGAGGCGGCGAGCGCAGCGAGAACAGAGCCAATCACGACCGCGCCGAGGATCAACCAGGGGATCGAAATAATCGTCTGATCGATCTGTTCAAGGGGCAGAGAGTAGGTGCCCGCAATACCGAAACTCACTCCGAGGAGGAGTCCGAGTGTCGAACCGGCGAGTGCGATGATGAGCGCTTCGTAGGCAAGCATTCTTTGAATCTCTCCTTTCGTCATCCCAAGAGCGCGAAGCAGCCCGTTTTCGCGCCTGCGTTCAGCAACCGACAGGGCGAGCGTATTCGTCACGCCGACGAGGGCGACGAGGACGGAAACGGCAAGCAGGCCGATCACGATACTGAGGATCGTGTTAATGATCTTCGTGTAGAACTGTCGTTCGAGGGCGGGACCAGAGACAAGATATGAGGGATTCAGGGAAAGGAGACGCGATTGCACTCCTTCAACATCTTCGCTGGAAGTTTTAATGACGACTGTGCTGATCGGAGCCTGCGGCGCGATCTTGCTCAGAGCCTGAGCTGAGATCTGGATCTGCCCGTAGGGGAGTTTTTCGCTCACTTCTGCGGTGAAATCCGCGCAGGAACCGCCCTCGGCACATACGCGCATCAGGGTGCCGTTTTCGGCGAGATCATCGTGGACGCGCACGTGTGATTCGAGGATCTGTTCGACGGGAACGTGAGCGACGGGAGTCAGGTCAGGCACTCCCTGCACCGAAACAAAGGGGTCAGTCTCTGCCTCTGGGTCAGGTTCTGACTCTGCGCCCGCCTGTGACTGAGATTGTGTTGCACCGGGCTTTCCTTCTGCTTGTTCACCGTTGAGCGCGTGCTCAGCGTTGTGAACGCTTTCCACACTTGCTCGAACTTCACGCAGCCCGAGCGCAGCATCAACCCCGTCAAGAGCTGTCATCTGCGCAAGATCCTCCTCGGAAAGAACCCCGGAAGGGTCTGTCACGATGAGATCGTAAGGATAGTGGCTGTACACCTCGGTCTCTAAAGTCGCTTTCGTCGAGGCCGCGCCGACACTCATCATCGTAATGAGGGTGACTCCAATAGCGATGGCGATACCGGTGGAAGCGGTACGTCCGGGGTTACGCAAGGCGTTGCTGCGGGCGAGCTTACCGGTGGCACTGGCTGCGACCAGACCCCACAGGCGCGCAAGCGCCGGGACAAGCCCCACTCCCGCGACCATCATGGCGATGAGAAGCACCATGCCAGAGGCGAAGGTCAGGAGGAAAGCGCTGCCGCTGCCTCGGTTCCACAACCCATAGGCCATCCCCGCTGCTCCAAGCGCTGCCACGAAGAAAGACACACCGAGCGCAATCTTATGAGAGCGCGGCGATGACGTGTTTTCCGCTTCCGCGTTCGCGAGGGCTTCCATCGGGCGCAGTCGTCCCATCGCGAGGGCAGGCCGCAGCCCCGCAAGAAGAGTCATGAGGGTGCCGAGGGCGAAGGCACCTCCGATATCTGCGGGTGAGCCGACGGCTCTGAGCGCCTGATGTACCTGAAGGACACCGAATCCGGTGAGGACACCGTAAGCGATGAGGAGACCAAGAAGAACACCGAGCGCAGAGGAGACCACGCCAACGAGGAGTGTTTCACGCAGAAGGAGGGAGCGGATCTGACGTCGGGTTGTTCCGACTGCGCGCAGGAGCGCAAGTTCGCGTGTGCGCTGCGTGAGGAGGACACGGAAAGTGGAAGCAACGACGATCGCGGCGACGATCACGGAAATAAAGGGGAAGACCAGGAGCACGATTTTCATTTGAGCGAAGCTCGTGATGACCTTTTGGAGTTCGTGTTCGCGTGCCGCGTCAGCACTTTGGATGTCAAGATCTTGTCCGTTCAGGGCTGTGGTGACTGCTTGAGAAAGAGCAGTGATGTCCTCATGTGACGGTGAAGTGTCGCTGCTTGCGATGAGGATGTGGCTGGTGGAAACAAGATCTTGGGATGCGGCTTTAAGGCCTTGCGGCGTCATCACAGCAGTTTCAGGTGCCAGTGTTGCGTGAGGCAGAAGAGCACACACGGTGACGCTGTGAGTGGCGCTGGTGTTGGTGAAGATCGGAGCAGCGTCAAGAACGTCGCCCACAGTCACGCCAAGACGAGAGGCAGTGTCTTCGTCGAGGGCGATCTGGTCGGGGGAAGAAGGTAGGGATCCTACGCGAGGTGTGGGCGTAAAGAAGGGAGTCGGCATGAGGGCTTGCGCCGTGATTTGCGACCGGTTCCCATCTTTTGACACAAAAAGGTAGGCGTAAGAGTAGGGGGCGGCAGCGCCGACACCTTCAAGGTTTTTCAGGGTTGGGACAAGCGCCTCAAGAGAGTCTTTCCCGTCTTGATCGTGCAAATAAAAGTCTTTGCCGGGGGAGACAACGACGGTGGCTCCTTCGTATTGGGCGGTGTTGATGTCTTCGAGGACAACTTTTATTCCATTGCCGAGGGCGAGGAAAGCGAGAATGAATGCGGTAGAGATGGCGACTGCGATACCGGTCGCAACGTAGCGGCGCGCATGAGAGCGCAGGTTTGCACAAAGGAGCTGGTTCATCGTGCGGCCTCGGTGAGTTCAGCGGCGGTGGGGGCCAGAAGGTCGGCGCGAATCTGCCCGTCTCGCATGACGAGGACACGGTCGGCTTTCAGGGCGGCTGACTGGTCGTGGGTAACCATGATGACGGATTGTCCGAGGTGATCGACTGCGTTACGTAAGAGGCTGAGGACTTCGTTTCCTGACTGGGAGTCGAGGTTACCGGTCGGTTCGTCGGCGACGATCACAGCGGGTTTGGAGGCGAGGGCCCTGGCGATTGCGACTCGTTGACGTTGGCCACCTGACAGCTGAGAGGGCAAGTGGTGGAGTCGGGCACCGAGGCCGAGAATGTCAACGATATGTGACAGCCAGTATTGGTCGGCTTTGCGTCCTGCGAGTTTGAGGGGCAGTTCGATGTTTGCGCGCGCGTTGAGGGTGGGGATGAGGTTAAAGGATTGGAACACGAAGCCGATTCGGTCGCGTCGCAACCTGGTGAGCTGGTCGTCTTTCAGTCCGGTGATCGGCTGCCCTTCGATGAAAACTTCACCTGAGCTGGGGGTGTCGAGTCCGGCGAGGACGTGAAGCATCGTGGATTTTCCTGACCCGGAGGGGCCCATAATCGCGGTGAATGCTCCTTGAGTAAAGGAGGTGGAGACGCTGTCGAGGGCGGTGACTTGGGTTTCGCCTTCTCCGTAGATTTTTAGGACTCGTTCAAGTTCAACAACGGGGACTGGGTTTTCAAAGGGAGGCGTAGCGGGGCTGCCGCTGTCGTGAAAAGAGCTGTGTGTGCTGTGTGCAGACGGAATCATTGGAGTGTTCATACTGTCAAGGATGCCGCACGCATCACGCTCTGCGTTATTGGGGATTTTCCTGGAAAGTGCCCCTGTTCGTGCCGGGGCCACTCAGGGATTCCCCTAGTGTCAGTGCCGCCGCTTTTGCGCGGCCCCGCCCTCGTCCGTGATGGGCAGGGCGGGCGCGTGTTAAGAGCTGAGCCGCAGTCCCCGGTAGCGGTTGATCGCAGCCCCAACGTCGATGCGACGCGGACGGACAAGGAACGCGGGGAAGTCTCGGGCACCGAACTTTGTGGCCGCGTCAAGTCCTTCGGAATTGATGTGACGTTCGAGCCTGTCAAGAAGGTCACTAAGCGCAACGGTGCCCGTGGCGTAGTGTTCCAGGATGGCTCGCATCGCCCAGGCGATCATTTCTGTCTGACCGGGGTCAACGATGTGTTCCATGTCGAACAGTGAAATTGTTTGCCGGTCGAGGAGGATTTCATTCACTCCTGAAGATTTTGTTTTCGTCCGGGATTCTGCGGGCCGCTGGCGCAGCGGGATGCGCGCTGCGGGCGCGGTGAAGCTGGTTTCGTCGTTGCGCTGACGAGGCATCTGCTCAACGAGTCTCTTCGCCCGATCAGTAACGTCGAGGCAACGGTAGGAGTCGAGCATCAGAACCGTGTCAGCAGTGTCGAGGTAGTCGCCCGAACCGCCCATCACCATGATTGTGGACACCCCTGAGGTGGCAAGTGCTCCGATCCGGTCAACGAGAGGAGTGATGGGTTCTTTATCTGCAACGACCAAACTTCTCATACGTTCGTCGCGGATCAGAAGGTTCGTTGCGGAGGTGTCTTCGTCGATGAGGAGGAGGCGTGAACCGAGTTCCACAGCTTCCATGAGGGCAGCGGCTTGAGAGGTCGATCCTGAAGCGTTTTCCGTGGAAAAGTGACGGGTGTCGGTTTTGTTTGGAAGGTGAGAAATGAAGGGGGAAACGTCCACTCCGGTGACGGCGCGTCCGTCAGCTGCTCGGATTTTCATTGCGTCACTTAAGGTGGCGACGCGCTCGCGGCCATCGCCGGGAATGTGGGCGTAAACGCCGCGCTGGAGGGCACTCAGTAGCGTGGATTTACCGTGGTAGCCGCCGCCGACAATGAGGGTGACTCCGGGACGGATGGCCATGCCGGTGACGGTGCCCGCGTGGGGAAGTTCCACGCTTTCTCGTAAGGTGTCCGGTGAGGAAAAAGGAACGCCCTCGTCCATCGGAGCTTGAGAGATACCGGATTGACGGGCGAGCATTGACCCGTCGGCAACGAAAGCGACCCACCCTTTTTCTTCAAGGGTATCCACGAGGGCGCAGTGGTCTTCGTAGGTGGCAATGTGAGTGAGCAGCGCTGCGGTTTTAATCTGTGTTTCGCTGTCGTCAGAGATGAAATCGAAAGCGTCCATCACGACGTTCGGAACATCGATGTCGAAGATCCGCGCGGCTTCACGTCCGAGGATGGTGCGCCCTCGTGCGGGCATGTGGACTTGTAGGCGGACTTCTACGCGGTCGGGGAAGACGCTTGCGCTGGAGCGTTGCAGAATCTCTTGTCCGGGGTGGGCGATGCGGATGCCACCTCCTCGGATCCGGTTTTTCACGGCGATTTCAATGGATCGGGCAAGGAAGTCTGCGGTGGCGAGTCGTGCGCGTCCTGAGCTGAGGGCTTGTGCGGGTAGGCCCATGATTTTCGGCGTGCTGATCGCGCGGATTGCCGAGGGCGGAGCGTAGGGGTCGGCTTGGATGTGGTCGATGGCGAGTGTGAAGTCGCCGTAGTCCCAGTCACCGATGACGCTCTTGTAGGTTCCGTAGGGCCGTCCGTCGATACGTCGCAGGTCAGACAGGAGATCCTGGTCGGTGCCGGAACGTCGGCGGGCTTTGTGTGAGTCGTTTCGGGGCGTCATTCGGTGAGCCTCATGGCGGTGTCTGGGCGGCGGTCTTACTGCAGGTGCTGTGAAGGGGGAGGGGTGAGTACGGATCAGTACGTGAAGGGATACATGGTCGGGGTGGCGACAATGGCGAAGGCAAAGAAGAAGAGGAAAAGGATGATGAGAAACACGACAGCTGTCGAAGCGATGGTGCCGATAATCCCAAGAACTTTCCCGATTTTCGCGTTCGAGACGACTGATTCGTCAACGCCGTTGAGCTTGGCTTTATTGAGGATTGAGTTTCCCCAGACCCAAGCGGGAATAGAGGTGAGGAGGCCGAACCCGAGGAAGGTGAGGACACCGAGGATGAGGCACAGCGTGGAGTTTGTGCGCAGTGATTCAACGAGCGGGTGAGTGTAGAAAGCTCCTTGGGGCGCTTGCCATGAGGTCGCGGGAGCAGCGTAGGCGTGAGCGGAGTTGTCACCCGCGTAGGGTGCCTGGCGCAGAGTAGGGGCTTTCTGTCGTGTAGGGCTGAGTGTTTTCGCTGGCTTGCCCGTGATGAGCGTCTTGCGTGTGGCAGTTTCCCGTGTGTTCGCCAGAGTTTCCTAAGGTGTCGCAGGTGTTGCCCTGGAATGAACCCTGGTGCTCGTTGTTCACCGGGAGAGGTGTGGTTTCGTCGGTGCTCATGGTATGCCTTTCGTTGCGAGGAAACGCTATGGTTTTTTTGATTGTCTTCTTCGATTCTAGAGCGTGTCGGTGCTTTCCAGGAATGAGGGGACTCCCTGATTGTGGATACGCACGCTCCCCCAAACTCCCTCAACTTCCCTCATGCTTTCCCTGTTTCGCCCTCTTGTCTCTTCCCAGTCTCCTCCCCTTTCTTTCCAGCTCCTCCGTTCTTTCCCCACTCCGCCTTCTCTCCCTCCTTTTTCCTTTCTCTTCCCCTCTTTGCCCTCTCTTTCTCTTCCTCCCTTCTCTTTCCGCTCTCCCCTCTTCAGTGTCCCTCATGTCTTCCGTGCTTGCGCCGCGTAGTCTTCTGCGCCTGCTTTCACGGCTGATTGTCTGGCGTGACACAGGCCAGCGGCCTCGTCCTCGTCAATGAACGAGGACGAGGCCGCTTCCAAGAAACGGGCGCTGTCAGTCCTGCAGCACCTGGGCGCTGAGCGGCGTGCGGTTCCCGAATCGGTGATTGGTGATCGAAATGGCCTGTTCGTGAACAAAAGGCAGGATCTCAATGCGTCCCGCTGACGTGACGGGACCATCCCACACCGCCAGGTCAATGGAACCATCGAGGGCGCTGCGCAAAGTGTCGCCGTCTTCTGCGATGAGGCGGATTCTTTCGTCAAGTCCGATCCCTTGACGTCGAAGTCTGGCAACAAAGGCTGCGCTATCTTCGAGGGCGTATTCAACGTCGTAGCGCTTCAGCAAAGCGATGAGTTCTTCAGGGAGGGGCCGTGCGCTGGACAGACGCAAGGACATGGGCGTATGTCCGCCACCTGCGAAAGTACGGCGGAAACTGCCCGTGTGTGTGGCGCTGATCGTACCGAGGGAAAGACCTGCTGACAGGACGCGAAGAATGTCGTGGAGTTCAGCGTTTTCTCCTGCTCGGATCGTCACTGGCAGTGGGACGTAGCGCAGAAGGTTACGTTCGGCGAGGATCTGAGAGGGGTCGTGGAGGGTGTCGAACTCGGCGGCGAGGGCTGCGCAATCTGAAGCGATGGCGCTGTTGAGCTGCGCTGACGCTGTGTCGTCAAGGAGCAGGCGTCCAAGTGTGGCAAGGTCTTGAAGCTGCGGTTTCGTTGGCGCTGCCGTGAATGTGGAAGACGTTTCTGCGCCCTCGGAAGATGTGGAAGTGGCGCAAAGAGGAGCTGGAGTGAAGCTGCCGAATCCGAAGAGGTAGTTCGGCCCTCCTGCTTTCGCGCCTTCACCCACTGCTGAGCGTTTCCACCCGCCGAAGGGTTGACGCTGCACGATCGCGCCCGTGATCCCTCGGTTCACGTAGACGTTGCCCGCTTGAACGGCGTTGAGCCACCGGTTAATTTCTTCTGGGTCAAGGGAGTGTAAGCCTGCGGTGAGGCCGTATTCGGTGGCGTTCTGCGCTTCGATGGCTTCTTCGAGGGTATCCACGCGCATGATTCCCAGGATCGGCCCGAAGTATTCGGTGAGGTGATACCGGCTGCCGGGTGCCACTCCTGAACGAACCCCTGGGCTCCACAGGCGTTTCGTCTCGTCAAGGGCTTGAGGTGTGATTTCCCATTTTTACCCGTCTTCTAGCTGTGTCAGCCCTTAGAGGAGTTTTCCTTTCGGCTCACTCACGAGCGGACCCATTTGTGCGGAAAGGTCTTCAGCCCAGGCGACGTGAAGGGAACGTACCGCGTCGAGAAGCTGGTCGCGCACGCGCGCAGAGAAGCCGACACTACCGACAAGAATCACATAGGACGCTGCTGAACATTTCTGCCCGGCGTGCCCAAAAGCGGAGTGAACGGTGTCTTTCACGGCGAGGTCAAGGTCAGCTGACGGCGTGATGATGATCGCGTTTTTCCCTGAGGTTTCCGCCATGATCCGCATCGTGGGATCCCAGGATCGGAAGAGCTTCGCGGTGTCAGCGCTCCCGGTGAGGACGACGCGCTCAACGGCTTCGTGCGTCAGCAGGGCTTTCCCGAGCTCGTTTTCTCCGATATCAACGAGGGCGAGAACGTCTTTGGGAACTCCGGCTTCCCACAGGCATTCGGCGATGAGTGCGCCGCATCGTTTCGCTTGTGGTGCGGGTTTAAGGATGACACCTGATCCGGCGGCGAGTGCTGCGAGGACTCCGCCAGCGGGGATCGCAAGCGGGAAGTTCCACGGTGGTGTCACGACGCTGAGCGCTACGGGCGTGAAGTGTGCGCCTTCGATGTGTTCAAGTTCGAGGGCGGATTGTGCGTAGTAGTGGGCAAAGTCAACGGCTTCAGATACTTCAATGTCGGCTTGTTCGAGGGATTTCCCCAGTTCCGCTCCTGCGACTTCGATCAATTCTGCGCGTCTGCGTGCCAGTTCAATGCCTGCGCGATGCAGGATTTCAGCGCGTTCGGCGCTTGTCCGCTTTCCCCATTGTCGTCCGGCTTCAGCGGTGGCTGTGATGAGAGCGTCAAGGGTGTGCTGATCACTAACGAGGGCGTTGTCGATGCTGGCTTGTCCGAGCGTTGAGGTCGGGATTTTCTGAGCGATGCGGCGCGCCCATTCACGGTTTGCAAGAAGCGCGGGGTCAGAGTCAGGGGTGTTGGCGAACTTCCATTTTCCGTCTTCTGTGCGCAGGTGTGCCTCAAGGTTTTCTGCTGATTCGTCCAGGCGGTTTTGTTGGCGTCTCGGGCCGACTCGGCTGTCACCTTCGGCACTCATCTGTTCAACGGCGGCGAGGAATCTCTTGCGTTCTTTCTCGAAGGCTTTGGGGTCGGTCCCGATGTCAAAGATCGAAGCCATGAAGTTTTCTTCAGCGGAGTTTTCTTCGAGGCGCCGCACGAGGTAGGCGATTGCGACGTCGTATTCTTCGGGGTGGACGACGGGCACGTACAGGAGGAGGTTTCCGACTTCTTCACGCACAGCTGCGGCTTGCTGAGTTGCCATCCCTGAAAGCATTTCGAACTCGATGTCGCCTGTGACTTCGCGTTCTTTCGCGAGTTCCCATGCTGCTGCGATGGTGAAGAGGTTGTGTCCGGCGATGCCGAGATTGACGTTTGCTGTGCGTTCAGGGCGCATCGCCCAGTCAAGGATCCGAATGTAGTTGGCATCGCTTGCTTGCTTGGATTCCCAGGTGGTGAGTTCCCAGCCGCGCATCTGTGCTTCGACCCGTTCCATCGCGAGGTTTGCGCCTTTAACGACTCGCACTTTAATGGGTGCGCCCCCGCGCGCCCCCCGCGCGGCGGCCCCATCATGCAGGGCTTTCATCGCGTCGAGCGTGTCCGGTAGATACGCTTGGAGGACGATTCCGGCGCGGAGTTTCAGACATTCTTCCCGGCTGAGGATGTGTTTAAAAACGTCGATGGTGAGGTGCAGGTCGTGGTATTCCTCCATGTCGAGGTTGATGAACTTACCTCCGGCTGAAGCGGCGTACTGGTAGAGGGGGAGGAGCTGTTGAACGGCGTGTTCAACGACCTGTTCGTATCCCCAGGGGTTGTGTGGGCCGGTGACGGCTGAGACTTTCAAGGACACGTAGTCCACGTCGGGGCGTTCAAGGAGTCGGCGCGTGTCTTCGAGGCGTTTCCGTGCTTCTTTTTCCCCGAGGACTGCTTCGCCGAGGAGATTCATGTTGAGGCGTGCCCCGCCTGCGCGAAGGCGTGTGATTGCGGGGCCGAGTTTGTCGTCGCTGACGTCAACAACGAGGTCGCCGACGAGGCGAGCGAAGACTTTACGCGCTGCGGGGACTGTGAGGTCTGGGAGGATTCGGCTTGCTTTCCCGCCGATGAGGGCGGGTGTGCGCAGGTACCAGGGGAGGAAGTCGGGGTTTTTGTCGCCGAGTTCGCTTAAGTGTCGGGCTGCGACCTTCCGGTCTTCGGGTCGGATCACTCCGTCAACGAAGGAGACGGTGTAGTCGAGGCCGTCTTCGTCGTCGAGGACGTGTGCGAGGAGTTTCGCGGCCGCGTCGATGGGGTGGTGTGTTGAGGCTTGCGCCCACCTGTGGGCGGTGTCGAGGGCGCGCTCAACGATGCGGGTGAAGTCGGTGCTGTCGCTCATGGTGTGTGGTCCTTGTGTTTCTCGTGTCTTCTCGGGGTTGTGTGTGGTCTGTGATCGTGGTGTGCGCTTGCGCTGATTGAAGATGGCGCTGGTCGAGGCTGTCAGATCCCTTGAGTCTGTGCGACAACCTGGTCCATTTCTTCTTCAATCTGCGGGTTGGGTGTATAGGTTGCGACAGAAACGGCAATTGTGACGAGGAGGTTGAGGCAGAATCCGGGGACGATTTCGTAGAGTTCAAAAATGCCGCCTGAGAGGTTCCCCCAGATGCCGACGACGACTGCTCCGGTAATCATGCCTGCGATTGCGCCTTTGGCGGTGAGTTTCCTCCAGTAGAGGGCGAGGATGACGATGGGCCCGAAGGAGGCGCCAAATCCTGCCCAGGCGAAGGCGACGAGGCCAAGGATTGTGTCTGATCGTGGCCAGGCGAGCAGCGCGGCGATGAGTGAGACGGTACCCACTGCGATACGTCCGGCGAGTACGCCGTCTGCGCCGCAGAGTTCGCGTTTCGTGAAGGCGTGGTAGATGTCTTCCACGAGGGCGGAGGAGGTGACGAGGAGCTGGGAGGAGATTGTGGACATGATGGCTGCGAGGATCGCAGCGAGCATGAATCCGGCGATAAGCGGGTGGAAGAGCATCTGCCCGAGGGCGATGAACACGCCTTCTGGGTTGGCGAGTTTCCCGGTGTCGTGCTGGTAGACGGCGATTCCGACAATGGCGGTGAGTCCTGCGCCGATGACGGACAGGATCATCCATCCGATGCCGATACGTCGGCCTTGTTTCGCTTCTTTCACGGAACGTAGCGCCATGAAGCGGACGATGATGTGGGGTTGTCCGAAGTAGCCCAGACCCCAGGCGAGCGCAGAGACGATCCCGAGGATCGCAGCTCCTGAGAGGGCGTGTTCTCCGTGTGTGAAGGACAGGATTGTCGGGTCGATGGTGGTGACTTGCGCGATGAGGGGCCCGAATCCTCCGACGTGGATGATCCCGGCGATCGGCACGGCAACGAGGGCGGTCAGCATGATGAGTCCTTGGACGACATCTGTCCAGGAGACGGCGAGGAACCCGCCGATGAGGGTGTAGAGAACGGTGACGGCGGCGACGATCACCATGCCGAGGTGGTAGCTCATCCCGAAGGAGGATTCAAAGAAGGAGCCTCCGGCGACCATCCCGGAGGAGACGTAGAAGGTGAAGAAGATCGTGATGACGATTCCTGCGACGATGCGAACGATTTTCGTGGTGTCGCGTAGGCGTTCCCCGAGGAAGGAGGGGATGGTGATGGAGTCTTTGGCGATTTGCGAGTAGGCCCTCAGGCGTGGTGCGGTGAATTTCCAGTTGAGCCAGGCGCCGACTGTGAGGCCCACGGCGATCCAGCTTTCGATGAGGCCGGTGGCGTAGAGGGCGCCGGGGAGTCCCATGAGGAGCCATCCGGACATGTCGGCGGCTCCGGCTGAGAGGGCGGCGACGGCTGGGCCGAGTCCGCGTCCGCCGAGCATGTAGTCGTCGAGGCTTTTGGTTCGGTTGTAGGCGAGGAGGCCGATCATCACCATTGCGACGAAGTACACGATCATCGCGATCGCTTGGAATGTCGTTGTTGACATGGCATTCCTTCCTGGAGTGTTGAACGCGCGAGTGTTGTGAGGGTCTCTGTAGGTCTCAGGGTTCCAAGATGCGTCTTTGCCGCTTGTAGGCCCTGTGTCTGCAGAGTGTCGATGTTGTGGTGGTGTGCGCAGCTTAACACCTAGGACCTAGGTCACGGCAAGGCTGGCTGCATCACAATTTTGTGATCTCTACGTCCAAGCCCCGCCCTCGTCAATGACGAGGACGGGACTGTCACTCAGGCAAGCCCTAAAGCATACAGGACACGCACCCTGACACTTCGGTGCCTTCAAGAGCCATCTGCCGCAGACGCATGTAATACAGGGTTTTAATTCCTTTGCGCCATGCGTAAATGTAGGACTTGTTGATATCGCGCGTCGTCACCGTGTCCGGGTAGAAAAGGGTAAGCGAAAGCCCCTGATCGACGTGCTGAGTGGCCACAGCGTAGGTGTCGATAATTTTTTCCGGGCCGATTTCGTAAGCGTCGGCGTAGTAGTCAAGATTGTCGTTCGTCATATAGGGCGCCGGATAGTAGACGCGACCAATCTTGCCTTCTTTTCGGATTTCAATCCTTGACACAATCGGGTGAATCGAAGAAGTCGAGTTGTTGATGTACGAGATCGAACCGGTCGGCGGGATCGCCTGGAGGTTCTGGTTGTACATGCCGTATTGTGCGACATCTGCCGCAAGATCTTCCCAGTCTTTCCGGCTGGGAATCCGTATCGAGGACGCGGCGAGGAGTTCACGGCAACGCTGAGTTTTCGGCGTCCAGTCACCTTCAATGTACTTCTTGAAGTATTCCCCTGAAGCGTATTGTGAGTCTTCAAACCCGTCGAAACGTATTCCACGTTCGCGCGCAATAAGACACGACGCTTTAATCGCTTCAAAAGCGACGGCAAGGAAATACATATTCGTAAAGTCGAGGGCTTCTTCGGAACCGTACATGACGCGCTCGCGGGCGAGGTAGCCGTGCAGGTTCATTTGTCCAAGCCCAATCGCGTGGCTCATGCGGTTTCCTCGGGCGACCGAGGGGACTGCTTGAATATCGGAAAGGTCAGAGACGGCGGTGAGTGCGCGGATCGCGGTTTCAACGCTTTGTGAAAAGTTGTGCGAGTCCATTGCTTGCGCAATGTTGAGCGACCCGAGGTTGCAGGAGATGTCTTTCCCGACGTGTGAGAAGGTCAGGTCTTCGTTGAAGGTCGAAGCTTCAGAGACTTGAAGGATCTCCGAACACAGGTTCGACATGGTGACTCGGCCTTTAATGGGGTTCGCCCGATTCACGGTGTCTTCAAAAACGATATACGGGTACCCTGATTCAAATTGGATCTCTGCGAGTGTCTGGAAGAATCTGCGAGCGTTGATCTTCTTTTTGCGGATGCGCCCGTCGTCCACCATTTCTCGATATTTCTCAGATATGGAGATTTCTGAGAAGGGAACACCGTAGACGCGCTCAATATCGTAGGGGCTGAACAGGTACATGTCTTCGTTGTTGCGCGCTAACTCGAAGGTAATATCGGGGACCACAACACCGAGGGAAAGGGTTTTAATGCGGATTTTTTCGTCCGCATTTTCCCGCTTCGTATCGAGGAAGCTCATAATGTCGGGGTGGTGTGCGTGTAAATACACTGCCCCCGCACCTTGACGTGCTCCCAGTTGGTTCGCGTAAGAGAAGGAATCTTCCAGGAGTTTCATCACCGGGACGATACCGCTGGACTGGTTTTGGATTTTCTTAATCGGGGCGCCCGCTTCACGCAGGTTCGTCAGCGACAATGCGACTCCGCCGCCGCGTTTCGACAGTTGCAGGGCGGAGTTAATGCCGCGCGCAATGGACTCCATATTGTCTTCGATACGTAAAAGGAAGCAGGAGACAAGTTCGCCGCGTGCTTTTTTCCCGGCGTTAAGGAAGGTCGGGGTGGCCGGTTGGAAGCGTCCGCTCATCATTTCGTCAACGATTTTTCGTGCTAATTCAATATCGCCGCGCCCAAGGTAGAGGGCGACCATAGAGACGCGATCTTCGAAGCGTTCGAGGTAGCGTTTCCCGTCAAAGGTTTTCAGCGTGTACGAGGTGTAGTACTTGAACGCTCCAAGGAATGTCGGGAATCGGAACTTATAGGCGTAGGCTTGCTTGAAGAGTGCTTTGATCTGCGCAAACTCGTACTGGTGAAGAACTTCGGCCTCGTAGTAGCCTTCTTCGACGAGGTAATCGAGTTTTTCTTCAAGGTCGTGGAAAAACACGGTGTTCTGATTGACATGCTGGAGGAAGTATTGCCTCGCAGCTTTACGGTCTGCGTCGAACTGGATTTTCCCGTCGCTGTCGTAGAGGTTGAGCTGAGCGTTAAGAGCGTGATAGTCGAGCTCGGGGTCGGAAATCACTTCTAGGCCGGTGTCGGTGAGATTCTCTGCCAAAACTTTTCCAATCCTTCGCGAACTCGTGAAACGTCCTCGGGGGTTCCGAGGAGTTCGAACTTATACATGTGGGGGATGCCGAGCTTTGCTGCGATGATGTCTCCAGCAAGGCAGTAGGCGGTGCCGAAGTTCGTGTTCCCTGAGGAGATCACGCCGAGACAGTGTTCCCGGTTCTTCGGGTCGTTCAAAAAGGTGATGACTTGTTTCGGGACGGCCCCTTTGATGTTGCCTCCCCCGTAGGTGGGGACGATGAGGACGTAGGGTTCGGTGACGTGAAGCGCTGGATCGGAGCGCCGCAGGGGGATGCGTTCGCTGGGGATGCCGAGCTTGTCAACGAAGCGTCGCGTGTTGTTCGTCGCCGAAGAGAAGTAAACGACCATCATGGGTGTTTTCCTTTCTTCTTTCTTCATCTTCGACGAGGGCGAGGCCCGGGCTTGGGCCAGGCTTAGGTCTGAGCTTGGGCCCGGCTTGGGCCGGAAGCGGTGGCGGTGGTGGGGCCTGAGCCGCTGGCGTGGACACGCTGAGTCCCGGCCGTTTTGTGGCCGGGACGAGAGATGTTAGGCGTGTGCCACTGCGACAAGCGGCGTAGCTGCTGCTGCGGCTTTTTTAATGCGGTCGGGTCGGAACCCTGACCAGTGGTCGTTGTCGGTCATCACGACGGGGGCTTGCTGGTAGCCGAGGCTTTTAATGTATTCCAATGCTTCAGTGTCTTCGCTGAGGTCAACTGTGCGGTAGTTAAGGCCCTGTTTGCGAAGTGCCCTGTAGGTGGCTTCACACTGGGGGCACTGGGGTTTGGAGTAGACGGTGATCGTCATTGTTGTCTCCTCGGGCGTGTATGGGATCGGGCGTGTGTCCGCTTACGATCTGCATTGGCGTGACGCTACGAGCGTCTCTTGCGAAAACATCTTCACACTACACCTTGTGTCCCCCAAACACTATCGGCACAAGATGTAGTGTTTCTCCCTCTTTCCCCTTTCCCTTGTGGACAGGGAATTTTCGCGCTGTGGAGGCGCTGTGGACAGGTTGTGGATGGACTATGCACAACATTGTCACTTCCTGCGTTCGCGCCCTGCTGATCCCCTATTCGTAGTATCCACACCTGTGCAGATCCCATATTTCACACCTCTGCACAAAACTGTGAGCGAGTGTGGATAACCCCTTCTCCCTTCCGCTAAAAATCCCACCCCACCCTCGGCGTGTCGCACCACAGTGCGCTCCGACTCACATCAACGTCCTGCAGAGATCATGCGTGAGGCGATCCACCTGTACTTACACTCCTGCGCCACACAAACCGCTCACCCCTGAGCATCCTCTCACCTGAGCGTCCTCTCACCGGGAGCTTCTTCTGTGCCTTCACGAGTTCTCCGATAAGCTTCCGCAGCGTCGTAATAGTCTTCCAGGTCGGTCAAGATAGGCTTCTCGGACTTTGCGCACATATGCGTCCGCTGGACGTTTCGTGAAGCGCTGAAACGATCCACGCACACCTTCATCACGTCCTAGCATTCGACGACGTTAACGGCGAGCCCGCCCGCTGAGGTTTCCTTGTATTTGGAGAGCATGTCTTTACCGGTCTGACGCATCGTCTCAATGACCGCATCGAAAGAGACGTGATGTCGCCCGTCTGACCATAGAGCCATTCGTGCTGCATTAATTGCTTTCACTGCGGCAATCGCGTTACGTTCAATGCAGGGGATTTGCACGAGCCCGGCAACCGGGTCACAGGTGAGGCCAAGGGAGTGTTCCATCGCGATTTCAGCGGCGTTTTCCACTTGTTCGGGTGTGCCGCCGAGCGCTTGCGCAAGCCCTGCTGCTGCCATCGCGGAAGCTGACCCGACTTCACCTTGACATCCGACTTCAGCGCCAGCGATTGACGCATTCGTTTTAATAAGCGCACCGATAGCTGTTGCGGCAAGGAGGAAGTTGTGAACGGCTCGCCTCCGGCGTTCCTCTTTTTCATTTCTTTCCCCGTGTGTCGTGTGCTGTTCTCCGAGTCGGATTTTTGCCAGCGGAGCATCAGCTGATCCGCATCCTAAAGGTCCGTTCCCTTTCGGTAAGGATGCTCCGGCTTCAGGACAGTAGGACACGAGGTATCCGAGCACGGCAGGGACGACACCTGCCGCCCCGTTCGTCGGCGCGGTGACGATCCGGTGTCCGGCGGCGTTTTCTTCGTTGACGGCGAGGGCGAAGAGATTCACCCAGTCCATTGCGCGCATCGGGTCTTCTGGAGTGGACGCCCAACCGGAGTCAGGGGTCGTGCCGCTTCCGCAGGTGGCACGTGTGAAGAGTTTTTCAAAGAGGGCTTGAGCGCGCCGAGGAACGTTGAGACCCCCAGGCAGAACCCCGGACGTTGCGCATCCGGCGTCGATACAGTCAAACATAGAGTCGGCGATGGTGTCGAGGTAACGCTCCACTTCAAGGCGACGCCGCGCGGAT
>JASBZF010000012.1 GCA_029983625.1 Pauljensenia sp. | reverse complement strand
CTCCGCGCGGATTCTTCGTTCTGTCGGACGAGTTCTGCGATCGATAGCCCGTGGCTGCGACATTGGTCAAGAAGTTGCGCGCCGCTAAAGAACGGATAAGGAGGAAGGGGTGTCGGAGTTTCAGGTGCGTCTGTGTGCTGTCTGCGGGGCAGGGGCATGACCTGCGGGTTTCTCAGGTCGTTGTTGGTTTGCATCATGGCGAAGCCGCCACCAACGGAATAGTAGGTCCGACTTAGGATAATCGCCCGACCCTGTTCCGTCGCCGCTTCTCCATCTTCCCCGTCTTTTCTTTCTGCGCCCAGGCCCGTATTGTCGTCGCACGCTGTCGGCTGCGTGGTGTCGCTTGAGCGAGCTGTGATAGTGAGTGCGTTCACATGGTAGGGCAGAACCGTGTCCGGCTTGAATCGGATGTCACGCGCCATATCGAAGGGGACACAACGCCCGCCGGGCAGTTCAAGTTGTCCTGTGTGCGCGATCGCAGGGAGGATGCTTTCTACTTCGCTGATGCTGACGCTTTCTGGCTCATAGCCGGATAGCCCGAGCAACACGGCCCGGTCGGTGTTGTGTCCTCGCCCTGTTGCGCCGAGGGAGCCGTATAGGTCAATTGTGAGGGACGCGGGCGCAGCGATGTTGAAAACTTCAGAGAATTTGGCAAGTTCTTTACTGAAGTCGAGTCCGGCGCGCATGGGCCCTACGGTGTGTGAAGACGATGGGCCGATCCCGATGCGGAACATGTCGAATACGGACAGGAGTGGGAGCGCAGAACTTTCAGGAAAGTCGCCTGAGCTGAAGGTGGCGCTCGCGGCAGTGGTGGTGTCGCAATTTCCGGTCACGGTCTGGTCATTCATGGGCAGTATTCTGCCTGTTCGCCGCCTATGGAGCTAAGAGCATCTTGTGTGCGTCGCCTGCGGCAATTTCCGAGGGCGAGGCCGCAAGCACCTGTATGGCTGCGTATGTGATGCCGTGTAGCTCCTGGCGGGGCCTGCTTGGGTTTTAAGTTTCGGGTGGAAGTTTTGAGTGTGTGGGTAGTCGGGAGGTTGTGGCGCGTATGTGGTGCCGTGTGGCTTCTGGCGGGGCCTGGTCGGGCTTCGAGCCTCAGAACGCATGTTCTGAGGTGAGCGGGCGGGCCGGGAGCCGTAGGCACGCGGATTGTTTTGTAGTGATGTGGTGTGTTGTGGGTTTATGGGATGTTGTTGGTTGTGATGATGGTGGGGGTTGGTAGTTAAAAGGCCGCAGCGCGATGTAGCGCCTGCGTGCTTCCCGGCGGAGCCTGATCGGGTTTTAAGTTTCGGGTGGAAGTTTTGAGTGTGTGGGTAGTCGGGAGGTTGTGGCGCGTATGTGGTGCCGTGTGGCTTCTGGCGGGGCCTGGTCGGGCTTCGAGCCTCAGAACGCATGTTCTGAGGTGAGCGGGCGGGCCAGAAGCCACAGGCACTGCTAACTAAGGGAGCCGCAGTCGCTGGTTAAGTAAGAGAACCGCAGGCACAGCTGAGTAAGGCCAAAAGCCACAGGCTCTGGTGCAGTCGGGGTTTGTAAACTTTCAGCGTGAGCACACTCAAACTTCCTGAGCGGGCGAAGGTTTTCGCCGTCATCCAGTGCGCAATGCCAATGGAGGCCGAGCCTTTCCTCGCTGCCCTTGAGGCCCCAGAAGAAGCACCCTTTCCGATCGAGCTACGCTTCGGCGCTCCTGGCGGCTTCGAGCAGTCTTTCCATTTGGGGCGTATTGATGGTGTTCCTGTGCTGGTGGTGGTGTCCGGCATAGGGCTTGCGAACGCTGCTTCAGCTACGAGTCGCGCCCTCGTCCTCGTTGATACGCCGATTGTGATCGCTGCGGGTACGTGCGGTGGTGTGGCGCGTGACGTGAATGTCGGAAACATTGCTGTTGGCGTGTTGGCGACTTACGGGGCGGCGGATGCGACGGCTTTCGGCTACGCCTTAGGTCAGGTGCCGGGGATGCCTTCTGAGTATGCGACGTCTGTGTCTACAGTCGCTCAGGTTGAGGCTTTGAGTGGGCTGCTGGATGATCCGTTGTGCCGAGGGCGAGTGGTCTCTTCTGATGTGTTTGTCACTGCTTCTGAGGCGAAGCAGTTGCGTGAGCGTTTCCCTGATGTGCTCAGTGTTGACATGGAGACTTGTGCTTTGGCTCAAGTCGCGTGGTCTGCGGGTGTGGATTGGGTGAGTTTACGTGCGGTGTCTGATTTGTGTGGCCCTGACGCGGGTCAGGATTTCCATGTGGATGGTGTTCATGCTGCGCGGTGTTCTGCTCGTGTGGTTCGTGTGTTCTTGAAAGGAAGGGTGGTGTCACAGTGAAGGTTCTTATGGTGTGTACGGGTAATATTTGCCGTTCTGTGATGGCGCATCAGGTTTTCGCTGAGGCTTTGGAGGCTGCGGGTCTTGATGTTCAGGTGGAGGTGGATTCTGCTGGGGTGTCTGATGAGGAGGAGGGGAATCTGATTGATCCGAGGGCGGCACGGGTTTTAAGGGAGAAGGGCCATGCTGTTTCTGCGCATCGGGCGCGTCAGGTGCGTGCGCAGGAATGTGCGCAGTGGGATCTGATTCTCGCGATGACGGGTGCGCATCGTCGTGCTCTTGAGGGGTTACGAGGGCGCGGGGGCGCGGCGGGCGCGAGGTTTCCTGAGATTCGTTTGTTCCGTGATTTTGACCCGGAGGCGGGCCCTGGTGATGTGGATTTACCTGACCCGTGGTACGGGGGGTATTCGGATTTCCTCCAAGCCCTTGAGGTGATTGAGAGGACAACGCCGTTTCTTTTGGCGTATGTGCAATACAAGCTGGGGTCTGCTCATAGGGGATTGGGGGGCGAAGAAGAGGCGTGGGGTGGGGGGGAGTTGCCCGGTAGCTTATGTGACTTTGATTGCGCGAGAACCGTTCGCCGACACTGTTTTATGGCGAGATAGCGCGGAAACAGTGCGGAAATAGTGTCGAGGTGGACAAAGAAAAGATTGGGGGGGCACATTTTCAGTGGATATGTTTCCCTGCGCACCTTGATGTGTCTGTGTAGACTGAAACAGTACATTCAGTACATCTTCATATTTTGTACTACCTGGTACAGGGCATGAAGATCCCCCCAGTGTGATTGCGTGTGAGGAATACTTACATGATGAAAACTTTAGTTTCAGGTGTTGCAGCGCTCTCTTGTGCTGCCTTCACCTTCGCTGTCGCGGGGCCTGCATTCGCAGACGATCCCGCACCTGCCGCCCCCGCCGCAGCAGTGGACCTCGGTAACATCAACCAGACCCAGACGGGTTCACTTGTGATCCACAAGTACGAGTCCGGTTCGCTCACCACCGAAGGTAAGCCTTCCGGTACCCCCGCCCCCACGGGCGGCACCCCGGTTCCTGGTGTCAAGTTCACCGCTTACAAGCTCACCGATCTTGATCCGACGAAGCAGAAAGACTGGAAGATCGCTTCAGCTATCCAGGTGCCAGCAGATGCCTGTGGTGCGAACTGGACAACTCCTGCCCTCACCAGGGGTGGTGACAATGGCAACCAGGCCGCTACTTTCGCTGCAGGTGTCGAATCCCCTGCGACCGCCACGAACGGTGAAGCCACCATCGCAAACCTTGCGGTCGGCTTCTACCTCGTGTGTGAGACTGAGGTTCCGGCATCCGTTCAAAAGCGCGCCATGCCTTTCCTCGTGACTCTCCCGACCCCCAACGGGGCAGACGGTTGGCTCTACAACGTCAACGTCTACCCGAAGAACCTGGTCATCAAATCCCCGAAGAAGCAGATCTCTGTGACGGACCTCGGCCTGAAGACCGACAACCAGATCAGCTACCCGGTCACGGTTACGGTCCCCTCGATCGCCGAGAACGAACAGTTCTCCTACTTCGTCATTGATGACACCTTCGTGACAGGCAACGAACCTTCGGCCGATGCTCCGACTGTTGAAATCAAGGAAGCAGGCCAGCAGAACTTCACGACTGTAGCTGCAGATAAGTACACGGTCACAAACAAGAACCTCCGCCGCACTGTTTCCTTCACCCGAGCAGGTCTCACCGACCTTAAGAGCAAGGCGAACGCTGAAGTGCGCGTCACCTTCAAAGCCAAAGCCGATCAGGTCACCGCAAACGGTGAGGTGAGCAACAGCGCCAACTTCTACGTGGACACCGAAGCGAAGGCTGACGCTCCGGCAGAGCCGACGGTGGACATTGACAACCTTCCGCAGGACGCACCCGAAGGCCACGTGACGAACGTCGTGAAGTCCTCCTGGGGCAACCTCACGATCACGAAGCAGGATGCGGACAACCAGAAGCCCCTCCAGGGTGCAAGCTTCGAGATCTACAACGCCACTGAAGCTACTCGCTACGCGACTACCTGTGAGAACGCTGTCGCTGAAGGCGATGCTATCTCGGTTGACGGTGCCACCACCTTCACCACAGGGAATGAGGGAACCGTTGGCATCGCGGGCCTTTTCGTTGACTCGAAAGAGTTCCCCGAAGGCGACAAGGCTCTCACCCTTGACCACACGCAGCGCTGCTACGTCCTGAAGGAAACCGCAGCACCCGCTGGCTACGTCACCCCGAAGGATCCCTTCACCCCTGTGACCATCAAGGCGGGGACGGCAACGGATGACAACGCGACGGTAACCAACACGAAGGTTCCTCTCGTTGACATGCCGATGACTGGTGCTAACGGTCGTCTCCTCATGATCGTTGGCGGCAGCGCTCTCGCTCTGACCGCTCTCGGAACTGCTTTCATTCTCGCAAGGAAGCGCTCCTAATCATGATTGAGCCGTACCCCTCCCCGGCCAAGCGGGGGGGGGGGGGGGGTACGGCCTTTCCTCAGCAGAAAAGCCAATTTCACGTGACATTCAATCCGATTCACTGAAGCGATTCTCAGACACGAACCGGAGGGAAAGGACTTTCGTGCGTACCCACTCCTGGCCTCGAGCCACAGCTCTTCTTTCAGTGTTGTTAACACTGGCACTCGTCCTGATAGGACTTATCGGCTTCGCTACTCCAGCGACGGCTGCTTTCATTCCGCAGGACACGATTTCGCTGAAAGTCCTTTCTGACGGCACTCATGCCGGTCCCGGCACTGAAACCTTCGTGAACACGAAGAACGGTTACTTCCCCGGTGACGACACTGCCCATGATGGTGTGGTCGCTTCGGGTGACTTCGTGATCTATGGGCTTGACTTGAATATCCTCGCCGGGGATGAGCGCACGATCTGCTTGACTTTCGCTGATGCCGGAACAGGTGATGCGTTGTTATCTGGCAGTTTCTCTAAGATTGCTTTTTCTTCACCTGCTGTGAAGACTGTGCGTGACCCTGCTTGCTCGGGTGTGGCGTTCAAGATTAAGCGTGGCGCGGTGGCTCAGCCTCGCGTGTCGGTTTCTGTGGCCGCTAAAGACACCGGCGGTAAAGCCGTAGAGGACAACAAGATCCAGGTGACCTTAACGAATGGCTCCTACTCGGTGACGTCCATTTCAGAGCCTGTCACTGTCGTGTCAATCCCGATGGCTGACTTGACCGTTGATACTGTCCCCACTGAGGGTGGTTACAACAGGAACTACACGCAGAAGTCAACGCAGGGCGGGGAGTTCACAATTGCTCCTCTTCGTTTACAGCCGCACGGTTATTCTTCGGCGGGTATTTCTGTCATCGGCCAGTGGATCGCTGATATTGATGTCTCTTCTTTCCCCGCAGGAACAACCTGGACCCTCGGCTCTCAGTCTTTGACTCCTGTCGGTGGTGTTCTGAAGGCAGTGAAGGCCACGGGAACACAGACCCTGAAGTATGTTCTTCCTGAAAGCGCTCTTCCCACAAAGGACACTCCGCCCGTTGAATATCGGATTGGGCTGAAGGTTGATCCTGATTCTTTCAAGGAGGGGGATTTTAAGAACATTCCTGATCCGGGTAACGCAGAGGGCGCGGACTACCCGACTTCCAGCTACACCTACGAAGGTCAGAGCGTTGGCGCACTGAACGGTGCGCAGCTTCCTAACAACAACTACTCCAAGGCCGTGTGGTTCTACTACGAAGAACCGAAGGTGAAGTGGAATTACTTCGTCGGCGCCCCTCAGGATCTCAGCACGCCCCTGTTCACCAGTGAAAACAAGCAGTGGCAGAGCGAGCAGTACTGGAAAGAGTTCGCGAACGTTCACCCTCAGGGTGATGATGCGGAAGATCGTTCCGGCATCACCAGCGGTAACGCGCTTGCGCATCGCCTCACGATCCGACCGAAGCTCATTGATGCGAACACCTCAGCATCTTCGATCGTTGTCACAGATGCCATTAACACCAAGACGGGCGATACCTACGCTGCAGAAAAGTATGACTCTACGCGTCCTGTTGTGGTCACCGTTGACGGTGTTGTCGTGGACGGCTCGAAGCACACCGTGGAATGGCTTGTGGACGGTGAATGGGTAGAAACTGATATTGCCCCTGAAGGAGCAACCCAGTCGCGCGTTTCCTTCGATCAGTCAGTGTTCACCACTGGCGACGCAGGAAATGCTTCCGTTGACGTCTACTGGCCAGCGCGTGCTCTTACGTATGACGCTGTAGCCGATGCGGGTAAGTTCATTGTCTCTCAGGGTGCTTTCTCAGAAAACGCAGGGGCAGATTACGACGGCCCTAAAGCTGTGGAAGAAGCCCTGATCTTCCCGAAGACTCCGTCTCTGGTCAGTGCCATCACGAACGTTGATGAGGACAGCACCACTCCCCTTGAAAAAGGTACGGATGGCCGCTACACGACCCAGTGGACGATCACGAACCAAGTTCAAGGGGCAGCGAGTATCGAAGGATATTCCGCTACAACGACCCTCACTCTTGATCCTCTGTACGATCCGCAGACTTTCACCCTCCCAGAAGATTCCAGCTGGGAAGTGGATAAGATCGAAGGGCAGCGGGTGACCTTACGGACGAAAGCGGGGGCTTTGCTTGGTCGCAATCAGGCTGGCGGTGGCTGGACTTTCGGTTCTGCTCATTTCAGCGTGAAGACCATCGCGAACCCGTATGACGCAACAGGAACAGTGTCTGGTTCTATCAGCTCCGCCATGACGTTGAGCTACCCCGCTGTAGGGAATGAAGTGCAAGCGGGCACCACATCGGTGTCAGATAGTTCCGCAAGCGCACGCATGGATTCAGACCGTGACTTCTCTGCCGTCATCGTCGCAGATCAACGCAAAGTTGAGATCAACGATCCTCTCGCTTGGACGGCCTATGTTTCAATGGGTCGACTTCAAGACGGCACGAAGTGGAAGCAGGAAATCAAACTCCCGACACCGACAGATTCCGCTTACGTCAACGAGCTCAACGCCATGAATCAATACAATCCGCCCATTGTGATTGACCCGACGACTGGCCTGGACACGAGCGGACGCTACACGGGAATCGGGCGAAGCAAATACCAGGGTTCCTACACGCTCAGCGAAGTGACCGTAACGAACGCCCCGCCAGGATCTAAGATCGTGTTCTCTGCGACGCCTAATGGTGCGGGTGTGGAAAAAACGGTCGGCCCAGATGGGAAGGTTGACCTTTCAGGAGTTCCGCAGGATGTGCAGTTCATGCGAATTGAAGCAACCGGCAACACCTCCGCATCACAAACAGCTGGCGCTCAAATCCACTTCACAATCACTCCGACGGGGAACACAACTGGTGATGATTACGTCGCGTGGTTGTCTCCTACTGAAGATCCTGTGACGAATAAGAAGATCCAGGCTTGGCCTGATTATTCGCAGGTTGTGTCTTCTGTGATTTCTGGTGTTGTGTGGAATGACCAGAATAAGGACACGCGGATCGACAATGGGGATCATCCTGAGAAACGCTACGAGGGTGTCCACGTTGTTCTTCAAAAGAAGAACGATGGGGGAACTTGGGAAAATATCCCAGGGATGGAGACCACAACGAATACGCAGGGTGAGTACTCGTTCACGAATTTGCATTCTGGTGATTACCGGGTGGTTTTGCCTCAGGTGGAGCGTAAAGAGGGTTCGACTGAGGTTCGGGCGATTAATGGTTCGTCGAGTGGGAAAGATGGTGATCTTCCTGCTTCGATGCAGAATCGTTTTGATGTGATGAAGCAGACTGAACAGACTCGTTCGGGACGTAAAATCTTCACCGCTTCCTCCTCCCATATTGATGTTCCTTTGGGGGTTGACGTGAAGTCCAATGGTCACAACTTCGGCTATTACGTGCCGAATGCTGACTTAGGGTTGGATAAGACTCCCGCTGCGGTGACCGATAACGGTAATGAAACCGTGGGGTTGACGTGGAATATTGATGTGAAGAACACCGGTGACACGGTTTTGCGTGATGTGAAGCTGTTTGATCGCACGAGTGCTGAAGTGTTCAACGTCAAAGCGACCACTGGGTATCGGGAAGTGGGGGAGATCCTGGGTGCGACCGGTATGGATCCCACTGTGTCGGGTGCTGGTGTGTGGACGAATGAGGGGTATTCGCTTGTCAAGCCAGATGGTCAGGTCATCAAGGTTGACGGCATCACCGGCACGGTGAAAGGCGCAATCGGCCTGGCCCCCGCAGACCAGAATGGCGGCTCCGCCGTCTGGACCGACCAGGGCTACTGGCTCGTTAAATCCGATGGCACAGCAACCAAAGTGAACGGCATCACCGGAACCATCGCAGGTGCCATCGGTATCCGTCCCACCGGGCGAACCGAATACTTCGATGCTGCAGGCAGTGCCGTGTGGACCGACCAGGGTTACTGGCTCGTAAACCCGGATGGTACAACCACTAAAGTCAACGAGGTGACCGGCACTGTCAGCGGTGCCGTCGGTGACTACCCCCTGTCATACGGAACCTTCGTGTGGAGTTCAGACGGTAATTGGGCCGTATATGGAAACGGTTCTGCTCTGGAGAGTGAGGAAGGCTGGGGGAAGATCAACGGCACAATCCTTGGCGCAACAGGTGTGCAACCTCCTGAAACGTCAATGGGGGCCGGTGTCTGGACTGACCAGGGCTACAACCTCTACGATCCCAACCTCACAAACGACCCGAGATCACTAGAGAACAGCGCGCTCAAAGGCAGCATCATCGGCGCTATTAGTGACATGCCATCCAGCACTGCCTCCGGTGTGTGGACCAACGACAAGTACTGGATCCTCAGTCCTTTTGGCCGTGACGTTAATACCCAGGAAGTTCCCGGAATCACAGGAACAGTCCTCGGTGCAACAGGTGGAGCACCAGGGGACTACAAGTCAGGTGTGTGGACAACGGACGGTTACTGGGTTGTGAACCCAAGTGGTACTTCAGCTGAGAAAATCACAGGCATCACCGGCTCAGTCACACAAGCCGTGGGTTACCGCGTGGAAAACGCAAACGCTGAAGACCTGATCAACTGGATCGACACTTCAGCGGTGCAGACAACAGATGGTTACTGGTTTGTGGATGCGGGTAATGTTGCGACGCGGGTTGGTGGTGTGACTGGTGTTCCGCTTGGCATTATCGGTGGGTATACGGCTGTTGGTGGTGTGGGTTTGTGGACTTCGGATGGTTTCTTCACAGCTAAGCCTGGTGAGGATGCGAAGTTGGTGTTGCCTGTGCCGTCTCAGAGTTTTGATTCTCAGACTCTGACGCCTGTATCGACATCACAGGAAACAGGAACAGATCGGCGTGTGTGGAATAAGCGCGAGTTTGTGTTGCCGATGGCTGTGCGTCCTGGGCAGACTGTTCGAGTAACTGTGACGGGTACGGTGGCCAAGCAGTCGAAGGAACTGTGGGTCGGTAACCAGGCATGGACGACGTCGGTGGACACCCCACGCGAAGGGATCCGTGCTCATTCTCAGGTTGAGGTGACGGGTGCGAATATGGGTCCTGGGGTTCCTGATATTCCGGTGTTGGAAAATAATGCGGCGAATCTCAAGCCTGAGGGGATTTTCAAGAACGCTACTTCTGGGGTGAACTCAGCTGTGGGTGTGGAACTTGAAGGCCGTAAGGTGGATGATTTGTCTGATCAGACTCCTGCGCTGATTCCAGCGACGACGGTGCCTTTGGGTGGTGTGTCTGGGATTGTCTGGTATGACGATAACGGTAATGATGTGCGTGATGCGTCTGATCGTCGGGTTGCGGGGATGAAGGTTCTTGTGACCAGTCTTAATGGTGATCCTCTTGGTGAGGCGGTTTCAGGCACTGATGGCACGTGGAAGGTGACGGGGATCCCTGCGGGGACCAAGGTCCTTGTCCGCTATTCGTCAACTGGTTGGCAAGGTGAGGATAAGGACGGGCAGCCTAGTTCGTGGGCTCCTGTGCGTACTGGTGTGGTGGATCCGCATTCTGATGTGGATTCTGATGCTGATGCGGTGGGTATCGTCACGCAGGTGCGGGGGGCTGAAGCAACGGTTGGTGTGCAGTCTGGTTACGCTGATCTTGGGTTGCGCACGGTGAACGCTCAAATCGCTCTCGTCAAAGGCGCGGTGAAGGATACGGCTGATCGGGTGGAGGCTGATACGGTCAGGGCTGAAGATGAGCTTGATGATCAGCTTGCGACTCCCACCCCACAGGATGTGGTTCCTGCTGATGTGACCCAGCTTGATGCTCCTGGTCGCATCGATGATAGGGATGGTGACCCGCGTACCCAGGTGTACACCTTCAGTTATGAAAACACCGGTTCAGAGCGTCTCACTGACATTCAGGTCAGCGACACGACCCTTGAGGGCAACCCTGCCGTGTTGTCTAAGACCGTGGTGATTCAGCGTGCAGCTGACCAATCAGTGATCCAAGCGAAGTTGGATGATGAGGGTACCCTTGTGGATGCTCAAGACACAGTGGTTGTCTTAGAAAAGGGCGACAAGGTGTTGGGTCGTTACGCGATTGCCTTCACTGCTAGTGCCCCGACGCATAAGGACACGTTGACGGTCACTGCTGGTGTCACCACTGATGGGACGAGCATTGTGGGGCAAGTGTCTGATTCGGATAGCTTCACGGCGACCTATGAGGTTGTGCAGCCGCGTAGCCTCGTTCTTGAAAAGACCGACGGGGAAACTGTGTTGCCTTTGAAGAGTGTGGTGCTCACAGTCCAAAAGACCACGCTGGGTGAACTGCCCGCAGATGATTTGGGTCAAGGTGTGGTTGCTGGTGAGTTAGGGACCTTCCTGACGGACTCTACAGGGCAGATTTCTTTGCCGGTGAAGTCTGGTGTGTACCGGCTGGTGGAAAAGACCCCAGCTGCGGGGTATGTGAAACCTGCGGGCGTGTGGTACGTGCAGGTGTCTTACACGCCTGACGGTGACCCGCGTGTGGTGGTGATGGCAACACCAGGGCAACCCACAGCAACTGTCACGCAACAACCAGGGGACGGGACCTGGGGTCAGGTGCGTATCACAAACGACAAGATCCCAGGGGTCGCGATCCCAATGACAGGAGGTCGGGCAGCGGACTGGATCTACGCAGGAGCACTCCTCCTAGCGTTGATCGCAGGGCTGGGTGCAGCGGTGAAGAAACACCGCAACACACAAGCTCATACACCGCGACACTGACACATACACCCCACAGGCGGGCGCCCGCCCCACTACCCACCTTCCCTTGCTTCCTTTGTTGACCTGAAACCCCCCTACTGGAAAGAAAAGTGCGAGTATTCAAACGCCGACCCGACATCGCCTCCATCCTCGTCGCCCTCGTCGCCTTCACGGCACTGCTCGTCATGACCTACCCAACAGCAGCAGCATGGAACACGCAATACGGGCAATCAAAAATCGTTGACGACTACAAAGCACAAGTGGACACAGCCTCACCCTCAGCTGCAGTTCAACTTGCCGAAGCACACGCCTACAACGAAGCCCTCACAATGGGAGCGGCCTACGAAGCCGGATCAAACGTCCCCACATCAGAAGAAGGCGAGGAAAACGCCTCAGGATACAACTACGACAAACTCCTCACAGTAGGGGGCGGACTCATGGCCCGCCTACGCATCCCCTCCATCAACCTTGACCTCCCCGTCTACCACGGGACCGCAGAAGAAACCCTCCTACAAGGAGTCGGACACCTCAAAGGCACCTCACTACCCGTCGGCGGCATCAACACACATTCGGTTCTAGCCGCACACCGGGGCCTGGCGGATGCAAAAATGTTCACCGACCTTGACAGGGTGAAAGTCGGAGACCACTTCACAATCGAAGTCCTCGGTGACATCATCGAATACCAGGTCCGCACAACCCGAGTCGTCGATCCTGACGCGAACGAACTCCTCGAACTCGTCCAAGGTGAAGACCTCGTCACCCTCGTCACCTGCACCCCCCTGGGCATCAACTCCCACCGAATCCTCGTCACCGGGACCCGCGTCAACCCGGTATCTCCACAGGTCAAACACTCCATCGGCTCAAAATCAGAACTCCCAGGATTCCCCTGGTTCCTCATCTGGGTCGCAGCTGGACTCTTCGCCTCAATCTGGCTGGCCTTCGCCCTCGGAAAGAAACCACGCACCCGCGAAAACGAAACGCACATCTTCGGCGACACGGACTCTGTCACTCAGCCTGATCTCACCCAATCCTCCGATGCGGCTCTGCACGCAAGTGACGGGACACGAGATTTCCCAGAAGACATGATCTTCGCCGTGAAACGCAGGGCACGCTCACGCGCGAAAGAAAAACAGCTCCGCCAGCACGTCGCCTCCCACAAGAAGTTATAAAACTTATAAAACTCACAAAAGTGACACAAGCCACCCGAGATTTTCTGGTATCATCGCATTTTCGCAGGTGAAGCACTTGTGGCTGGTTTTTCAGGGGCTTAATCTGGTGCCAGTTATAAAACTTATAAAACTCACAAAAGGGGGTAGCTGTGAGTCGTCCGAACCCATTTCACCCAAGCGCAGGTGCCACACCTCCTCTTCTTGTTGGCCGCGAAGGACACCTGCTCAGCTTCCAAGAGGCCCTGGTCAACGGTCCAGGTGACCCGAGTCTCCTGACCTTCCTCACCGGCCCTCGCGGCATCGGTAAAACAGTGATGCTCACCCACTTTGGGCACATCGCACAAACAGCGGGGTGGCACCTCATCGAAGACACGGCAACACCAGGGCTCCTTGACCGTATTTCAGATCGAGTAGAGCGCCTCCTCGTCCTCGAACGTGGACGAACGGGAGGAACCTTTACTGGAATCACCACAGGAGGGTTCGGATTCACAAGGAAAGTGAGCGACCGTATTCCTGTGCCCTGGCGCGAACACATCGAAGAACTCTTAGATATTCTCGCTCTGAGAGACAGCGGACTCGTCATTTCAATCGACGAGATTCATGCAATCAAGAAAGACGAACTCATCCAGCTCTCCGCAGAAATGCAGCACTTCATCCGACAGTCCCGCCCCATCGCCCTCATCATGGCAGGACTACCTAAAGCCGTGACAGACCTCCTCAATGCGGACGTATCCACCTTCCTCCGTCGGGCAAACCGCATCGAACTAGAAGCCGTCAAAATAAGCGACGTGGAAGCAGCACTCACACAAACTTTCGCTGAATCCGGTGTAACAATCGACGCAGAAGATGTCCACCTGGCAGCACAAGCAACTCAGGGATACCCCTTCATGATCCAGCTTGTCGGCTATCACGTGTGGCGAGGTGCCGATCAAGATTCTCGTCTTAAGCACGACAGTGTCGTTGCGGGAATTAACGCGGCAAGACTTCGCTTGGGATCCCTCGTCCACGAAACTTCACTCGCTGACCTTTCCGGTGTTGACCGCTCCTTCCTTCTTGCCCTCGCTCACGAAGACGGGCCGACGAGCCTTGCAACTCTAGCAAAGGCCCTAGATCGCGAAGTGAACTACGTTTCGGTTTACAGAGATCGTCTCATCAAAGCAGGAATGATTGAAGCTGTGAGCTATGGGCACATCGACTTCGCTCTTCCGTATCTGCGCGACTATTTACGTGAACACGCCGTCTATCAGATCGACTAAGGATTCTCACTTGCCTTGATTAACTGACTGCTACTCGGTAGCTCGGTAGCTCGGGATGAAAAGTGGAAGGATTTTTGCGAAGTCTGTGTGCTCTTAGACGCACCTCAAATGCGCGTTTAAATTGCGCGCTTTTCAATCTGCGAGGGCGAGCCGCCTATTCGTGAGGCTCTCAGCTGCGCCATCTGCGCCAGTCCCACCGACATTGCCATTCGTGTCGACATTGCCAGTTGTGGTGTTTGACTTCAAGGGTGGTGTGTTGCGGTGTGCTTGCTGGGAGTTTGTCCAAATGGTGCGGCCTGACTTCGCGTGTTTTAGTGGTCTTGGGGATTTTTGGGCTTGATGACGCGGGTGAGTTGTGGGGAGTGAACGCTAATGGCTGGTGTGACCTGGCCTGACCTGGCCTGACCTGGCTTGACTTGACCTGGCCTGGCCTGGCCTGACCTGAGCTGACTTGACCTGGCCTGGCCTGACCTGAGCTGACTTGACCTGGCCCGACTTCAGGTGGTGGTCCATTTTGGGGTGCCGGGCAGGGGTTTTCATTGAAATTATGCGGGTGTGTTCGTGCGAGTGACACATTAATGGGCTGGCGTGGATAGCGCGAGTGCGTGTCCGTGTGGCAAGTAAAGACGAAGCCGGGAGCGATCAGCGTTCAAGTCACACGCCGCTTCAGGCCATTTTCCCGAGCCGGTCGATCAACAAAGGCCCCGCCCTCGGCGATGATGAAGAGACGCTGAGGGGGAAACTGAGGGGAAAACGGGGGGGAGAAGCTGAGGAGAAGACTGGAGGAGAAGCTGAAAGTCAGGGCGTAATGACAGGGAGGGAGGACCAGGGGAAATTAATCCAACGGTCGGTGTTTTTCCACACGTAATCAGGATGAATAATCGACACCGGTTTCTTATAAATCACGGCGCAACGCGCATCAACCTTCACAGGGCTTCCCCCATCCAGTGAAAGACCGTGACCTTCGATAAAATCCATCACCATTTTCAGTGTCTTACCGGAATCGGCGACATCATCCACAACGAGGACGCGCTTACCGTTCATCGCGGACACATCCATAAGAGGCGGAAGAAGAATCGGCTCTTCGAGAGTCTGGCCGACACCCGTATAAAACTCAACGTTCATCGTGCCGCACGCCTTCACTCCCATCGCGTATGAGAGCGCCCCGGCAGGGATGAGGCCACCGCGAGCAATCGCAATAATAAGATCAGGAATCCAGCCAGAGTGAACGATCTGAGCTGTGAGTTCGCGAGACGCCGTGCCGAACAGTTCCCACGTGAGGATTTCACGGTCGGGAGCATCCGATGCTTCCGTGTTTGCCGCCAGGTGGGGGGCGGAGTGCTCAGTCATGTCGCTCCTGTCATCGTTACCGCTGTGTGCGCCGCAGGTCGGCGCTTTGATCCTCACGTCTTAAGAGTAGTCCGCACAAGCAACTCCAGGATGCCGTAGAAAAGCCGCGCACGTGTTGCAGACATAAAGGTGATGTGCAGGGGCGTGAAAGAGGTGGTGTGTCTGTGTTGCTGTGGTGTGGGCGCGTGTATGGGTGTGAGGGATTCACGTGGTGGCGTATGGGAACCAAAGAGCGGAAACGGGAGGCGGGAGCGGTGTATTCCGGTGCTTGTCGAGGCAGAAATGATCAGGCGGGCCTTGAGCTGTGTCAGTGTCGGGCGAAAAGTAGCCATGTGTGGGTGATCTGTGGGCGTGGTGGATGATGCGGTCGATGATGACGGCTGCAATGGTGTTTTGCCAACACATTGGGCCTCACCACGCAGCACGAACTTCAGGATCTTTCGCACCATCGACCTCGTTTTGCCTCTAGCTGCCTATCCTGCTCCTTTTTGCCCATAATCATTTGGCCTAGGGTAAGTCGGACCGGCCCGCCGGATCAGAACAGGGCGTGCTGGCTGAATCTCGAATAACAAGGCACCCTGGAACATTGACCTTCCGAGCAGCTAAGCCCCTAGTGGCCCGCTGGCCTGGAAGCTAATGAAGTGAGGCGGTTGCGGAGTCAATCAGTGAAGCGACCCGCTTAGACGACACCTTGTGCGGTGTGCCGAGCGTCTGAGCGAAACAGGACACGCGCAGTTCTTCCACAAGCCAACGTGCCCGACTCAATTCCGCATCGACGTGAGCATCGTAGGGGCGACGCTCACACTCAGCGCGCGCCTGAGCAATCCGCTCAAGAAGTGCATGAATACGGTCCATATCCGCTAAATCACGTTCAAGCGCATCTGAAGAAGAAGACGCCCGGTCGATACGGAGCGCAGCCGCACGCACATAACGCGCCACATGTGGCAACGCATAAGCGGGAGTGGCCGACACGAAACCGGGCGCAAGCACAAGTTCCACACTGCGGCGCACATCCTCAACAACTTCTTGCATCGACTTTCCCGTATGGGAACGCAGCCGATCCGTAAGCTCTGAGTGCGCTTCCATTGCGCGGACCACATGCCCGAGGATCTCATACACCCTGTCCTCGTGAAGATCACGAGCCTGCCTGGCCAGCGCCTCGAAAAGTTCCACGTCACGAATCGAACCCGGTCCGCCTTCTCCAGATAATTCATCGACGAGGGCGAAAGCGGAAGCCAGTTGCGCATCATCGACGAGGGCGGAAATGCTCGGATACGGTGAAGCCGCCAACATGAGGGCCTGACGGCCAGTCCACCGGGTCGTCACCCGCGCACGCTGAAGCCTTACGCGCATAAGAAGAAGATGGGCAAGACCTTGGCGATGATGACGCTGCGCTTCTTGAACATTGGCCATGACACGCACTCCCGCCCTCGGCTCACTGGCCGTCCCCTGGGGGACGAGGGCGGGGAAAGCGCGCAGAGTCATTGAGTCAGTCGAGGACTCAACTGAACGAGGGAGCGCTGTGAGGGGAAAATCGGTGAGACCGTCAAGATGAAGCCCCTCAGGGATGGGAACAGCCTGTGTTGTGCGTGAGTTTCGCGCCTTTTGAGGGCCTTCGCCTTCCTTCTTCTTTGCCGAATCACGCCCTCGGCCTTGCCTCTGGTTTCGCCCTCGGCCCTGAGTGAGCGTCGCGTCACTCATCGCTTCAGCGAGGGCACCACGAACCGCTTGACGCACGGCTTCATCGGCGAACTGAGCAAGACTGTGCTGAAGGAAAGTGAGATCGCTTCCAGCTCCAAGTTCCTTCCCGAAAGAATCAACGACACGGAAAGTCATGCGCAAATGCGCGGGCAACTCGGCGTGCGCATGAGCGAGTTCAGAATCATTGAGATCCACGCCGCGCACCGCTGTGATCGCCTGAGCGAAAGCTTGCGCAAAAGGCGGCTTTTGAGCTGACCAGTTGCTCGACGCTGTGGTGCTGGCACAAGATGGCGCGTTTAAGCCCGCCCCCTGAGAACTAGCCGTACCCCGAGGACTACCTGCACCCCAAGGAGTACCCGCAGTTTGAGAAACGCCCACGCTGTGAGAAACACTTGAAGTGGAGGACGTACCCGAGTCGCACGGAACGCTTGACGACGAAGAAGTACGTGCTGGCGAAGAAGCCTGAGCAGAAGACGAACCCGTGCTGTGACGTCTCGTCTTACCTGTCGCCTGACCCCAACGGGCAAGACGATCCAAAGCCGCCGAAAGGCTCATCGGATCCGCACACTCTTCTTGAGCACTGCGACGGTTGTGACCAGGTGTGGCGGAAGTGGCTGACTGGGAAGTAAAGGACGGCGACTCAAAGGAAGTGAGAGTACCTGCAAGCGCCCGATCCATCCACTCATTCACCTGACGCGCCACCTCAGGAGCGGGCGCAAGCAAACGACGCTTCGCTTTCGGGAGGGCACGAATCATCTCAGTAATGAGCTCTTCACGCATCCCCGGAACCAGCCAATCGCAACCCTCATCACTGACACGCGCCAACACCTCAACGGGAATCGTGAGGGTCACCCCATCACGCTCCGCACCGGGAGTGAAGGCATACGACAAGCCAAGATCCACATCCCCACAACGCCACGAGTCGGGAAAACGCATCGCGTCCTCGCCGATGCCGCGCGGCAAAAGAAGCTGGTCGCTGTAGGTGAGCAGATCGGGACGTTTTTCACGCTCACATTTCCACCAACGGTTGAAATGCGCAGCAGAAACAATATGTGCCGGAAGAATATCGTCAAAAAAACGAAAACGCGCTTCCTCATCGGCAACGAGCCCATGCGTGCGAGAACGCCGTTCCACCTCTCGTGCCTGTTCGAGAAGTTCAGCATTACGTTTTTGAAAGCGATGCCGTTCACGCCATTGTCCATCGACGAGGGCGTGGCGAATAAACATTTCACGAGCAAGTTCCTGAGCCGTCAGCCCAGAAGGAGGCACTGCGAGATCGCCGTCTTGACGAGAGCCTGGGCTGAAGTGTTCGCCCTGCTTCGGCCCGCCCTTGCCACCCGCCCCACTTGTGACATTTGCCCCGCTCTTGGCGCTCGCCTCACTCGTGACACTCAGCTCGCCCTTTTCCCCCAACTCCCTGTGCTTCTCACAGTTTTTCTGAGAGCCAGCACCGACACCCACGGCAGAACCGCACCCACATTCAGACCCCGAACCACACCCAGACTCAGAATCAGAAAAAGAACCACCACGCGCACAACAATCGGAACTCAAAGCCCCGCCCTCGGCAACCCCCACCTCACCGGAAACACCTGAACCACTCACCACAGGCGAATCAAGCGCCATCGCAAGAAAATCACGACCAAAAGAACCAAGCTGACGCGCAGAACGCACATCCTCCCCAGCACCAAGCAGCCCCTGCGCAATCCCCGCAAGACTCCCCGCAGTCACAAGACGCGACGCTCGCCTCGGCCCCCCATCACACACACGATCACCCAGACTCCCCAAAAGCACAGGACGATCCGCACTAATCGTCAACCCATACAGAACCAGCTTCTCCTTCACCATCGCAGCACCCCGAGCTGACGACCAAAAAGGCTCAGAATACACACGAGTAAGAAGCGATCCCGCTAAAGGCTCAATCCACGCCGGATCAATACGCGCAAGCGTGCGCGCAAAAAGACGCGAAGTCTCCACCAACTCAGCCGCCATCACCCACGCCGGGCGAGAACGCGCAAGCCCAGACCCCGGCCAAATCGTAAAGCGCGTCCCACGCGCACCCCGATACTCACGCTTCACCTCATCCCAAAACCCAAGATTCGAAAGAAACCCCACAAGAATCGAACGATGAATCTCATCCACATGAACCCGAAGAGAAGATTCAGTGAACGCAACAACCGCCCTCGCCGCCGCATCCTTCACCCCACCTAAACGCGCAACATCTGCAACCTCACCCGATGACGGCAACTCAAGCGGATGAACCTCCACACCCAAAAGACGTGACATCTGACGAAGCTGAAAAACAACATCACGCCACTCGCGATAACGCAAATAATGCAAAAACTCATCGCGACACATCCGACGAAACTGCGACCCAGACAAATCCCTAGACTGAACCTCAAGATAACGCCACAAATGAAGATACGTCACAAAATCCGAACGCGGATCAGCAAAACGCGCATGCGCAGCATCAGCCGCCTGCTGATGGTCCAGAGGGCGTTCGCGGACATCTTGGATCGACAAAGCAGCAACGATGATGAGGATTTCAGAAGCGCACCCGTTCTTGTCACCCTCTAAAAGGATGCGGCCCAGTCGCGGATCAATGGGCAGGCGTGCGAGTTCACGGCCAATCCGAGTGAGACGATGCTCCTGTGTGCGCCCGTTTCCTTCGACAGCCAGTGCCCCGATTTCAACGAGGGTGGCGATACCGTCACTGATTGCGCGATGCTCGGGTGGATCGAGGAAAGGGAAATCTGCGACAGAACCAAGGCCCAAGGCCGCCATCTGGAGGATCACCGAAGCAAGCGAAGTGCGCAGGATCTCCGGTTCGGTGTAGCGAGGGCGAGTGTCGTAATCACGTTGAGAATAGAGCCGAATCGCAATGCCCTCAGCGACACGGCCACAGCGTCCTGCTCTCTGGTTCGCGCTTGCCTGTGAAATCGCTTCAATGGGGAGACGCTGGACCTTCGTCCGCTTCGAGTAGCGGGAGATCCGCGCAAGCCCAGGGTCAATGACGTAGCGGATTTTCGGGACAGTGAGGGAGGTTTCAGCGACATTCGTCGCAAGGACGATACGGCGAAGATGATGCTCTTCAAAAATACGGTGCTGTTCAGCTGCGGACATGCGCGCGAAAAGAGGGAGGATTTCAATATCGCCAGGTCTGGCCCCTTTCGTTTCACCTGCGCGCACGCCTCGCGGCCCCAGATGATCAAGGAGGGCATGTTCGGTTTCGCGAATATCGCGTTCTCCGGGAAGGAAAACGAGGATATCGCCCTCGCCCTCGGCACATAATTCATCAACAGCACTGCAGATCGCGCTTTCAACGTCGATTTGTTCACCGAGCCCGTAGCCAAGACTGGGCAGATCCTCACCGGGATCTTCGAGGACAAGCTGCTCGGCGCCTTCGCGCTGATGCACGTCCAAAGTTTCTGCCTGGGTGCTGTCATCCGCGCTGGTCAGCGAGGAATCTTGATGTCCGAGGGCGGGGCCGCTCGTTCTACTATCGGTGTTTTGTGTCGTCGTCGAATACGAAGAGGCGATATCGGGCGCGAGGGGACGATAGCGAATCTCGACGGGGTAGGTCCGGCCAGACACTTCAATGACGGGCGCCGCTTCCAGGAGGGTCCCTCGTCCGGGAAGCCCATCCCAGCGCCCAAAATGCGCGGCGAAACGGGCTGAGTCGATCGTCGCGGAAGTGATGATGACTTTGAGGTCAGGTCGGGCGGGTAAAAGCCTGGCGAGGTAACCAAGAATGAAGTCAATGTTGAGGCTGCGCTCGTGGGATTCGTCAATGATGAGCGTGTCGTAGCGTCGCAGGAGCGGGTCAGCTTGGATTTCAGAAAGGAGAATACCGTCGGTCATGAGTTTGACGAGGGTAGTTGGCCCGACCTCGTCGGTGAAGCGCACCTGATAACCAACGACCTGTCCGGCTTCACGTCCGACTTTCTGACCGAGTTCTTCGGCGATACGGTCAGCAACTGAACGCGCTGCGATCCGGCGCGGTTGTGTGTGTCCGATGATGCCTGAGACACCTCGGCCGAGCTGTAAACAGATTTTCGGTAGCTGAGTTGTTTTACCGGATCCGGTTTCACCTGAAACGATTGTGACTTGATGGGTGCGGATCGCTTCGGCAATCTCTTCACGTCTCGCTGAGACAGGTAAATCCGGGTAGCTGATGACGGGGATCGCTGCGGCGCGTGCGGCGAGTTCTTCGGAGCTGAAAGGCCGGAATGTCCGGGCCTGCTCGTGATGCGGTCGGCGTGTGCGCTGCGAGTTGCGTGAAGGTCGCGGCTTTTTTACGCGCCCGCGTGAACTGTGGGTGCCCTTTTGTGTGTTGCGCTGTGATGTGTGTGTGCCCGTTTGTTCGGGTTTGTGGTCGGAAGCGGAAGAGGCGTGTGTGCTGGAATCAGGCACGCTGGGGTCAGGCGCGTTGGAGTGAGCCGAGGTGGGGCGCTTTGGGGTGTCGGGCACCTGAGGATTCTATCGAGGGCGAGGCATCCGTACCTTTGTGAAGGCGTGCATGTGCCGTGTACATGCCCGCCGAGGGCGAAAGGGCACAAAGCTGATGTGAAGGAGTCTGCTCAGGTACCGTGTCACGTCCTACTGGAGGGGCGTGACACGAATGCGCGTAGGCTCAGGCGTGAGCGAAGCGCTTATGTGCTCCTTGACGGGTCATGCCGAGCGCGTCGCCGATCTCTTGCCACGTGCGACCTTCTTCGCGGGCGAGACTCACAGTGCGACGCATATTCTCTTGCGCCTGAGTTTCCAAGGCTTTCGCGCGGGCGAGGGCGACTTCGATTTTCCCATCAATAACAGAGTCAAAGTCTTCGAACTCAGCGTTTTCAAACCATGTGGCGAGTTCGTCATCGGTCATTGCATCAATGTTGAGCGTCATCATTATCACCTCTTCGGAAGGAACTTCTTGCGGGCTTTCATTGCGTGAACGATGCGTGTATTGCGTGTGATGCCGATTTCCAGGAGTTCACCATTTCGCACGGGACCAATGAGCATTTCAAGACCTTCGTCGAGGAAGATCCTGCGGATTGCGTTACGTTCGGCATGATCGATGTCGGCAACATCAATGCCATGTTTGAGCGCACTCAGTCCGATCTCCATATGTCAATAATAGGTGACAATAAGTATGTGTCAACAGTTGTTACCTTGCTGTGTGATATGCGCTGCTCTGACCTTGGTGCAAGAAATGATCTCACGCGCCTATACGCGCACATTGATGCACAGATACAGGAGCCGCAATCTTCGACACAGCCACCCAGTCAGGCTGCGACAATGGCCTCATGCACGCACTCTTTGCAGGACTGACCACCCTCGATGTCATCCACGCTCTCGACCATGAGCCAGATCTGGAAAGAAAAACAACCTCAACACATCACGCGATGGCAGCCGGAGGGCCCGCAACGAACGCGGCAGTCACTTTCGCCACCCTCGAATCTTTCCGACCGCAGCACACTCACACCCCGCCCTCGGCAATCACCCTCCTCAGCGCTCTTGGTGAAGGGACGATCGCAAGGAGCATTGCCGCAGACCTTGCCCACTGCCAGATTCGGGTGTGTGACGCTTCAGACCCGAACTCACAGGTGCGTGAACCTGCGATCTCCTCGATTATTGAACATCCGGGTGGACGCATGGTTGCCTCCACAAATGCGCGAATCCTCACGCACACCGCTTGGGGGTCTCGACTCTTAGAAGACGCGCTTGCTTGCGCAGGATCGCCGGACGTAATCCTCATTGATGGACACAACCCTGAGCTGGCCGCCCTCGTCCTGCAACTCGGCCTCGCCCCCGAACCCGGCCCCGAAGACGACCCCTTCGCCCGACTCGATGCACGCCCCTCCTATCAGCGGATCCTCGATGGCGGCTCCTGGAAAGCCTGGCTCCCCACTCTTTTACCTTTCGTTGATATCGCCATCGTTTCCGCCGACTTCTGTCCGCCTCTGCTTCCCAGCGCCGAGGGTGAAGCTGTAGCTGATTTCCTCAGAGGATTCGGGATCACTCGCACGATTCAGACTCACGGACCTGAAGCTATCCAATGGTGGTGGGAGGACCAGAGTGGAACCTGCGAGGTGGAAAAAGTCGAAGCGGTCTCAACTCTTGGCGCAGGAGACATTTTCCACGGAGCTTTTGCTTGGGCGATCGCTCTTCTTCACGAGGGCGCTCAGCCGCTACCGGACACACCGGAAGAGATCATTCGTTTCGCTTCGCGTATCGCAGGTATATCAACGACACACTTTGGTACACGTTCATGGCGCGAAGACTTAAAAGTGAAGAAAGAAGTCGAAACATTCCTCAGTAAGTTGTCTTCACGTTGAACACAGGACGCGCATTCCGAATATGTCAACGTGAATGTACAACGGGCACCCACCTGCGCGCCCATTCCACAGAAGGTGCCTCTAGGGCTTCGACTTTTTCCCCGAGGCCGACGCGAGCAGCAAGGACCTCGACCCTTGAGCCATCTGGGAACAGGTGAAAAACTTCCTGCGTCGCTTCGACAAGACCGAGGTCACTATCGGTGGAGTCATGAAGAATAAGGGTGGGCTGTTCTAAACCCGAAAGCAAAGTGACCGGATTGCATAAGGACAGGTCGGCGAGAGTCTGCTTAGAAATTGTGAAACGCCGCCGCCTCGACGGGGAATCGTCAAGAATCGAGGTCGCTCCGATCTGCTCTAGATCCTCAAGCTGCTCATCGGAGAAAATCTGCGTCCAGTCAATCGACATCGGTGTGATCGAAGGTGAAGAAAGAACGTAAGCTAAGGCAGCTTTCGGGCGGGCACTGAGGGCGACTTTCGCTCCGAAAGAATGCGCGTGTATTAACTGCCGTGTAAAGCCCTGATCGGCGAGCCACCCTGAAGCGGCCCGGAGGTCTTCGACTTCAGCACCTAGGGTGATGATGTCGTCTCCTGATGCGCCGTGACCTGAATAATCGAACTCAAGGGTCGCATAGCCTGCTGCACGGTACCGACGTGCGAGACGGTCAAAATGCTGAGCTGAATGGCGATCAGACAGGAAAGAATGTGAGAAAAGTACCGCCGCGTCCGTGCTATCAACGGGGTTGACGAAAGTCCCCGCCAGCTCAACGCCTCGGGGTGTGGGAATCTTCGTCTCAGCCACGTCTCCACCGTAGCCGTCTGCATGGCCGAGGGCGAGCCTTTTCTCGATAAATACACATGTGTAAACAGATCAGTCGTAGCGGGTGAAGTTTTCGTACACGCGGGAGGGAGCGCAGAGCTGAAGGCCGCTAGGCTGGAGTCGAAGCCACACGCACCTCGTTTCGAGGTGAACACCTAAGTGAAGGAGATCCGATGGGAATGAAGTTCGGACTGGTCCTGGGCCTGGGAGTCGGCTACGTGCTCGGCACTCGTGCCGGACATGAACAGTACGAGAAAATCTGTCGGGCTGCGGCTAAAGCTCGTCGTTTACCTCCCGTGGCGAAGCCGCTGGATCGTGCTGGAGAAAAAGTTTCTGACCTTGTGCGCGCACAGGGTGAGCGTGTCACCGATAAGGTCGCTGATGCCGTGAAAGAACGCCTCTTCGGTGCTCCGCCTTCCCCTTCCCGAGGTGTTGATTGTGACAGTGGTCAGGGCACTGAGGCCAGTTCAGGGTGTGATGCCTTAACGTGTGCTCAATGAGCACCGTCGAAGCACACTCTTTCGCCCTCGGCACTGAAAATATCTCTGGTGTCAATCAGGCACCGACGAAAGCTCAGATCCGGCGTTGGCGTCGCCACCTCGCTGAAGAGCGGATGGAGGCACGCACCTATCGTTCTCTTGCTGAGCACCGTACCGGCTGGGAGCGTGAGATTCTTCTTCAGTTGGCTGAGGCTGAGCGTCGCCATGAGGAATATTGGCTTGCCTTGCTCGGTGACCGTGCCCTCCCCGCACCGAAGCCGCGTCTGCGCGTGCGCATTTCCGCTTGGCTTGCTCACATGTTCGGGACGATTTTTATCCTCGCTATGGCGCAGCGGGCTGAACAGCGCACGACCTATGACATTGACGAGGACGCTCCCGCGCAGATGGCAGCGGATGAGCATATTCATGGCGAAGTCATTCGAGGGTTGACTGAGCGGTCCCGTGAAGCTTTCGCGGGTACTTTCCGTGCCGCTGTTTTTGGGGCGAATGATGGTCTTGTCTCTAATTTTGCTCTGGTTTTAGGGGTTGCTGCGACCGGCATGTCTCCCGCTTTTGTTCTCGCAACCGGTATCGCTGGTCTCCTTGCGGGTGCGTTATCAATGGCGGCGGGTGAGTGGGTGAGTGTGCGCAGTCAACGCGAGCTCTTGGATGCTTCTATCCCGGATCCAGATGCGCATCAGGCGGTGCCCGCCCTCGACGTTAATGCGAATGAGCTTGCGCTTGTTTTTCGGGCCCGAGGTGAAAGTCCTGAAGCTGCAGACGCTCATGCCGCAATGATTTTCGCTCAGCTGGCTCGCCCTGCTATTAGTGAGTCAGGAGCGATTGCTGTTCGCGCGGCTCTCGATGGGGGTGAGGTACCTAAGGGCGCGACTGAACAGGTCGGTACTCCCTGGAGGGCGGCGTCTTCTTCTTTTTGTTTTTTCGCACTCGGCGCTTTCTTCCCGCTGGTCCCGTATTTTTTCGGCATCTCAGGTGCGGCGGCGATGATTCTTTCAGCTGTGATCGTGGGGTGTGCGCTGCTTGGGACCGGTGGTGTTGTCGGTATCCTTTCCGGTCAGTCTCCCACTCCGCGTGCTTTACGTCAGCTCCTCATCGGTTATGGCGCTGCCGGTATCACCTACGTCCTCGGTCTTGTGTTTGGGACGGTAGTGGCGTGAAGGAAGATGCAGAGCGTCTTAGCCATGCTGGACAATAGCAAGGTGCTCGATACCCTCAATCATGCGCTCCCCGATTTCTTTAGAGTCATTGACCTTCTCGGGGTTCTTCTGAACGGGATTCTTGGAGGCAGGCTTGCGCGTGCCAAAGGATTTGATGCCGTAGGGTTCGCGGTCCTTGCGATCATGTCGGCACTGGCCGGAGGGATGTTGAGGGATGTGCTTCTTCAAGCGGGACCGCCCGTTGCTCTTACCGACCCGTATTATCTTGGTACGGCTTTGACCGGTGCTTTTATCGCAATGCTGTGGAAGTTTGATTCGCGTCCTTCACGGATCGCGATGGTTGTTGCTGACGGTACGGTTCTGGGATGCTGGGCGGCGACGGGTGCTTTGAAAACTCTTAGCGCGGGGTTCGGTATCCTCCCTGCTCTTATGCTCGGCATCATCACCGCAGTGGGTGGTGGGGCGATTCGTGATATTTCAGCAGGCAATATCCCTCAGGTTTTTGGAGGGAATAACTTATATGCGACTCCGGCGGCGGTATCTGCCGCCATCATGGTTGCTTTCTCTGGGTTTTCTCAACCTACGATCGGGATGCTCGTTGCCACAATTGTTGGTTCAGCTTTCACGATGCTGTCGCATTGGAGGCGCTGGCAGCTCCCCTCTACAGGGGACTGGACTTTGACGATCACATCGACTCAGCTGCGTCGTTTCATGCGTACCTCTTCGATCCGCATCATTGGTTCTGATGGGCGCGACGATACGGGAAACATAGAGGTCACAGACGAGGCACAGGATTGATCCGGGGTTCTTCTTTGTGAGAATAAAACGGAGTGGTGCGCACCTTCTTTTTTGGCTCTTCATGCGTCAGCGCCTTGTGTTGTTCAGCTACGCGTTCGGCTATACCTGCACAGCAGGAACAGCAGAACCAGTCGTGACTTTCTAAAGAAACACAATCCAAAGTCACCTTGTGAATGTGTAAAACCTACTTACCGAAGCGTGTCAATAAAGCAGACTCCAGTGACTCATACTCATCACACACCCACCCTACGCGCACTCTTCTGATACGACGGCGGAAAATCAGAGACCAAAGCAGGTCAATAAAACAGGCTCGGCAGCCCTCCAGTGTTTTCTTTGCGCAGCCAAGACGAGCAGTA
>JASBZF010000011.1 GCA_029983625.1 Pauljensenia sp. | reverse complement strand
GCGGGCGCCTCCACATGTTCGCGTCGCCCTCGTTGATGAGAGGATGAGCTCACACCAGGCACATGCGCGACTTCGCCAGTCCGGGATCGCTGAGAGAAACCATCGACCGATCATCGATCAGGTAGCCGCACAGATTATCCTGGAGTGTGCGCTCGATGAAGAACGGATGTCGGGGCGTGCTCCCGGTATTGAGATCACAATGGAAGGGAACGACCGTTCATGACGACGCCGCCCCCGATACCCCCGTTTCAATCTCGTAGGGAACTTCACTCCCACAGTGCTCGTAGCACTTCGCGCCACGAGGCGCAGCGGCGCGTGCCACACCCGGACAGGCATTTTCCCTCTCCTGATGCAATCGGCCTCGAAACTACGGGGATGCGTTCACGACGATTGGAACATGAACGACTTCGCGTCAAGCGACGTCGCAGGAACCGCAGAATCCGATCCGCGATCGTGATTGCGCTCGTTCTGGCTCTCCTGGGAGGTGCCGGATGGTTTGCTCTTACTCACGTCTTAGATTCGAATGCACAATCGGCTCAGCTGGCCGACGATTATCCAGGTCCGGGTGAAGGGAGTGTCGAAGTAACGGTGGATGTCGGAGAATCCGGCATACAGATCGGTCAAACCCTACTCGATGCGGGTGTCGTTAAATCTCTCGATGCCTTCACGCGCGCTTTCACTGCAAATAAAGCGGCGACGTCTATCCGTCCAGGTACCTATACCCTCAAGCTGAAAATGAGTGCTGCAGAAGCAGTTGCTGCTCTTCTCGATGATGCAAATCGTTCAGAAAACACGGTGACGATCGCTCCTGGACAGACCGTAGCGCAAATCGCTGAACGTATTGTTGCCGTTACCGACTTCACTCAGGAGGAGGTCGATTCGGCACTCACCAATTCTGCGGCGATTGGTCTTCCCTCCGAAGCTGAGGGGAATCCTGAAGGCTGGCTGGCCCCCGGATCCTATGAAGTGGCTTCGAGCGATACGCCTGCGACGCTTGTGAAGCAGATGGTCGAAAAGACGGTATCTGAACTCAACACACTGGGTGTTGCCCCTGCAGACCGGCAGACTGTTCTCATCAAAGCCTCGATTCTTGAACGTGAAGTGAACATCGACGAATATTTGCCGAAGGTCGCTCGCGTCATTGAAAACAGGCTTGCTGATCCAGATGGTGAAACCAAAGGACTCCTTCAGATGGATTCCACGGTGCTATACGGTGTCGGCAAAACTGGGGGAATACCGACAGTGAGTGATCTGGCTGATGAGAACCCATACAACACCTACGTGTACAAGGGCCTGCCGCCTACGCCGATCGCCCAACCCTCTCAGGATGCAATCAAAGCCGTTCTTAACCCGGCGCCGGGACCGTGGCTGTACTACGTGACTATTGATCTTGACACGGGGGAAACACTCTTTGCACAAACCCGTGCCGAGCAGGAAGTGAACGCTAAAAAGTTCGAGGCGTACTGTACTGCGAACCCAGGAAAGTGCTGAAAAGTGCGCTGGGCCGCAGTGATCGGTACACCGGTGGCGCATTCGCTGTCACCAATTCTTCATCGGGCGGCCTGGGACAGTCTGGGTTTGCCGAGCGAATGGCGCTATGAACGGATTGAAACCGATCTCGACACACTCAAAGGGCGTTTGTCACGGCTCGATGAAGACTGTCTTGGCCTGTCGGTTACGATGCCGTGCAAGCGGGCCATCCTGAACTACTGCGATGCTGTGGATCCTGTTGGTGCTGCTGTTGGGGCTGTGAATACGGTGATTCCTTCTGCGGGAATCTTCACGGGATTTAACACGGATGTCCACGGTATCGTCGAAGCTTTAAAAGAAGCGATGGACACAACCAGAAGTGCACCGCGTCGAGCTTTAGTCCTCGGTTCGGGTGCAACGGCCGCATCGGCTTTAGCGGCATTAGGAAGCCTGGGGGTAAGGAATTTCAGTGTGGCCGCGCGTCGATTCGGAGGGCCGACTTCGATTCTTTCCGCTGCTTACCGTCTCGGTGTCGGCATCGATCAGGTGCAATGGGGGGACGAGGAAGCGGTACGTCGCGCGATCGCAGCTGCAGATATCGTGGTGTCTACCCTTCCTGCCGGAGTTGCCGATCATCTTGCCCATACCCTTACTTTTAGCGGACAGCGACAGGTATTCCTCGATGTTGTCTATTCGCCGCGCCGGACGCCTTTGCTGGAATCCTTTGAGAGGGGCGGCGCGGCAATCGCTCACGGCCTCGACATGCTTGTCCATCAGGCTGCGCTCCAAGTCCGTCTCATGACCGGGTCGGATCCTGACCTGAAACGAATGAAAGCGGCACTTCAAGCGTGGAGATGAACGATCGCGGCTTTGCACTGCTTGCACCACTGCTCGGTGATGTCTGTTTGCTCTCTGGTTTTACGACCTGGGTTTTTATTGTGTGCTGGCTCTGGGCGAAAGGCTGGCGTATTCAGAGGCGTTATTTTATTGAGGTCGCCTTGCCACCGTTAAGACGCATTCACATTACCTGGGCAGCCGCACTGATCGGTATTGTCACTGTGATGGGAGCGCACTCGACCCCTTCCGCTGCAGCACTTGTCAGTGTCACGATGCTTGGGTGGCTGTCGGCTCTGACGGATTTGCGTACCCATAAATTACCGAATGCCTACACCGGAGCAATGGCCATCGGTGTTGTGATCGGATGCGCCTGTGCGGTTCTTGTTTCACAAGCACCTGTGTCGGTACTGGTCGATATTGCGTGGGGTGGTGCGATTTGGGCGGTCCCCATGTGGTTGCTTTCGCGTTTGCCTGGCGGCGTGGGGTTTGGTGATGTGAAGCTCGCCCCCGTACTTGGCGCGATGCTCGGCAGCGCGAGTCTTTCTGCCGCAGTCTTCGGCTTGTTCCTCTCTGTGATTACGGCGGGTTTGGGAGCGGTGTGGCAACTCGTCACAGCTTCGGCGGGAATGAGGTCGCGAATACCTTTAGGCCCGTGGCTTGTGCTTGGTGCAGTGATCGCTCATATTCTTCACGGCGTGATTCCGCAGTGGATGTGAACGTGGCACGTCGCTTGAACTGAAGCGTGGCAGGATGATCCAGTGACTCTTGATCCGATTCTCGCAGCGCGTTTGAAGCGTGATTCCTCTGGACTCGTCGCAGCGATCATCCAGCAGTACGACACTCGTGAGGTACTGATGCTCGGGTGGATGGACGACGAGGCACTGCATCGAACTCTGACGAGTGGGCGCGTGACCTTCTGGTCGCGTTCACGTCAGGAGTATTGGCGTAAGGGAGACACTTCAGGACATTTTCAATATGTGAAGTCTGTATCGATTGACTGTGATGGGGATGCTGTGCTCATTGAAGTGGATCAGGTGGGTGCAGCCTGCCATACAGGTCAAAGAACCTGCTTTCTCGAGGGCGGACACCTGAGCGCATCGCTGTGACAACAGCTCGCACTCTCGTTGTTCGTGTGCTCTTCACAGATCCGCTCATTGAAACGATTCAGGCTGCATGACGGAGTAGGTCTAGCATCAGGTGAGTCGTCGATGACGGGAGGAGGGATCCGTGAACGTCTTAGACGAAATTGTCGCCACTGTCAGCGCTGATCTGAAAAGACGCGAAGCGGAGGTTCCGCTGTCAGATCTTAAACGGCAGGCTCAAAAAGCCGCCGATGTGCATGATGCTGTCTCTGTTTTGCGCGACCGTGAAGGTGCGGTCGCGATGATTGGTGAGATCAAACGGGCAACTCCGATACGAGGTTCTTTAGCGCATATTGATGACCCTGCGACCTTAGCCACAGCTTATGAGCGCGGTGGGGCCACAGCGATTTCCGTCTGCACGGAGCCTCGCTTTTTTCAGGGCCTACTGACAGATCTTGATGCGGTACGCGCAGCCGTAGAGATCCCGGTGATCTGTAAAGATTTTGTCCTGAGTTCGTATCAGATCCATGAAGCGAGAGCCCACGGTGCCGACCTCGTTCTTCTGATGACTCAAGTATTGGATCAACCAGCCCTGGTCTCTTTGTTGGAACGCACGCATTCTCTGGGGATGTGCGCCCTCGTGGAAGTGCATTCGCGTCTTGAGGCTTTACGCGCACTTGATGCCGGGGCGCAGATCATCGCAGTGAATGCCTGCGATCTGAAAACAATGAATGTGGATCGACATGTGATTGAAGAGGTGATTGACGTAATTCCTTCGGATGTTCTCGCTATCGCCGAGTCGGGGGTGCGCGATTCTCATGATGTCTTTGAATACGCGAAATGGGGTGCAGATGCTGTGCTTGTCGGTGAGGCGCTCGTCACTTCACAGGATCCTCAGCTCTGTCTGTCCGATATGGTGAGTGCCGGATCGCATCCGGCGCTACGCACCGACCGTAAAGAGCGTGTCCGGTGGGCGCTGGAGGGTGAGGCAGAGCGCCATCTGCGCGGCTCGAAGCCTTCATGTTTTTAAAGGAGCAACATATGTTCGTCGCCTCTATTCCTTCTCCTGAGCAGGGCGTGTGGTATATCGGTCCGATCCCTTTAAGAGCCTATGGTCTCATCATTGTGACCGGGATGATTGTGGCCGTGTGGTGGACCTCGAAACGCTATGCCAAACGCGGGGGAAATCCTGATCTTCTTTACGATGTGGCGATGTGGGCGATTCCTTTTGGAATCGTGGGTGCTCGCCTTTATCACGTGGTGACCACTCCGGAGAACTACTTTGCTTCACCGGAATCGATGCTCCGTATCCTCAAGATCTGGGAGGGAGGACTTGCCATTTGGGGTGGGGTCTTCTTCGGGGCGCTGGGAGCGTGGATTGCGGTGCGTCGTGCGGGCTGTCGTTTGGCTCCGGTCGCAGACTCCCTCGCACCGGCTCTCCTTTTGGCTCAGGGTATTGGTCGATGGGGTAATTACTTCAATCAGGAATTGTTTGGTTCGCCAACGACTTTGCCCTGGGGTTTGGAAATTGACGATGCGCATTTGCCTGCGGGCTATCCGTCGGGAACTCTTTTCCACCCGACTTTTCTTTATGAATCGCTGTGGAACGTGTCAATGGCTGCTCTTATTGCCTGGGCGGATCGTCGTTTTCGTTTTAAAGCCGGTCAAGTCTTTGCCCTGTATTTTTTCGCCTATCCGGTGGGACGGATTTGGATGGAAACGATGCGCTTGGATGAGGCTCGCGAGTTCCTCGGTATCCGACTCAATGCGTGGACATCGATCCTCATGCTTTTCCTCGGTGCCGCGATTTTCATGATCGCCGGCAAACTGGGGCATTCGACTCAGCTTCTGGGCGATGAGCGCTTTATCCCCGCTTCTGGCGGTAAGAAAGCTGTAGGTAGCGAGGGCGTGAGTGCGGAGTCTGTGGCGGGGGAGTGTACGGAGCCTCGCTCTCATGGCGACCATCACGATGGGGAGGGAGATTTGGCGGAAGTAGGCGCGCCGGTGTCACGCTAGAATAGCCCTATGCGCCGAGCAAAAATCGTCTGCACCATCGGACCTGCGACAGCTTCTGCTGAACAGATTCAAGCTCTGGTTGATGCCGGAATGGATGTCGCCCGAATTAATCGTTCTCACGGTAGTGCCGCAGAGCATGAGGCAGTCATTGAGAAGGTGCGCCGCGCTTCGGCGACCTCTGGCCGTGCCGTTGCGATTCTCGTTGATCTGCAGGGTCCAAAGATTCGTTTGGAAACTTTCCAGGACGGACCTCAGACGCTCGAAGTGGGCGATACTTTCACCATTACGACTCGCGATGTTCCCGGTACAAAGGAACTCGTAGGAACGACGTTTAAAGGTTTGCCCGGTGATTGCGCTCCCGGTGATCGTCTCCTTATTGATGATGGAAACGTTGCGGTGCGTGTTATTGAAGTCACCGAGACGGATGTGGTGACGCGCGTCGAGGTTCCCGGTGTTGTTTCTGACCATAAGGGTCTCAACCTTCCCGGTGTTGCGGTGTCGGTTCCCGCACTGTCTGAAAAGGATAAGGAGGATCTGCGCTGGGCGCTTGCACAGGAGGCGGATTTCATCGCTTTGTCTTTCGTGCGTTCGGCTGCGGACATTGAAGACGTTCACGCGATTATGGATGAGTACGGTCGCCGTCTTCCGGTGATTGCAAAGATTGAAAAGCCGCAGGCTGTTGATGCTCTTTCTGAGATCGTGGAGACTTTTGACGCGATTATGGTCGCCCGAGGTGACCTGGGTGTTGAGATGCCCTTGGAATCGGTTCCTCTGGTACAAAAGCGTGCGATTGAATTAGCCCGTCGGGCGGCGAAGCCGGTGATCGTGGCCACTCAGGTGATGGATTCGATGATTAAGAATCCACGTCCGACTCGCGCTGAAGCTTCCGACTGTGCGAATGCGATTCTCGATGGTGCTGATGCTGTGATGCTCTCGGGTGAAACTTCGGTCGGGGCTTTCCCGATTGAAGCGGTACGCACGATGGCTCGAATTGTCGAATCAACCGAGGAAAACGGCGGCGAGATGATTGCCTCGCTGAACGGTTTTTATGCTCTTGACCGTGCTTCGGTGATCTGTGAGGCTGCGGCGGGGATCGCCGAGCACCTTGATGCACGTTATCTTGTGACCTTCACCCAGTCAGGTACTTCTGCGCGTAAGATTTCCAGGCTTCGTCGTCCTATTCCGATGCTTGCGTTCACTCCGCTTGAATCGACGAGGCGACGCCTGGCTCTTTCGTGGGGTATTCAAACTTACCGAGTCCCCGAGGTCCGTCACACAGATGACATGGTCTGGCAGGTCGATCAGGTGGCGCAGTCTTCTCATCTTGCTGAAATTGGCGATCAGCTTGTGATTGTTGCGGGAATGCCGCCGGGGACGGAAGGTTCCTCGAACATGTTGCGGATTCATGAGGTTGGCGATGAAGTGGACTACCAAATCGGTGGGGCACACCGCTGACTGAAAGATCTGCGTAAAAGCCGAGCCTACGCAGGCTCGGCTTTTTGCCGTGTGGGGGGCGAACTGGAAGAAGTGCATAACTGTGCTTGCTGAAGTAGCTGCGCATCGTATATAATAGTCTTTTCGTCGAGATTTGGAGATTACTGAGGTGATGCTCCGCGACGAACACTTCGGCCCACATGGGTTGCCTGCGCGACCGACGCGCATACCCCAAGGGTTCGGATGAATGAAGGATGGAGAAGTGAAATGAATACGAATACCCGGACCGTGTCGGTCCATTCTGCTCTGTTTGATCGTCAGGCAAACAACATGAACCTGGAGGGCTTATCCCAAGCCGTGAAACCCTGGTTTGCTGAACTTACCGATCCCCAGATCGCTCAAGCAATCGAAGATCTTGACGTTCCTGAATCGCGGGGCGCAGCCGCGCGTTTCCTCGGCTTGGAACTCATTCCCGTGGCCTGAGAGCAGATTCAAGGGCGCTGAGGTCATTCCTCAGCGCCCTTTCCCATACAGAACAAAGATCCAGGGGTTCTGTCCTCGATGTCTTCATCGAGGGCGGTCAGTGTCACCGTTCTTGTCGTATGCTTCCTGCCTTTCGTCAAGGCGTTATGCATGACCTGCTGTGCTCTCATATGAGAGCACAGCAGCGCAGGAAGGCGAAGACTTTAGTCGTCCACCTGATCGATGACCGCATCAGCAACATCGCGCATGGATAGACGACGATCCATAGAGGTTTTCTGAATCCAACGGAATGCTTCAGGTTCGGTCATCCCCATGTTCTTCATGAGCAGACCCTTAGCGCGATCCACACGTTTACGGGTCTGGAAACGATCAGCCAAGTCGGCGATTTCCTCTTCGAGAGATTCGATTTCCTGATGGCGGGACAAAGCAATCTCAACAGCGGGAATCAGATCAGCAGGGGTGAAAGGCTTGACCACATACGCCATCGCTCCTGCGTCACGCGCGCGTTCCACAAGTTCTGTCTGAGAGAAGGCCGTGAGCATGACAACGGCACAGGACAGCTCATGGAGGATCTTCTCAGCTGCGGTGATCCCGTCCATGCGGGGCATTTTGACATCCATAACGCACAGATCAGGTTCGAGTTCGAGGGCGAGCTGTACCGCTTCCTCACCGTCCGCAGCTTCTCCGACGACCACAAAACCTGCAGCAGTCAAGGTCTCAACGATATCGAGACGAATGAGCCCCTCGTCCTCGGCGACGAGTACACGACGCGGTTCATTGCGGTTCTCAGCAGTCATGGCACATCCTCGTTTGGTAGTTTGAGCATCTCTATCTATCATAATCTGGTCACGCGCTTTTGTGTGCTGCCCCGATAGCCCAATTGGCAGAGGCGGTCGGCTCAAACCCGGCTTGTTGTGGGTTCGAATCCCACTCGGGGTACCGTACTGAGTTCAGTGTGGTGTGCCATGCCACGTCCTGTCATTTCTCCTTCGCTTCGCGTGAGCGCCTCGAAAGAATCCGATTCGTGACGCGAGCTGTAGACACGAGTGCGCCGTCGAGGGTACGTATCTCGACGAGGTGAACGCTTTGTGACCCACCCAATTGAACGGCCTGAGCGACGGCACGGACACGACCTGAATTCACACTGGAAATATGAGAGATCGACATTTCCGTACCGACAGCAAATCCACGTTCGGGACCGAAGACGTGGCGCGCGTGAATCTGAGCGGCAAAGGAGGCTGCTGTTTCAGCAAGCGCTGCAGACGCTCCGCCGTGCAAAATGCCGAAGGACTGAGTGTTGCCTTCGACCGGCATCTCAATGACGGTGCACTCGGGAGAATGCGTGATGACCTCCATGCGCATGGCTTCCATGAGAGATCCGGGCCAATGCGCACCGACGAAGCCACCGACGCGCGCGGGATCAGGAACAGGAGAGGAGGATTGTGAGACGGAATCGTTCATGGGATCTAGGGTTACACCTATGACGGACACTCTGCTCATCATTGACGGACATTCAATGGCATTCCGGGCTTTCTTTGCCTTACCCGTTGACACATTCGTGACGAAGACCGGCCAGCATACAAACGCCGTGTACGGTTTCGTGTCAATGCTCGTCAAGCTCATCGAGCAGGAGAATCCGCAAAAAATCGCGGTTGCTTTCGACGTGTCGCGCCACTCCTTCAGGACCGAGGAGTACCCCGAATACAAGGGGACGCGGGAGAAAACCCCCGAAGAGTTCACAGGGCAGATTGAACTCATCTCTGAAGTTCTTGAGGCGATGGGCATCGTGTCCTTGCGTAAGGAAGGGTACGAGGCCGATGACATTGTGGCCACACTCGCCAAGCGTGGCGACGATGAAGGAATGAATGTTCTCGTTGTGTCAGGGGATCGCGACACCTTCCAGACTGTCAATGAACGAGTGACTGTCCTGTATCCGGGGCAGCGATCAGGTGATCTTTCCCGGATGACGCCTGCGGCGGTGGAGGACAAATACGGGGTGCCGCCTCAGCGGTATCCAGAGATCGCTGCCCTTATCGGTGAGAAGAGCGACAATTTGCCGGGTGTGCCAGGAGTGGGGCAAAAGACCGCTGCGCAGTGGATCACCTCTTTTGATGGACTTGAGAATCTGCTGAAACGCTGTGCTGAAGTCAAAGGGAAGCGTGGAGAAGCGCTGCGTGCCCACATTGAGGATGTGCGCAGAAACCGTCGTTTGAATCATCTTCTTACCGATCTTGATCTCGGTCTTGAACTTGGCGACCTCACTCGTAAAAAAGTGGATTCTGACGCGCTTTTCTCACTTTTTGATGCCCTTGAGTTTGGGGGATTACGCAGGCGCGTTATGGCGGTACTAGGAGACGAGGGCGTAGCCCTTTCTTCTCCACAAGCCGCGGATATCAGCAGCGCAGAGCACACTTGCGCCTCGTTTGATTTCACAGCTGAGCTTGATGTGGATTGCGTCGATAAAGACTGCGATATTGCTCAATGGGTCCATAGCTTCGGACCGATCCGTGCGCTATGGGCCGAAGGGTCGAGTGTCCCTACGAAAGGGCGGACGGATTTGCTCGCCCTCGTGGGTGGAAAACGAGTCCTCGTCGTGGATCCCACTGAACTGTCTGCCGTGCAGGATCAGGATCTGGGAAATGTGTTGAGAGAAGCGTCGGATCCTGTTGTCCACGACGCGAAGGCACTGAGTCATTCTTTGAGCGCCCAGGGTTGGGTGACACCGTGGCCGAGTCGGGATGTTCATCTTGCCGCCTATCTGCTGCGTCCCGATGCGAAGTCTGTGGAGCTTCCTGTGCTTCTCGAAAGCTATTTGGGGGTTGAATCGACAGAGTGTGAGCCGAAGGACAATGTTCTTTTTGACGTGGACGGGGAAGTGTCAGCTCCCGTGCTTCTTGCGGCACGACAGGCGAGGGCGTTACCGGTTTTGTGGGATCGTCTGAAACACGAACTCGTGAAGGCCAAGGAGCTGGAACTCTTGGAATCGATGGAGGTGCCGGTTGCTCGGGTTCTGACAAGGATGGAAGACACGGGAATTGCCGTCGATGAAGACGTGTTACAGCGTCAGTCGCTCACTTTGGGTGCTGAGGTTGAGTCTGCGCGCAGCCGAGCGATCGAGGTCATTGGCGAAGAAGTGAACCTGTCGAGTCCGAAGCAGTTGCAACGCATCCTTTTTGAGGTACTTGATCTACCGAAGACAAAAAAGACGAAGAGGGGATACACGACGAACGCTGAGGCGCTTTTTGAGTTGCGTGAAAGAACACGCGGCCAAGAAGGTCCGGGCTTTGTTTTCCTGGATAATCTTCTTATTCATCGCGATCGCATCAAGCTCAAGCAGATGGTGGATTCGCTCATTGGGAGCATCGGTGACGACGGGCGTATTCATTCGAGTTTTTCCCAGGTTGTTGCTGCGACGGGACGTTTAGCTTCTTCTGATCCGAATCTTCAAAATATTCCCGCGCGCACGCCTGATGGAGTGCGAATTCGTTCCGCTTTCGTTCCCGGCCCTGGCTATTCCTCGCTGATGAGCGTGGACTATTCGCAGATTGAGATGCGAATCATGGCGCATTTGTCGCAGGATCAGGGGTTGATCGCGGCATTCGCTTCGGGTGAGGATCTTCATCGGACAATGGCATCGATGGTCTTTGGGGTTCCCCTGGAGGAGGTGACGGGAGAGCAGCGTTCCAGGATCAAAGCCACCTCCTACGGTCTTGCCTACGGTCTTTCGCCTTTTGGTTTATCGCAGCAATTGCGTATTTCGGTGCCTGAGGCATCCGCTCTGCGAGCACGCTATTTTGAGCGCTTTGGTGGAGTGCATGATTATCTTGCTGCGATTGTTGACGATGCGCGCACACGCGGCTACACCGAAACAATGTTCGGCAGGCGCAGGTATTTGCCCGAGCTCACTTCGCAGAATCGGATGCGGCGTGAAATGGCTGAACGTGCGGCGCTCAACGCGCCGATTCAAGGTAGCGCTGCGGATATCATCAAAATCGCGATGGTGAATGTGGTGGACGCGCTGGAAGCAGCAGGTCTGTGCTCGCGAGTTCTTGTTCAGATTCACGACGAGCTTCTCCTGGAAATTGCGCCGGGAGAAGCAGAAATCGTTGAAAAACTCGTAAGAGAACAGATGGCGCAGCCCGTCCAGATGAGTGTCGCGCTTGAAGTTTCAGTGGGGATCGGAGAGAACTGGATGGCGGCCGCGCACTGAGATGCTGTCTTAATCGAGACGGGGGCCACGGATTTTGTATCCGTGAAGGAGCATTTTTTACGCGCGATGCCTGATAGACTACTTCGCGGTGATTTCGGACTTTCATGCCCGAATCGCCACTCCATGTCCCTACTATTCAGTCCGTTTCGGAGACACAACTACATGACCACCAACACGCCGCAGGTCGCGGTTAACGACATCGGTTCCACCGAGGACCTGCTTGCCGCCATCGACGAAACCATCAAGTACTTCAACGATGGTGACATCGTCGAGGGCACTGTCGTCAAGGTTGACCACGATGAGGTCCTCCTCGACATCGGCTACAAGACTGAGGGCGTGATCCTCTCTCGCGAGCTCTCCATCAAGCATGACGTCAATCCCGACGACGTGGTTGCCGTCGGCGACAAGGTCGAAGCTCTTGTCCTCCAGAAGGAAGACAAAGAAGGCCGTCTGCTCCTCTCGAAGAAGCGCGCCCAGTACGAGCGCGCCTGGGGTCAGATCGAGAAGATCAAGGAAGAAGACGGCGTTGTTACCGGCACCGTCATCGAGGTCGTCAAGGGCGGCCTGATCCTCGATATCGGTCTGCGCGGCTTCCTCCCGGCCTCCCTCGTCGAAATGCGTCGCGTCCGCGATCTCCAGCCTTACATTGGTCGCGAAATTGAAGCGAAGATCATCGAGCTAGACAAGAACCGCAACAACGTGGTCCTGTCCCGTCGCGCTTGGCTTGAGCAGACCCAGTCCGAGGTGCGTACGAACTTCCTGCACACCCTGGCGAAGGGTCAGGTCCGCACGGGCAACGTTTCTTCGATCGTCAACTTCGGTGCCTTCGTTGACCTTGGCGGTGTTGACGGCCTCGTCCACGTCTCCGAACTGTCTTGGAAGCACATCGATCACCCCTCCGAGGTTGTCGAGGTCGGACAGGAAGTCACCGTCGAGGTGCTCGACGTCGATATGGACCGCGAGCGCGTCTCCCTCTCCCTCAAGGCCACACAAGAGGATCCGTGGCAGGCTTTCGCGCGCACCCATGCGATTGGCCAGGTCGTGCCGGGCAAGGTCACCAAGCTCGTTCCCTTCGGTGCTTTCGTGCGCGTCGAAGACGGTATCGAGGGTCTTGTCCACATTTCCGAGCTCGCGCAGCGCCATGTTGATCTGCCCGACCAGGTTGTTAAGGTCGGCGACGATGCCTTCGTGAAGGTCATCGACATTGATCTGGAACGCCGCCGCATTTCCTTGTCGCTCAAGCAGGCAAACGAGGGCGTGGATCCGACCTCGGAAGAGTTCGATCCTTCGCTCTACGGCATGGCTGCCGAATACGACGAGAACGGTAACTACAAGTACCCCGAGGGCTTTGATCCTGAAACCCAGGAATGGATGGAAGGCTACGAGGCTCAGCGTGAAGCTTGGGAAGCCCAGTACGCCGAAGCACAGGCCCGCTGGGAAGCCCACAAGGCTCAGGTCCTCAAGGCTCAGGAAGAGGATGTCGAAGCGGTTCCTACCGTTGAAGAACAAGCCTCTTACTCCACTCCCGTGGATAACTCCGGCACTCTCGCTTCGGATGAAGCCCTCGCGGCCCTCCGTGAGAAGCTGACAAGCAACAACTGATCGATCGGGGCTGTGTGCCCTTCGATGAGTGCAGCTGTGCGCAAGGATAGAGTCATGAACCCACACGATCTGAGGAACGCAGTGCGATCCGTGGAAAGAGGCCAAGCAAAAGCCCAGCTTCTGCGCTCTTTTCAGCATCCGCAGACGCGAGCATTGCGGATCGGCCTCACCGGCGGTATCGGTTCAGGAAAGACCACAGTCGCAACGGCATTGAAAAGACTCGGCGCAACCCTTGCCGATGCTGACCGCATTGGACGTGAAGTTGTTGAAGCAGGAAGTGAAGGGCTTTATGCCCTCACTGAAAGATTCGGGGAAGGGATTCTTCTGCCCTGCGGTGAGCTTGATCGAAGCGCCCTCGCTGCGATTATTTTTTCCGATTACAGTGCCCGACACGATGTCGAGAAGATCTTGCATCCGCTGATCGCAGCTCGTGCCGCTCAGATCCTTGCACGCGCACCGAAAAACGGACTCGCTGTCTATGACGTTCCTCTCTTGAAAGAAGCGGGGCTTGCTGAGCAATTCGATGCGGTCCTCGTTGTGGAAGCTCCCCTGAATGTGCGGCTCGAACGCTTAGAGGCACGCGGGATCACGCGAGACGATGCGCGAAAACGTATGGCTGCGCAATCTGGTGATGCTGAACGACGAGCCCTTGCCCATATCCTCATTGAGAATGTCGGGAGTCGTGAAGAGATGACCGCCCTCGTCGATACGATCGATCGGATCTGGCTACGGCCCACGCTGTAAGCGGGCGATGACAAGAAGAAACGTCTACGGTAAAACCGTGGAACGGATGATCCTACGTCAAGAACACCCCTTCGAGGTGATCTCCGAATACACTCCTTCGGGCGATCAACCCACCGCTATTGCAGAGCTTGCTCACAGACTGAATAACGGCGAACGCGACATTGTTCTTCTGGGAGCAACCGGAACCGGAAAGTCAGCGACCGCAGCGTGGCTCATTGAACGGATTCAACGTCCCGCCCTCGTCATCGCGCCGAATAAGACGCTTGCCGCTCAACTTGCTGCAGAGTTTCGTGAACTTTTACCGAATAACGCGGTCGAATACTTCGTCTCCTACTACGACTACTACCAGCCTGAAGCGTATATCCCGCAGACGGATACCTACATTGAGAAAGATTCCTCAATCAATGACGAGGTGGAGCGGCTGCGTCACAGTGCGACAAACAACCTGCTGACGAGACGGGACACCGTTGTTGTCGCCTCCGTTTCTTGTATTTACGGCCTCGGCACACCCGAAGAGTACGTCGCACGCAGAGTCGAACTCGAACGCGGAATGCGCATCGATCGAGATGACCTGCTCCGGTCCTTCGTTCATATGCAGTATGTCCGTAACGACATTGCTTTCACGCGCGGAACTTTCCGGGTGCGCGGAGACACCATCGAAATCATCCCCGTCTATGAGGAACGTGCGATTCGTATCGAAATGTTCGGTGACGAAATCGACGCACTTGCCCTCCTTCACCCGATCACCGGTGATGTCCTTGCTCAGACCGATCATGTTGACCTCTTTCCCGCATCCCACTATGTCGCAGGTGAGGAACGTATGAAACGAGCGATTGCGTCCATTGAAGCCGAACTGAGTCAGCGCCTGGCATGGTTTGAATCCCAAGGCAAACTCCTGGAAGCGCAACGCCTACGGATGCGCACGAACTACGATCTTGAAATGCTGCGTGAGATCGGCACATGCGCGGGAGTGGAGAACTATTCACGTCATATCGACGGACGTGAGCAGGGGAGTCCGCCGCATACACTGCTTGATTATTTCGCGGATGATTTCGTTCTGATCATCGATGAATCCCATGTGACCGTGCCGCAGATCGGTGCGATGTTCGAGGGCGATATGTCACGTAAACGCACTCTTGTGGATCACGGGTTCCGTCTGCCCTCCGCGATGGATAACCGCCCTTTGAAATGGGATGAGTTTGTCGAACGGATCGGGCAGACCGTGTACCTTTCGGCAACACCAGGAGACTATGAGCTGGAACGTTCCGATGGTGTTGTCGAACAAATCATCCGTCCCACAGGTCTGGTTGATCCGAAAATTGTTGTCAAACCAACGACAGGGCAGATCGATGACCTGCTCGAAGAAGTACGGGTTCGTGTCGATCAGGATGAGCGCGTCCTCGTCACCACTTTGACGAAGAAAATGGCCGAGGATTTAACGACCTACCTCGCTCAGCGTGGTGTACGGGTCGAATACCTGCATTCTGACGTGGATACGCTGCGCCGCGTTGAACTGCTCAGGCAGCTGCGGATGGGGACCTTCGATGTGCTGGTCGGTATTAACCTCTTGCGTGAGGGCCTTGATTTACCTGAAGTGTCGCTTGTGTCGATTCTCGATGCTGATAAAGAAGGGTTCCTCCGTTCGACACGCTCCCTGATTCAGACGATCGGACGAGCTGCGCGTAATGTCTCCGGCGAAGTTCACATGTATGCCGACCGGATCACCGATTCGATGCAGGCGACAATCACGGAAACTGAGCGTCGTCGCGCCAAGCAGATTGCCTACAACGAAGAACACGGTATTGACCCCAAGCCTCTGCGGAAGAAAATTGCGGACGTTACCGACATGCTTGCCCGCGAGCAGATCGACACTGCAGAACTCCTGGAAGGTGGCTACCGCAAGGAGTCAAGCGCTTCGGCGCGCGCTGCGGCACGTGGACGCGGTACGCACAGCGGGGCGCGCGCCGAAGAGGAGCTTGTTGCTCTGATTGAAGAACTGTCCGCACAGATGATGAGGGCATCGGAGGAACTGCAATTTGAGCTTGCAGCCAGATTGCGTGATGAGATCGCAGACCTGAAAAAGGAATTGCGCCAGATGCAAGCGGCCAGATGATGCAGAAAAGGTGAAGGTGAGGAATCCCGCGTTATACACAGGGAGGCACAAAAGGCCCCTGAGGCGTGCTCCACGCTAGAATGATCTGCGAGGGGAGTAAGCCCGCGAAGTGCTGGTTCGTCACCACGGCGTTGGAGATGAGCAATGCTCGGATCAGTCGCCCATTCGGGTGGGAAGAGACCTCATCCGATCGCTCGTACCTCTAAGGGGTTCCCACACCATGCATGTTCACGCCCTCGGCTGGCTCGCTTTAGCTGTCGTTATTCTTACGCTCATTACCGTCGATATTGTCGCTCACGTCCGTAAAGCGCACACACCCACTCTGAAAGAAGCGACCTGGTGGTCTTTTGGCTACGTCCTTCTCGGGCTGGGATTCGGTTTGCTGATATGGGCCGTCTACGGTGCCCAGTACGCCGGTGAATACTACGCGGGTTTCCTCACGGAAAAAGCCCTGTCCCTCGATAATCTTTTCGTTTTCATCATCATTATGGCCTCCTTTAGAGTGCCGAGAAGCTTCCAACAAAAAGCCCTTCTCACGGGAATTGTCATCGCCCTCGTCCTTCGACTGGTCTTTATCCTTATCGGCGCGGTGCTCATTGAACGCTTCACCTGGGTGTTCTTCATCTTCGGCGCCTGGCTGCTGTGGACTGCTTTCTCTCAGGCGCGCGAAGGGGTCAGTGACGAAGAAGAACACGATGAGGAATACCGTGAGAACTCTTTCGTGAGAATGATGCGACGCATATTCCCCGTCACCGATGGTTTCATGGGGCAAAAGTTCCTCCACAGGCACGGTGGTCGAACATTCCTCACTCCTATGCTGCTCGTGGTATTCGCCCTCGGCACCGCAGATCTCATGTTTGCTTTCGATTCGATTCCCGCGATTTTTGGCCTCACACGTGAGCCTTATATCGTTTTTGCCGCCAATGCTTTCGCCTTGCTTGGCTTGCGTCAGCTGTACTTCCTCATCGATGGACTGTTAGAAAAACTCATTTACCTCCACTTTGGCTTAGCGGCGATCCTTGCTTTCATCGGTGTGAAACTTATTTTTCATGCGATGCACGAAAACACGTTGCCGTTCCTCAACGGAGGTGAAGGCATGGACTGGGTGCCTGAGATCGGAATAGTTCCCTCACTTCTTTTCATCCTCCTTTCCATCACGCTCACAGTTGTGGCCTCGATTATCGGGGCGAAAGTGAAAGCCCAGAAGACGCTACCTGAGTCTGCGCATCACTGATTTTTTGCGCTCTGATCTGCATACTAAGAAGGACATGAACACGTGACGAACGCGCTCATTGATATTCAGCACGGGTTAACAGACGCAGAGCTTGCTGAACGCATCGCTCGGGGCGAAGTGAACACGACGACCTCACAGACCTCCCGCTCCTTGAGATCGATCATCCGCGAAAACATCTTCACAGCCTTTAACGCGATTTTGGCGACGGCGGCCGTCCTCATCCTCATCTTCGGTCACGTTCAAGATGTCGTATTCGCAGGAGTCATGATCGTCAACGCGATTATCGGTATCACCTCAGAGATCAGAGCTAAACGCACTCTCGATTCTCTTGCGATCGTGGATGCGCCACGTGCGCGGGTGCGCAGGGGCGGGAAGGTCGTTCAGATTCCCGCATCGCAGGTCGTCCTCGATGACATCATTCTCATTGAACAGGGCGATCAGATTTGCGCCGATGGGGTGGTTGCCGCTTCGCAGGGCTTGGAGGTGGATGAATCCCTCCTCACCGGCGAATCTGAACCCGTTAAAAAACACGAGGGCGACGATCTCCTCGCCGGTACTTCGGTGGTGTCGGGGGCGGCAACGATGCAAGCAACGACCGTCGGTGATCGCGTGTACGCTCAGGACCTCGCCCGAAGAGCAAGAGTGTATTCACCTACGGTGTCACAAATCCAGACGAGTATCGACCGTGTGCTGAAAGTGATCTCTGCGCTTCTCCTACCGATGATTGCTCTCACCATCTGGTCGCAGACACGAATTGCACAAGGAGAAGACTGGTCGGAGGCGATCGTTCTGGCGGTGGCGAGTGTCGTCGGTATGATTCCGCAAGGACTCGTTCTCCTCACGTCGATGAACTTTGCTATCGGTTCGGCGACTCTTGCGAGGCGCGGCGTGTTGGTGCAGGAACTGCCCGCAGTTGAGGTTCTGGCGCGCGTCGATGCCCTGTGTACGGATAAAACAGGAACCCTCACCACCGGGCGGATTGCGGTGCGGGAGTTGAGCCTTTTCGATTCAGCACCTCAGGAAACAGAGTCGGCTTTAGCTACGCTGACCGCCCTCGCTTCTAATGAGACTTCACGAGCGATTGCACGGGCTCTTGGAGATCAGGTACGGGCTCTTGATCCTGAGTGGAGTGTTCCTTTTTCTTCGACGCGCAAATGGGCTGCGATTGGAACACCTTCAGCGAACTGGTATTTGGGTGCCCCTGAGATCCTTCTGCCCGATGATCCTTCCAGCGATCTGCGGATGAGAATCGATGCTGAAGCGGGGATGGGGCATCGCGTGGTTGTCCTCGTGGGAGCACAAGCTTCAGCATTCACAGAAGATCTGCCCGCACAGCGCCACCCTCTTGCCCTGGTGATCTGTGAAGAAGAACTCCGTTCAGATGCCGCCGAAACAATGGCGTATTTTGAACAGCAAGGAATTCGCCTGCGCGTGATCTCAGGTGACAATGCTTTGACTGTGGGGACGCTTGCGAAGAGGGCGGGGCTTCACCGTCCCGACGGCACTGAATTGCGTGTCGTCGATGCGAGCCACCTCCCCGCAGATCACCTCTCTGACGAGTTTGCAGATGCCGTCGAAGAGGCCGATGTTTTTGGCCGCGTCACCCCCGAACAAAAACGCGCGATGGTTCAGGCACTCCACACACGCGGCCACTGTGTCGCGATGACCGGTGACGGGGTTAATGATGCGCTTGCCCTCAAAGATGCTGATCTGGGTATCGCAATGGGCGAGGGCGCGCGAGCAACGAAGGCGGTAGCTCAGATCGTCCTCGTTGATTCGCGTTTTTCTGTCCTTCCGGGAGTCCTCGCTGAAGGGCGAAGAATCATCGCGAATATGGAGCGAGTATCCGCACTTTTCCTCGCGAAAACGGTCTATGCGGCGATCACGGTGATTGCGATTGCGCTCATTGCCGCTCCCTATCCTTTCTTGCCGAGGCACTTTACTTACATTGGTGCTCTCACAATCGGGATTCCCGCTTTCGCCCTCGCTTTGGCACCCAACACGAGACGCTATATTCCAGGATTCCTTACTCGGATCCTGTCGCTGGCAGTACCTGCGGGTATTGCTTTGGCGACAGCTTCCCTGAGTGCCTATTACCTCGTGGGGGTCGGTACTAGTGCGGGTCAGACCGCTGCGACGCTGACGCTGATGCTCGGAGCGCTGTGGCTGCTGTCCATTACGGCCCGGCCCCTGGTGGGCTGGAGGATCCTTCTCCTCATGGCGATGGGTCTTTTGGCGACTTTTGGTGTCCTTGTGCCGGTGACGCGGGACTTTTTCGCCCTCGTTGTTCCCACTTTCGAGCAGTGGATGGTGATCCTGTGTGCCGGTGTTCTGGCAAGTACATTCATCGAAGGCACCTACCGGATGCTCAATCGTCGTCTTGTGAAACAGGCGGAAGAAGCTGGCGCCTTACAACCTGCGCTGGACATACAGACCGTGTGAAAAAGTATCGACGAGAAGGGGTCACCAGCGCGAGATCACCGGATTCCACGGGTAGATCGAACGTTTGGTGATCACGTGTGCTATCGCGAAGGGATCTGCGTCAAGCAAAGTGGCGAGGCTTTGGGCCGAATCAGCTTCACAGATAAGAAGCGCATTCGGAGTATCTGCGTCCACAGGACCAGAAGCCACATTGACGCCACGGTCTTTGAGTTCCCTTAAGAAAGCGCGGTGTTGCGGACGGATCTCATCGGCGAGTTCGCACAGTGATGGGTCATAGTCGTAGAAGACAGCGAAATAAGCCATGTCTTAACGATAGAGGTTCTCTTTGCGTAAAAGCGTCGAATCCTTGAAATGAAGAACAGCGGATTATCGCTTTGAGGAAAGTGTGCGTGTGTGCTTTTACAGTAGATCCGTATTGAAGTTCCCTTCTTGCATGATGTTGCCTTGGCACACCTTGCTCTTTTGTTCTTTTGCTTTCATGGTCTTCTCGTATTCCGGGCTTGATCCTCAAAAATGGAACACATGTACGAGGGCGGAGAGGGAATCCGAGCTAGAATCACGGTGTGCATGATTCACTCATCATTTCCGGTGCCCGCGAACACAACCTCAAAGACGTCACGCTCGAACTGCCTCGCGATGCGATGATCGTTTTCACGGGTTTGTCGGGTTCCGGTAAATCCTCCTTAGCCTTCGACACGATCTTCGCTGAAGGACAGCGGCGCTATGTCGAATCCCTCTCATCCTATGCACGCCAGTTTCTCGGGCAAATGGATAAGCCCGATGTGGATTTCATCGAGGGACTTTCCCCAGCTGTTTCAATCGATCAGAAGTCAACCTCGCGTAATCCGCGTTCAACGGTGGGCACTATTACGGAAATTCACGACTATCTGCGTCTGCTGTACGCGCGCGCAGGAACGGCGCACTGCCCGGTGTGCGCTGCGAAAATCCAAGCTCAGACACCTCAACAGATCGTGGATCGGGTGCGTGCGATGGAAGAGGGGACGCGCTTTCAAGTGCTCTCACCCGTCGTGCGTGGCCGTAAAGGCGAATATCAGGATCTCATCAATGAGCTGCGCGCCTCGGGCTTTACGCGAGCCATTATTGACGGTGAGACCGTTCGACTGGAAAATGCTCCAGTTCTCGAAAAAAAGCTGAAACACACGATCGAAGTGGTTGTGGATCGTCTCGTGGTGCGTTCCGGTATACGCCAGCGTCTCACCGATTCCATTGAAACTGCGCTACGCCTATCCGAAGGCTTAGTCGTCATCGATGCGGTGGATCTTGCCGAGGACGATCCGCAACGCCGCAGACGCTACTCAGAAAAACGTGCCTGCCCGAATGACCACCCCCTCGCCCTCGAAGAAATCGAACCGAGAACTTTTTCCTTTAACGCCCCTTACGGAGCGTGCCCGGACTGTAGCGGCTTGGGTACTCGTCATGAAGTGGATCCTGAACTTGTAGTTCCCGATGAAGAACTCAGTTTGGCCGATGGCGCGGTGAGCCCGTGGAACTCTAATTTCACCTACCATCAGCGACTGCTTACGTCTCTTGCAGGTGAGCTGGGTTTTTCGATGTCAACACCGTGGAAGGACCTGACACCTGAAATACAAGAGACCATCCTTTATGGTCACGATTATGAAGTGAAGGTGAAGTTCCGCACCCGATGGGGGCGTGAACGCTCCTATACGACGGGCTTTGAGGGCGCGGTGTCCTACATTGAACGTAAACGTCAGGAAACAGAATCAGAGTGGGTGACGGAAAAGCTTGATGCGTTCATGCGGGAAATCCCTTGCCCGGTGTGCAAGGGAGCTCGTCTGCGACCTGAGGTTTTAGCTGTCACAGTGGGTGGTCTTTCGATCGCTGAACTGTCTGATCTGTCAATTACCGACGCGAGAGCTCACCTGAACGATCTTCAGCTTGAAGTTCGTGCCGCAGCGATCGCAGCTCCGATCCTTCACGAGATCACAGCGCGTCTTGATTTCCTCATTGATGTAGGTCTGACGTATCTCACTCTTTCTCGGGCCGCGAGTACTCTTTCCGGTGGGGAGGCTCAACGTATTCGCCTGGCCACTCAAATCGGATCGGGACTTGTGGGTGTCCTCTACGTCCTCGATGAACCTTCAATTGGTTTGCATCAGCGAGATAACATGCGTCTCATTGATACGCTCAAGCGCCTACGCGACCTGGGGAACACACTCATCGTTGTTGAGCACGATGAAGAAACGATGGAAGCGGCGGATTGGATTGTTGATATCGGGCCGGGTGCGGGGGAAGCAGGCGGCTGGGTCGTCCATTCGGGCACTCTTGCTGAATTGAAAGAAAATACGCGCTCACTGACCGGCGACTATTTGTCAGGACGCAGGTCTATCCGCACTCCTGAGAATCGGCGCCCTGTCGATCCGAAGCGAGTACTCACCGTCAAAGGCGCTAAGGAACACAATCTTGACAATGTGACGGTGGATTTTCCTCTCGGGTGTTTTATTGCGGTGACCGGCGTTTCCGGTTCAGGGAAATCCACCCTCGTCAATTCGATTCTTTATCGTTCCTTAGCTTCGCGCCTCAACGGGGCTCGACTCGTTCCTGGTCGTCACCGTTCAATTACGGGTGTTGAGCAGCTCGATAAGGTGGTCCACGTTGATCAATCTCCGATCGGTCGGACTCCTCGTTCTAATCCTGCGACGTACACGGGTGTGTGGGATGCAATTCGTAAGCTTTTCGCTGAGACTCCAGAAGCGAAAGTACGCGGATACGGGCCGGGTCGTTTTTCTTTCAACGTGAAGGGTGGGCGTTGCGAATCCTGCAAAGGTGACGGCACTTTACGTATTGAAATGAACTTCCTCCCGGACGTGTATGTTCCCTGCGAGGTCTGCCACGGCTCCCGCTATAACCGAGAGACTTTGGAGATCCTGTATAAAGGAAAATCGGTTGCGGACATTCTTCATATGCCGATCGCTGAAGCTGCTGAGTTTTTTGCGCCAATCACCCGAATCGCTCGGCATCTCAATACGCTTGTCGAGGTGGGTTTAGGTTATGTGCGCCTTGGCCAGTCGGCGACAACACTCTCGGGCGGTGAAGCTCAGCGCGTGAAACTTGCTTCTGAGCTGCAGCGACGTTCAACGGGGCGAAGCGTGTATGTCTTGGATGAACCGACAACCGGCTTACACTCTGAGGATATTCGTAAACTTCTGCTTGTCCTTCAATCGCTGGTGGATAAGGGAAATACGGTCATTGTGATCGAACATAACTTGGATGTTGTCAAATGTGCGGACTGGATCATTGATATGGGGCCCGAGGGCGGGGCTGGCGGCGGAACCGTTGTTGCTGAGGGGACCCCTGAGTCGGTGGCGGCCATGTCAGCTTCCTATACGGGACAGTTTCTCGCTGAGATTTTGAAGAAAGATCCGATACGAACGGATAGCTGAAAAGATCGGCAGGGAAAAGACACGAAGAAACGCTTTGTGAACTCCAAAACAACCTGAGAAAAAGATCGAGAAAGACAAAGACGCTACGGAAGACGTAGCCTAGAGTGGCATTTCTGTGGTCCTCATGTGAATCTCATCAAGATTTGTTGAGGAAGGCAGATCAACGGCCATGCGGATCGTCGCAGCCACATCTGCGGCGCGCATATGTTCTTCTGCACGATAGGGGCGTCCTGCTTGCCTTTGCATATGCACTTGCATATCCGTGTCGATCCGACCGGGATGGAGGGAAACAACCCGTATGCGCCCGCGTTCTGATTCACGTAAACATTCGGTGAAGGACCGCAAAGCCCATTTAGAGACCGTGTAGGCGGCATCACCGGGATAGATTCGTATCCCGGCCCCTGAGTTCACCATGATGACGGTACCGTGTGATTTCCTGAGCATAGGAAGGCATAGGCGCGTGAGATCAGCAACGGCGATGAGATTTGTTTCCAGAATGTCACGCCACTGGCTTCGCGGAGTGTCCTCGATACTGGCTTTCCAACCGACACCGGCATTGTTGATGAGGACATCGAGGCGTCCGCTTCGTTCTAGGGCATCGCATACGGCCCTGGTTGTCTGCGCTTCATTGTTGAGGTCGGCCACAAGCCCGAGAGCGCCCTCATATTCCGCACAGACCCTGGTCACTGCCTCTTCGGATCTGCCTGCAATGATGAGCTGATGCGTGGGTGAGAGGGCGCGTGCGATGGCGTTTCCAAGACCGCGTGTGGCACCGGTGACGAGGGCGACAGGGCGATCGGCCATTATTTCTCTTCCGTTCCGTCCGCGTAGAGGGCGTCAACTTCGTGACTGAAGTCGCGCAGGACTGCGCGGCGCTTAAGTTTGAGTGAGGGAGTGAGGTATCCGTTTTCAACGGTGAATGCGGCATTGACGATGCGGTAGCGGCGGATTGATTCGGCCCGCGACACTTTCTCATTCGCGCGGGCGATCGCCCGATCCAAAGAATGCCGGACAATCGGCAGTTCCGCAGCAGCGGCAGGATCGCTTGCTTTGAGTCCTTTGGATGCAAGCCACAGGGGAAGCATCTCAGGGTCAAGGGTGATGAGGGCACCGATGTAGGGTCTGGCATCGCCAACGACAATCACGGTGGAGATCAGCGGATGGGTTTGGAGGGAGTCTTCGAGCACTTCAGGCGAGACGTTCTTCCCTCCGGCGGTGATGATGAGTTCTTTCTTACGGCCGGTGATGCGCAGGTGCCCTGATGCGTCGATTGAGCCCAGATCACCGGAATGGAACCAGCCATCACTGAAAGCGGAAGCGGTTTCTTCAGGGAGGTTGTGATAGCCGCGCATCACACTCACACCTTTGAGGAGGATCTCACCGTCTGCGCCGATACGAATCGTGTTTCCGGGCCAGGGGAAGCCCACGGAGTCCGGGGGGAAATCGGAGGGCCATTCAACTGCGATGGGGCCGGTTGTCTCTGAGAGGCCGTAGCCTTGAAGGAGGGTGATCCCAAGCCCACGGTAGAAGTGCGCGAGGTCGGCGGCGAGAGGCGCACCTCCGCAGATAATGGTGTGAAGGTTCGGACCGAGGATTGCTTTCACCCGACGAAGGACGAGGGCATCAGCAAGTTTCAGTTTCGTTTTTAAGGCGAAGTTGGGTCCGGGTGAAGGACTCAGTGTCGGATCGTGAACGGCGGTGGTATCGGTAACGGGGACGTCCACACCGGGCGCTTTTTCGATGTCGGGTGCAGCCGCGTAAGCGCTGGCTTGTGAAACGGCTTTTGCCTGTGCGACCGCCCAGGAGAATACCGAGGCTTTCAGCCCTTTCCCGGCTTTTGCGCTTGCCGAGTTGTAGACCTTTTCCAAGACCCTGGGGACAACGAGGAGGAGTGTGGGCTGGAAAGTGTGGATATCGGAGACGAGGTTGTGCGTGTTCGGGACGAAAGCTACTCGACCTCTTCCCGACATGAGGGCGTACATCACGAATCGCGCAAGGGAATGAGCAAGGGGTAAGAACAGGAGCGTCCGGCTCTTCGGTGAGGCAATGAGATCGGGGAGGAAGTCGTATGCCTGGATGAAGGATTCCACGAAATTGGAGTGCTTGAGTTCAATGCCTTTGGGCAGACCCGTTGTTCCCGAAGTGTAGATAATGGTTGCAAGGTCGTTGATGGTGATTTTTTCACTGCGCGCACGGACTTCGTCAATTGGAATATCGCGTGCGGCTGCAGCAATGTCCCTTTCAGCACCCTGGTCGAGGGCGAGGATACGAATGGAATCCGCTGCGACGGTGCGGACAAGATCAGCTTGCTGACTGGTTGCTGTCAGGACAAGAGACACCTGAGCGTCTTTGAGGATATGCGTGATTTGCTGGGCGGAGTCGGTTTCATAGATGGGAACCGTAACGGCTCCGCAGCTCAGGATCGCATAGTCGAGCAGCGCCCAGTGGAAGGAGGTCGGTGCGAGGATCGCCACGCGATCACCGAGCTGAACCCCCATACCGATGAGTCCGCGAGCGGTGTCGTCGATACGTCGGACGAATTCGTCGATGCTGATGGGAATCCACTCGCCGAGCGTTCCACGGATTTCAATGGCGATTTCTCCGGGGTGTTCCTCGAGGCGTTTGCGCAGCATCCCCGGCAGAGTCCACGTAGAATCCGCGTGACGAGTTGCCGGATTTTCCCAAGTGTTCGCATCGAGTCGTCGCAGTGTCATCGTTTCTTCGGCTTCCTCTTTGCTGTGTCGCCTTCGCTGTACAGTGCATCTACTTCATGAGCCCAGTCGCTCAGAACACGTGACCTTTTAAGCTTCATCGACGGGGTCATGTATCCATTTTCTACCGTGAAGCTGGCGTCGATGATCCTGAAGCGCCGAATAGATTCGGCTCGGGATACTTTTTTATTGGCGCGCCCGATCGCGCGTTCAAGCGATTCCAAGACTTTGGGGTGCTGTGCTGCTTCGCTCACGTCTGCGGGATTGAGTCCATGTCTGGTGAACCACGACGGCAGCATGTCATGGTCGAGGGCGATCAGTGCGCCGATATAGGGGCGTGCTTCACCGACGACGATGACGGATGCGATCAGGGGATGGGTGGCAAGTGATTCTTCTAGGACTTCAGGCGAGACGTTCTTGCCTCCTGCGGTGACGATGAGTTCTTTTTTACGGCCCGTTATCCGTAATCCGTGTGTACGGTCGATTGTGCCGAGGTCGCCGGTTTTGAACCATCCGCGATCAAGGACGCGGGCGGTCTCTTCGGGAAGACCGTGGTAGCCGCGCATAACGGAGATCCCTTTAATGAGGATTTCACCGTCTTGCGCGATTTTAATGGCGTTCCCCGGTAGGACTGGTCCGACGTATCCGGCGGTGCGATCCTTGGGGAGTTGAACCGTGACGGGGCCGGTATATTCACAGAGGCCGTATCCCTGGAGCAAAGTGATGCCCATCCCGGAGAAGAACTGCGCGAGATCAGGGGAAAGGGGGGCGCCTCCTGAAACGATATAGCGAAGGTTGGGGCCGAGGAGAGTGCGAATTTTCTTCAGAACGAGTGCGTCTGCGACGCTGCGGCTAATTTTCTTGGCGGGGGAGGGGCCGAGCAGTGATTCTTGAGCGCGAGCGTAGGCTCGTGCGCGTTTGGCTGACCATGCGAAGATCTTGCCTTTCACGCCGCCGCCTGCTTTGCTCAGGGCCGCGTTGTAGACCTTTTCGAGAACCCTTGGGACGACGAGAAGGACACTCGGTTTGAATGCTGCGATATCGGGAAGGAGGTTTTTAATATCGGGTGAGAATCCGATGACGCCTCGACCGGAGATCACCAGATGCATAACGAATCGTGCGAGAACGTGGGCGACGGGCAGGAAGAGGAGGAGCCGGGTTGAGGGCGAGTCGATGATATCTGCGAGGACTTGTCGGGTGGCGTAGGCGGTTCCCACAAAGTTGCGATGGGTGAGGACGACACCTTTGGGAAGGCCCGTAGTACCCGAGGTGTAGATGATGGTCGCGATGTCGTCAGTGTGAACTCCTCGACGTCGCATGTCGAGTTCATGATCGCTGATGCCTTTAGCGGCGGCTGCGACTTCAAGGAGTGCGCCGGATTCAAATGAGTGGACGGCCAGACCTGAGTTGTGTGTGACGGATTGAACGAGTGCAGCTTGCTGGCCGTTTTGCGTGAAGACGCGGACGATGGAAGCGTCGGAGAGGATATGTGCGATCTGTGCCGCTGAATCGGATTCGTAGATGGGAACTGAGATCGCGCCTATGGACAGCAGTGCGAGGTCAAGGAGCATCCATTCGTAGGAGGTTGCCGAGCAGATCGCAACCGCGTCGCCGTGGGCGATTCCCATTCCGATGAGTCCGCGCGCGGTTTCATCGACTGAGGCTTGGAGTTCTTCAGCGGTGATGGGGCGCGTTGATCCCACCGGGGTGCGTTGTTCAACGACGATGTGCTGGGGGTACTTGCGGGCGCGTTGACGCAGGAAATCAGCGATTGTGTCGCCAGGATCGATGCGGAACTGAGGCTCGGTAAAGTAGGAGCCGTCGCGTTGTTTTTTCATCTGTCCTCTTCTCCCAGAGTCACTCGTTCAATAATTCGAGCATATGTGATGAGCCGAGGGTTTTG
>JASBZF010000010.1 GCA_029983625.1 Pauljensenia sp. | reverse complement strand
TACCCGTCTTGCTCAGGACACAAACCGTGACCCATACACCACCACTGCTTCAACCCCTGCGAATCCTAGTCACCAAGGCTGGGTTGGACTGCGTGGTCGGTGCCTGGACAGTATCACTCCCAACCACTTACCTCGTTACCGCCCAATTGCTGACGTGCTCGACGTCTTCGCAGACAACATCCCCGGTGCCACTGTTAAACACGTGCGCATCACTGTTCACCACGGGTAACTTCCTGGCAGTACGGGTCCCTTTTGTCCTATAACCATGTCTGAGGGCGTGCTGAAGGGTGCGCTCAATGATAGTGAGTGCAATGGTGGCTTCACAAAGCATTGAGTCCATGTTGAGAAGGAAAGAATGATGATCGGAAAGGAACCTTCAGAAGAGTCCTTTTTCAGCTCAGAATGTTGAGTTCTTGCAAACTTTCACGCGCTTGAGCAGCGCCGGTCCAGACGATCCCGTGGATACCGAGAAGTTGAGCTGCCCTGATATTTTTCTTCCGATCATCGAAGAAAATCACATCTTCTGGATCGACCTCGTAAATCTCAAGAGATTCGCGATAGATCTGCCGATGTGGTTTACATGAACCTACGTCACAGGAAAAAACGAAGCTACTGAAGCTCTTCGCCCATGAGGCGCGCCGGATTTGATCGGCGATGGGTTTGGGAGCATTGGAAAGAATTCCTAGCCGGACACCCGCCTGAGCAAGTTCGCGAATAAGCTCCAGGGCTTCAGGATTGGCGTGATGCATTCGCATTGAATCGAGTTCAACGAGTTTGCTCAACACTTCATCACTGACTTGCGGCTGTCCACAGTCCCCTAAAACCCGATCCCAGAAGTCTCGATCACTTGCTCCCGCATCGTAAGCATCGCGATTTGCCCATATCGCTTGATCGACCAGAGCGACAAATTCAGAAGAATCGTCACCAATGAGTGCTGCAATACAGGCAGGATCGGGATGTGAATTAACGAGGACGCCACCCACATCGAAGAGAACAGGCCGCTTCAGCGCTTCGATACGCATTGCACCCCTTTCTCTCGAACTTTGATAACACCTATTGTGCTTGCTTCCAATAGGTCGAACCACTTTAGTGTTCTATTACACGGAGAAGAACAGCTTATGACGTAGCTTTACTGCACCGTAACGGATACCGTCGCACATTTCAGTGTTGTCGCATCACGAGATCTTTAATTCGCTCAAGATCTTCCTGACCGGCAAACTCAATGACAATCTTCCCCTTCTTTGCCCCTTCAGTGATCGTCACTCTCGTTTCGTACAGATTCTCAAATGCGCAGACCACTGATTCACCAAGCGCTGAGAGTGTCGCGACTCGGGGTGTGCGTTGCGATCGTGACACAGATTTTACGCGGCCAAGGCGAACAAGCTCTTCAGTCGTGCGCACAGAAAGCCCTTCGGCAACAATTCGTTCAGCAAGGATTTCCATTTCCTGAGCTGTTTTCAAAGAAAGTAGGGCTCGGGCATGACCTGCAGAAATCACCTGCGCCGCAACTTTCTTTTGAACCGCAGGTGGGAGCTTAAGTAAGCGTAGGGTATTCGCAATCTGCGGACGTGATCGGGCAATTCGTTTTGCGAGTTGTTCCTGTGTCGCACCGAAATCTGCCATGAGCTGCTGATATGCAGAAGCTTCTTCAAGGGGATTGAGTTGTGCGCGGTGAAGGTTTTCCAACAAAGCATCACGAAGAAGATCCTCATCCTCAGTTTGCCGGATAATCGACGGAACGGTTTCAAATCCAGCCAGTTCGGATGCTCGAAGACGCCGTTCTCCCATAATGAGTTCAAAGCGCGCCTTCGGTTTTTCCTTCATGTACTCCACAAGACGAGGAGAGTGTTCTGCCTCAAAGTCGATCGGTCGCACAACGATCGGCTGCAATACCCCTACTTCAAGGATCGAGTCACGCAGCTCTGCAAGATCGTCTTCATCAAAAACTTCACGAGGTTGTCGCGTATTCGGAACGATGTAATCAATCGGAATGTCTGCGAAGGTGGCACCAGGAACAGGTAAAAGATCTTGCGATGTTTCACGTGAAACATTTGCATTGGAACTTGCAGACTCCCCATCTTTCTTTGGAAAAGCACTTTCTGAAGAGGAGAGCTGCTGATCCTTCAGTTCGGATGAATCAGCATCCGTGCCCAGAGTGATTTCGACCTTATCTGATGATCCCTTCTCCTGATGCAGAGGAGTCGCAGAAACCGGAGAGTGTGTCTGCACTTCCTTTCTTCCAGACTCCACGCGCAGCTTCGAGTCAGCTTCTTTGTGTGTTATATACGTACTGATCTCAACACTTTCAGGTGCTATGTCTGCTGTGGACGATAAAGAAGAAGCGGATGAGGAAATGACGGAAGAAGCCGTCATCTCTTTCTTCTCATCTCTCCCTTGCTTCTGTTTACTTTTTACGTCAGAACTCGTTGAGCTCGTCACTTTGGCAGATTTTCGAGTTCGGGACATTCCTGAAGACTTCGGGGTAAGCAAGTCCTTTGCGGATCCCCCTCGCAGACGTGCACCTGAGGGGCGACCGGGAAAGAGAACATCCAGAGGATCTGTTGATGCTCCAGAACTCGTTGCAGAGTCATCATTGACTATCTGTGAAGGAATCAGTGCGCCAAGACCCCTACCTAAAGCTGTATGCTTCGTTGCAGCTCGTCCAGAACTATTGCGATTACTCTTCTCATTCGCCATGATGACCTCCGTTCTCAAGTCTCATTGTTTCACGTGAAACACTCTCGCAGCACCTCACACTGAGAAACCTCACCTGCCTGCAAGACAGATCCGGTACCCAGAAGGACGAATAAGAGGTGACTTCAGGTGTTTAGTGTGTCGTCTGGGTGGAGGATGCTGAGAATGTAACGGACTGGGGGGTGATGGTAGGGCTGGCTGTGAGGGAGTGTCCGCCGGGCACGCTGATGGTGACGTGCTGGAGGTACTTGAGAGCACGCATGATTTTCGAGGCGCTGATGCCGGTGGTGGTGTGTAGGTAGCGGGACAGGGCAGGACGCGATGACGATGGTCAGGTGGGCTTCGATGGTTTGCTCGCTGTGGTGGAAGACGGGGCGGGCTTTCAGGTCGGTCTTGCTCATGCGGAAGGGCTGCTCCACGTGCCACAGGTCGTGGTAGGAGGAGATGACCTCGCTTGCGGGCATGAGACTTGCGGGAATGTTGGTCACCTAGCCTTTCAGCCCGGCGACCTGCACGGCTCGCTCCCACGCGGCCTGATTGAACGCCAGATTCCCGCCCTCGACAGTAGAAACGAAGATCAGCAAGTAAGCGGCGGGGGCTGCGCTCTCTCCTGCTTGTTCTTTTATTAGGACTGAGCGAGGCGCAGACTCAGTTCCAGCGCTGCCTTCCTATAGGCTAAAGCTCCGCTGTTTCGTGGATCGTAAGTAATGACCGACTGGCCATATGAGGGGGCCTCAGATACGCGCACCGAACGAGGAATCACCGTATCCAAGGTGAGATCTGAAAAATGAGCGCGCACCTCAGCTTCTACTTCTTCACTTAAGCGTGTCCTGCGATCCGACATCGTCAGTAACATGCTTGATACGTGAAGGCGAGGATTGAGATCAGAGCGAATACGATCAATCGTTGACCACAGCTGACTCAGGCCCTCAAGCGCGTAATACTCCGTTTGAATCGGAATCAGGACTTCATCAGCGGCGACCATTACATTCAAGGTGACGAGTCCAAGAGAAGGAGGGCAGTCAATAAGGACGACATCAATATCGCGCACACTTGCAAGGAAGTCTTTCAAGGCCTCAGCTAAACGAAATTCGCGTCGTGGAAGATCGACTAATTCGATCTCAGCTCCTGAAAGATCAATGGTCGCAGGACAGACCAGCAGTCCTTCAAGGTCCGGGCAGGGGATGAGAACGTGTGCAAGTTGCTCATCTCCAATAAGAACGTCATAGGTCGAAGGTGTGCCCGCTGAATGTTCAATACCGAGCGCTGATGAAGCATTTCCCTGAGCATCTGCATCAATGACGAGAACTTTCAGACCGCCCTCGGTCAAAGCGGCAGCAAGATTAACCGTCGATGTGGTCTTACCGACCCCACCCTTTTGATTCGCAACGGCGATTACTCGGGTACGTGACGGGCGTCCGAATACGGCATCCGAAAGAAGGCGACGATCACGCATGTTCTGCTCCATCTGCGACAGCAGCGGAGTTGAATCCTTATCAGATAATTTCATGCTCAAAGGACCACCTTCCATCTCAACCCGTCCAGTCTACGAGGATCACCCGTCATATTCGCCCACGCATACCCGACAGATGTGAATAAGAGACTAAACGCATCCAACAGATAGGAACAGGAATCAAGAAAAGCAACAGTCATGAACAGAGAAAAAGAGTGAAAACTATTTTTCTCGTGTGCATACGACAACGAAAGTTGATTCTTCTTCCATGATCGAAGGAACCTCGTGGATGTTCGCCACAAGGTGATGACTCTTGAGTTCACGTGCAGCCTCTTGCACTTCAAGAGCTGCACGACGACCTTTAAGTGCCACCAATGAACCTTTGGGTGCGATGAGTTTTGTTGTCATGCGAATCAACTTCGACATATTCGCTACCGCTCGCGCGGTAATCACGTCTGCTCGACCTTTACCGCGGAGCTCTTCAGCACGTAGCTGATGCACAGTGGCATTGTCCAGACCGATCTCTTCGATCACGTCAGAAAGCCATTCACAGCGTCGCGCCATCGGCTCTGCGAGGTGAACATCCAGGTCTGGACGGCAAATCGCAATCACGATTCCGGGCAGGCCCGCGCCCGAACCAATGTCAAGAACCTGCCCCGATCTCGGCAAGAAAGGAAGAAGTGCCGCAGAGTTCACCGCATGACGTGACCAGAGCCGCTCCATTTCCCGAGGCCCTACAAGTCCTCTGATTTCCCCCTCTTCTTCGAGCATATGAACAAAATGTTCAATATCAGCAAAAGCAGATCCGAAGAAGCGACGCACCTCATCTGTTGGCTGCTCAGGAGTGAAAGGGTCGCCCACTTGACGCCCCTTCTTCGCGTTTTCCTCCACAGGAAAGCCACGCTCAGTCTCCACAAGCCCTGTGTTCATAACCTGGGAAGCAACATCCTCAGCATTCGCAGCCTTAGCATCTACACTCCGAGTATCCGAAGGTAGAGCGTGCGTCAGAGTCGATTCCGATCCCAGCTTCTTTGTGCTCACGCCTCATTGACTTCCGCTTTGGTTTCCTCATCGCTTTCTTCTTCTGTCACTTCTTCAGCAGCGAGGATCACCACGCGACGATAAGGCTCAACACCTTCGGATTCGGAGACGAAACCCTCACGAGCTACGACGTCATGGCACACCTTGCGCTCAAAAGGATTCATCGGATCCAGACGCTGAGAGTTTCCGCTTGCACGCAAACGCGCGATCGCTTCCATTGCGATTTCTTGCAGCTCTATCTTGCGTTCAGCCCTAAAACCAGCGATGTCAAGCATAAGACGCGAACGCTCACCGGTCTCAGTCTGGACAGCAAGACGTGTGAGTTCTTGAAGCGCATCGAGAACATCGCCGTTTTCACCAACAAGACTTTCGAGGGCGGAAGGCTCTTCTGAAACGATCTCTACGCTGGCCCTTCCGTTCTCAACGTCGATTTCGATATCACCATCGAGGTCGGCAATGTCGAGGAGTTCTTCAAGGTAGTCGGCAGCGAGTTCACCTTCTTCTTCGAGGTGCGTCAGCTTGTCCTTTTGAGTGTCAGTCATCTTGGTCTCCCAAAACTCGATTGTGTGGAGGTCTTGAGGATCGATGAAGCGGAAAGAGCTTCATCGAAATCGGCTCACTGTCCTTTGTTTTTGCGTTGCTCCCTGCGCGCACGTCGGCGTTCTTGGCGGCGGCGTTCAAGATCTTCGGCGCTGTGAGTAGGATTCTGGTTCGCCGCTTGCTTGCGTGCTTCGCGTGCGCGCTGACGTTCGGCCTCGGCAAGTCGTTCTTCGCGAGACATTTTCTTCTTGTGTTGTTCGCGTTTTGCTTGCTGGATGCGACGTTCCTCAGCTTTTGCGGTGGCTTCTTTCACTCCGCGCATCCACACTTCGTCAGGAAGAGTGTTCCACTCTTGCACAGCGAGGGTGCGCAGCACAGAAACTTTGTCCCCAGCTGTCATCGACGCGGGGAAATCGGTGGCAACTTTTTGAGCTTTCGCTCGTTTCGCCGCATCAAGGAAGGTCTTTTCATTCAAGGCGATCACATTCGGATCCTCAGCCGAGGACGGCAAGGAGGCGCGAGCTAGATCGTAGTCAGCAAAGAAAGGCTTAGCCCACTGACTGTATTTCGCATAGCGCTTGGCGACGAGCTCTTGATATGCGGGAGCACCGGGAGTCGGCATGACTTTAATGGTCCAGTAGGACTGGCCGATTGCCCAGACAGAACCGGTAATCATGTAGACAAGCACACCCATCTGGAAGAAAGCGCCAGAAATGAGATACATGAGCGGCATTATGTAGAGCATCGTCTTTTGTGACTGGACGAGCGGATTGTTCGCGTTCACAGCGGGAGGCATGTTCTTTACCATCGACATTCGCATGGAGTAGAACATGAGCGCCATCATGATGATGATGAAGAGAACAAAAACAATAACCGCCGAAGTTCCGTCTCCCGAAGTGATCGTGTGGGAAAGACGTACCCCAAAGACGGTGGAATCGTTGATCGCGCTTGCGACTTCTTGGTTGATCGGCCCGAGGTGGTCGGTCTCAATATCAGCGTACTTGTAGGTGCCCGCAGCGAGGTCTTTAATGGCGTAGATCGCACGATACATCGCAAAGAGGATCGGCATCTGAACGAGGAGAGGGAAGCAGGAAGCAAAGGGGCTGACCTTGTACTTCTTGTACAGGGCCTGGGTCTCTTCCATCTGTTTTTGACGAGAGACCTGATCTTTCTTGCCCTTGTATTTTGCTTGAATACGCTGCATCTCAGGCTGGACGGCCTGCATGGCTCGCGAACTCTTAATCTGCTTGAGGAAAAGAGGCACGATCGCGACGCGCACGATCAAGGTCAGAAGAATAATTGAAATGACCCAGGCTACGCCGGAACCGGATGTGAATCCGAGCAGGACGAGGAAGTCGTGGATCTTCACCCAGACCCACGCCACAGCCACGGCGAAGGGGTGAATGATCTTGTCGAACATGCATGTGCTCCTTCAAGCATTTACGCGCGCCGTGCGCGTGATCGTCCGGCCTTCGCCGGAAGGTTTTCGAGGACGAGGGCGGAACCCGCATTCTCGCCCAGGAGAGGTTCAAGCCCCATCGGGGTTGGCCTCACAATGTCGCTTGCATGACCCGCCCAATCCTGAGGGGGTATCCAAGGCTCTGGCTTCCAGTGCCCTTGAGGGGGTACACGGTCAACGCCGCCTAAGCTCCAGGGATTGCATCGTATGATTCTCCATGTTCCAAGGAGAATCCCTTTGATTGGTCCGTGAACTTCGATAGCTTCGATTGTGTAGGCCGAACATGTTGGCGCATAGCGGCATCGCGGAGCGATCATCGGTGAGATGAATCGACGATAGAGGCGGATCGGAAAAATGAGGATCCGACTCACAGGTCGTCTCCGCGTGCGTCGAATGGTCTCGATGCTGCGCACCGGGGTGTTCATTGTGATTCCCAGCGCTTCCAGGCTCTCGCAAGTGCCGAATCCAGGTGAGTAGCCAGCTCTAAGGATGTGCAGCCAAATGCTTTCCCGCTTGCTCTCACAACGATACGTCCGCCCTCGGGAATGGAGTCGAGGCGATCGCGCATGAGGTGTCGGAGCTGCCTTTTGACTCGATTGCGCTTCGTTGCCCGTTTGATCTCTCTTTTAGGCACGACGAAACCGACGAGGCGATCATTGCGCTCCTCGTCGGTTCGTGCGTGGACGATCAGTATCTGATTTCCAGCTCGCGTTCCTTGACGGAAGGTTTGTCGGAAATCCTGAGGATCGACCATCCGGTGTGCGCGAGGCAGCACCAGCGCAGTCTCAGGCGGACAGCTTGGCGCGGCCCTTGCGGCGGCGTGCGGCCAGAATGGCGCGGCCGGCGCGGGTGCTCATGCGAAGACGGAATCCGTGCGTCTTAGCGCGACGACGGTTGTTCGGCTGGTAGGTCCGCTTGGTGGTCACTGCAGTTCTCCTCGGCGGGAGCGGGCCGAAAACTCCCGCTCATCGTTCGTGTGGTGTAACTCCACCGCGATTGTTTCGCGCAGGAGTCGATGGCGTACCCGAAGAAACGGGCACAGACAAGAAATCAGGTTAGAGCTCTAAGGGACGCGAGTCAATGTCATTTCCTGGTATGTGAGCAAATCACTGTATCCACACCTGTGGAATTCTCTGTGAGTCAATGTCGTCCACACCTGTGAATTCGCACTTTCTCTCCACATGCCTGTGGAATCTGACCTTTTGGCTTTACCGCGCAGCGCCGCCCTTGTAACTACACGTATGTGATTCGTAGGCTTTCTTCCACAGTTTCATCCCCAAGCTGTGAATTACACTGGGGACAGCTACAGTGGCAGACGATCGGATGCTGTGGATAACTCCCCCATTCGATGAGTGACATCACACAAAGTATCGTGAGGACGGACCGTGGAGACGACATCACTGGACGATGCCTGGAAGCAAGCACTCGACACCATTTCCACAGATCATCTCGGCCCTGCGGCCTCAACCTATCTGCGCTCCGCCAAGGCCCTCGGTGACATCGAAGGCACGATCTTGCTCGCCGTCCCCTCCGATTTCACGAAAGCGTGGATCGAAGCCAAAGCGAATGCCGAGGTCGCGAAGGCTCTTTCAGCAACCTTAGGACGCGAGATCCGCATCGCAATCACCGTTAATCCTGCGCTCAGTGTCAGTCTGAATGAAGAAGACTCTGAACCCTCATCCGAGCCCTGCGAAGACCCTGTGAAACAGCGCGGCACCTCGATGCCCCAACACAAACAGGACCACCACGAACAGGGTGAGGACAAGACACGCACAGCCCATGTGACGCACACACCGCATGAGGCATCATCCTTTGTCCACCACTCTCAGATGTCTTCTTCTCCTGCAGTCGATGGAACACAGACCCGACTCAATCCGAAGTACACCTTCGACACTTTCGTCATCGGCCCTTCGAATCGATTCGCCCACGCCGCAGCACTCGCTGCTTCTGAATCGCCGGGAAGTACCTTCAATCCTCTTTTTATCTACGGCGATTCCGGTCTGGGCAAAACCCACCTTCTTCATGCGATCGGCCACTACGCCCTCTCGCTCTACCCAAAACTCAAGGTCCGCTACGTCAACTCCGAAGAGTTCACCAACGAGTTCATTAATGCGATCCGTCTGAACAAAACAGACAACTCACAGGTCGAAGCCTTCCACAGGCGATACCGTGAACTCGATATCCTCCTCATCGACGACATTCAGTTCATCGGCGACAAAGAACAAACGATGGAAGGCTTCTTCCACACGTTCAATGCCCTCTACGAAGCCAATAAGCAGATCGTCGTGACCTCGGATGTGCATCCGAACTATCTCAACGGCTTTGAAGAGCGCCTGACCTCACGCTTTGGTTCAGGGCTTCTCGTTGATGTCCAACCACCAGACCTTGAGACCCGCATCGCGATCCTTCAGAAGAAAGCCGCAACGGACGCCCTCGAAATACAGCCGGAAGTCTTCGAGTTCATCGCTTCGCGGATCTCCTCAAACATCCGAGAGCTTGAAGGCGCCCTCGTCCGTGTCGTTGCCTACGCAAACCTGACGAAAGAAAGGGTTGACCTGGCCCTTGCTGAAATGATGCTCAAAGACTATGTCTCAGATCCCGATGACAACGAAATTACGATTTCACTCATCATGGGTCAATGTGCGGCCTATTTTGGAGTGACGATCGACCAGCTCTGCTCAACTGACCGTTCGCGTCACGTCGTCGAAGCCCGTCAAATCGCGATGTATCTGTGTAGGGAATTGACCGACCTGTCCCTACCGAAGATTGGACAGGCCTTTGGTCGCGACCATACGACCGTCATCCATGCGAATAAGAAGATCCTTGCTCAGATGAAGGAAAAACGAGAGACCTTCAACCATGTGTCAGAGCTGACGAATCGGATCAAAAAGGCTGCGCGCGGCTCATAACAGGCAGGTACTGATCCGCGTTCGCTTTACACATCGCGGCTTCTCCCTCTCGTCCACATCTCCTGTGAATAGTGCGGTGAATCCACCTTCCCACTGTGGGGATTGACGCGGTGCATCTGTGGACATCGCGTCATCGCATTTTTTGCTTTCCACAGTCACTCGTGACGAATCCCCATATTCATCCCCGGAAACATGAACACTACTTATCGGCTCTAGAACGGTGAAAAACTCTTGTTTCCACAGAATCCACACCCCTGATGATGACAAGTTTTTGTCATTTTCAAATGACGCGAAACCACCGACATCAGCACCTGGACCCACGAAGAGTCTTTCGCACTCTTTTGGAAAGTGTGTCCCGCCCTCGGCACTGAAGGTGATGTTCTGAAGTGATCGACTAACGTTTATCCGCTCAGGAAGGTAGAGTGAGACGGCGTATCGTCAAACCTTCACGGAGGCTGGAATGAAGTTCACCGTCGCTCGCGATGTCCTCGCCGAGGCAGTGTCTTGGACCGCAAGGGCCCTTCCTGCGCGTCCAGCCAGTCCGATCCTCGCAGGTGTGCGCATCCACGCCGCCGCTGAAGAACTTCAACTCTCCTCTTTTGACTACGAGGTTTCGGCAAACTCTACGATCCCTGCGACCGTTGAAGAACCCGGTGATGTCCTCGTTTCCGGCAAGCTCCTTGCCGATATCTCTAAATCTTTACCGTCCAAGCCGGTCACTTTTGAACTCGAAGACACGAAAGTAAAGCTGAGCTGCGGTTCCTCGCGCTTCATGCTCGCCGTCATGCCGATCGAGGAATACCCCCTACTGCCTGCACAGCCGGAAACGACCGGCGCAATTGATTCGCAGGTCCTCGCTCAAGCCGTTGCTCAAGTCTGCATTGCCGCCTCAAAAGATGACACCCTTCCACTGCTGACCGGTGTGAGGATCGAAATCGACGGCGAAGGCATGACTTTGCTTGCGACCGACCGCTACCGCCTGGCAATGCGCGAACTCACATGGGAACCCGCCGATCCTTCGATCACTCAGATCGCTTTAGTCAAAGCCCGTATTCTTCAAGATGTCGCAAAATCAATGACTTCGGGCACAAAAGTGACCCTCGGTATTTCCAATGACAACCAGCCCGGCTCGCCTTCGCTCATCGGTTTTAGCGCTGCGCAACGCCGCACGACTTCAACCTTGATGGATGGCGACTACCCGCCGGTGCGTAGGCTTTTCCCCGAAGCCACGCCGATTCAGGCGGTATGTGATCGTCACGCCCTCCTCGAAGCTGTCAAACGCATGGCCCTTGTCGCCGAACGTAAAACTTCCGTGCGCCTATCCTTCACTGAAGGCCACCTCGTCCTCGAAGCAGGTCAAGGTGAAAACGCTCAGGCCCGCGAAGCAATTGACGCGACCCTGTACGGCGAAGAAATCACCACCGCTTTTAATCCGCAGTTCCTCCTTGACGGATTAGCCGTCATGGACACCGATTATGTGCGTTTCGGATTCACGGATGCGAACAAGCCAGCTGTGATGACCGGGCAAACAAAAGCTGACGAAGGGGAAGTTTCGACCTTCCGTTACCTCCTCATGCCGATTCGCTTTGGCATCTGAGGATGCGGATCTCGCACCTCGCCCTCGACAATTTCCGTTCCTGGCATCATCTTGTTCTCGAACTGCCTGAAGGGCCGAGCGTCCTCCTTGGAGCAAACGGCCAAGGAAAGACGAATCTTGTAGAGGCGATTGCGTATCTTTCGACATTCTCTTCTCACCGCGTCGGTGCCGATTCAGCGCTCGTGCGTATTCCCATTGACGAGGGCGAAGAGGTGCCCGCAGGTGCATTCGTCAGAGTAAAAACCCTCGGACTTGAAGATCGTGAAAAAGTCCTTGAACTTGAGATTGTTCGAGGGAAAGCGAACCGGGCGAGGATTAATCGCGCACACGTGAAACCCCGTGATCTTCTCGGACTTGTGAGAAGCGTTGTTTTTGCACCCGAGGATCTTCAGATTGTTCGAGGTGAACCGGGAATCCGCAGGACCCTACTTGATGACCTTGCAGTCCAGATGCACCCTCTTTTTGCTCAGACTCGCAGCGAATTTGATCGCGTGGCACGTCAGCGCGCAGCTTTGATGAAGCAGGCGCAAATGGCGATCCGCAAGGGACATGAACCAGAACTGTCAACGATACGGATCTGGGATGAAAAGTTTGCTCATCTTTCAGCAAAAATCACGGCCACTCGCCACCATGTAACGACGATACTTTCAGCACCGGCAAAGCGCGCCTACGAAGATATCGCTGACTCGCCGCGCACCCTGTCGCTTCGTTTCGATGCCTCGATTGATCGGGTAATCGGCACGAAGGAGAACGATTCCAGAAGCGCTGACCTGGAAGATGTTGAGGCACAGACCCTCAGGCTCCTTGCAGCACTGGAAAGAATACGTGAACAAGAAACAATCCGAGGGGTCAACCTCGTCGGAGCACATCGTGATGATCTTTCCTTGAAGCTGGGACATATGCCCGTAAAAGGCTTTGCCAGTCACGGTGAATCGTGGTCGGTGGCATTGGCTTTAAAGCTCGGATCTTTTGATCTTCTGCGTGAAGAAGGGGAAACACCGATCCTCATCCTTGATGATGTTTTCGCCGAGCTTGATGAAAAACGACGCAGTGGTTTAGCGGCACGTGTTCATGCAGCCGATCAGGTGCTTATCACGGCTGCAGTTCAGGCGGATATTCCTTCTGAACTGGACGCACACGTGATTTCTGTTGCCTGGACTCCCGAGGGCGGATCGGTGGCTTCATGAGTGCGCACATTTCCTCAGCTTCGGATTCTTTTTCTGTCCAAAAAGAGTCGGATTCTCTTCAAAAATGCTCTGAAGAATACCTTGCTCGCGCACTGGCCAGAGCCCAAAAGATCGCCCGAGCAAAAGGCTATATTCGCACCGCACTGCCCACGTGGGGGATGGAGGAATCAAGACCGAGCCTGGGTGATTTACGAGGGGTCTGTGAAGAAACTGCTCTTGAAGTTGCGGGCCTTGTCGATTCGAGTCAAGACAATGCTTCACCTGTGGAGGCAGACAAGAGACAAGGTGATCTTCTTGCCCTTGAACGTGCGAAGATTCGAGCGCAGACAAAATGGGTAAAAGCACCGGGGCTTGCCGCGATGCGCCTGAAGTATCGACCTGCGGGACGTATCGATCAGGTTCTTGACACGATGATCGCGAAGAAACAGTGGGATACGCCGACGAAAATGGGCTCCATTATGGCGAAATGGCCGCAGATTGTTGGACCCAATGTGGCCGAACATTCCGAGGTCGAAGCTTTTGAGGACCATACGCTGATCGTCAGATGTTCTTCAACTGCCTGGGCAAAACAGCTCCACCTTCTTCTTCAGATGATTGAGCGACGCATTGATGAAGAGTTCGGTTCCGGGGTTGTTCAGCAAGTTATTATTCGCGGTCCGGTTGCGCCCTCGTGGCGTAAGGGGCCCCTATCGGTGAAGGGTCGGGGTCCGCGCGATACTTACGGATGAGTGGGAAAGAGCGCGTATTTCAGGAGGGAGGAAGCTGCGGGGAGTGTCCTCTGTCTCACAGTGCTATCATCCCAGGTCGCGCGGGGTACGAAGTCGCCCTGTTGAACGAGGGGGAGCCGTGATGAATGGCTGTTTTTGCTAAAATTGACGGGGTTAATGTTCGGGTACACAGCCTGAATGGATGAGGGGAGCCGCGTGGCTGACAACGAGAAGACAACGAATGGTTCTGAAAGCTACGGAGCTTCAGATATCACCGTTCTCGAAGGTTTGGAGGCCGTTCGTAAGCGTCCGGGCATGTACATCGGCTCGACCGGCGAACGCGGTCTGCATCACCTGGTGTACGAAGTTGTTGATAACTCTGTCGATGAAGCTCTTGCCGGTTACGCCAGCCATATTGACGTGACGATCCTTGCTGACGGCGGCATCCGTGTCATCGATGATGGGCGCGGTATCCCTGTTGATCTGCACCCCACGGAAGGTAAACCAACCGTCGAGGTCGTCATGACGATCCTTCACGCTGGCGGCAAATTCGGCGGCGGCGGATACGCGGTGTCCGGTGGTTTGCACGGTGTCGGTATTTCCGTCGTCAACGCCCTGTCTACGCGCGTTGACACAATTGTGCGTCGTCAGGGCTATGCCTGGCGTATGTCTTTCGCCAATGGTGGCACTCCGATCACCGAACTTGTCCGCGGTGAAGAAACCGAAGAGACAGGAACAACTCAGACTTTCTACCCGGACCCTGAAATTTTTGAGACCACGGAGTTTTCTTTCGAGACCCTGCGTCAACGTTTTCAACAGATGGCCTTCTTGAACAAGGGCCTGCGCATTACCCTCACAGATGAACGTCCCAGTGCCGTTGATGAGGGTGACGAAATCACTGGTGACGAGCTCGGTACCGCAGACGATCCGATTCCCGGTTTCCGTCGCGTCTCTTACTTGTATGAGCACGGTCTGCGTGACTACGTGGAATACATTGACTCAACAAAAAAGAACGAGCCGATTAACGCTGAGATCATCGACTTTGAATCAGAAAATGACGAAGGCACGATGAGTCTTGAAATCGCAATGCAGTGGACCACCGCCTATTCGTCTTCGGTTCATACCTTCGCTAATACGATCAACACAACCGAGGGCGGTATGCACGAAGAGGGCTTCCGCACGGCTCTCACCACCCTCGTTAACCGTTATGGACGTGAAAAAGGAATCATCAAGGATAAGGACGACAACCTCACGGGCGATGATATCCGTGAAGGCTTAACTGCCGTCATTTCCGTTAAACTCACCGAGCCGCAGTTCGAAGGTCAGACAAAAACAAAGCTCGGTAATACAGAGGCAAGAACTTTCGTGCAGCAGCAGGTGTACGCCCAGCTCACGGACTGGTTCGATGCTCACCCCGCCGACGCAAAAGCCATCATCACAAAAGGCCAGCAGGCTCAAGCAGCCAGGGTCGCGGCCAGGAAGGCCCGTGAAGCAACTCGACGTAAGGGTGTCCTTGAGTCCGCTTCTATGCCCGGTAAGCTCCGCGACTGTTCCTCACGCAACCCGTCTGACTGTGAAATTTTCATTGTCGAGGGCGATTCTGCGGGCGGTTCAGCAGTTGGTGGCCGTGACCCTGAACATCAGGCGATCATGCCGATCCGAGGTAAGATCCTCAACGTTGAAAAGGCGCGCCTGGACCGAGCACTGTCCTCAGATACGATCCGTTCACTCATTACAGCTTTTGGTACGGGAATCGGTGAAGATTTCGATCTCGACAAGCTGCGTTACGGGAAAATCGTCATCATGGCTGACGCAGACGTTGACGGCCAACATATTGCAACCCTTTTACTCACTCTCCTTTTCCGCTATATGCGTCCCCTTATTGAGCAGGGACACACGTATATTGCGATGCCTCCGCTTTACCGGATCAAATGGACGAACGCCGAACACGAGTTCGCCTATTCGGATAAGGAACGCGACAAGCTCCTCAGTGCAGGACAAGCCCAGAATCGGCGCCTTCCCAAAGAAGGCGGTATCCAACGCTATAAGGGCCTGGGTGAAATGAATGACCATGAGCTGTGGGAAACCACGATGGATCCGGCGCGTCGAATCCTTAAAAAGGTGACCCTCGATGAAGCCGCCGATGCCGATGAGATCTTCACGATCCTCATGGGCGACGATGTTGATCGTAGGCGTTCTTTCATTCAGCGCAACGCTGCGGACGTGCGCTTCCTCGACATTTGATATCCGCCGAATCCAGTCTTATTGAGACGAGAGCCCCGCCCTCGGCACCGACGAAGTGAAGGATGAACGTGAGCGACGATCACACGACTGAGACCGAAGCGGCACTTGACTACGACCGCGTCCAACAGGTTGACCTGCAGGTCGAAATGCAAAGGTCCTATCTCGACTACGCGATGAGCGTCATCGTTGGACGCGCACTTCCTGATGTACGTGACGGCCTTAAGCCCGTTCACCGCCGCGTCCTCTACGCGATGTATGACGGAGGCTACCGTCCGAACTCTTCTTTCTCGAAGTCTTCGCGCGTTGTCGGTGACGTCATGGGTAACTATCATCCGCACGGCGATTCGGCGATCTACGATGCTCTCGCGCGTTTGGTTCAATGGTGGTCGCTGCGTTACCCGCTGGTTGCAGGTCAAGGTAACTTCGGTACTCCCGGTAACCTCGGTCCCGCTGCACCCCGATACACGGAATGTAAAATGGCGCCGCTTGCTATGGAGATGGTGCGCGATATTGACGAAGATTCCGTTGATTTCCAAGACAATTACGACGGTAAAAATCAAGAACCGACGATTCTTCCTTCTCGTTTCCCCAATCTTTTGGTGAATGGTTCTGAAGGTATTGCCGTCGGTATGGCGACCCGGATCCCGCCGCATAATTTACGTGAAGTTGCGCAAGGTATTCAGTGGTCGCTCACTCATCCTGAGGCCACACGAGAAGAACTCCTGGAAGTACTGATCCGCATTATTCCCGGACCTGATTTTCCAACGGGTGCGACAATTCTTGGTCATAAAGGCATTGAAGATGCCTATCGGACGGGTCGTGGTTCCATTACACAAAGGGCCGTTGTCTCTGTTGAAGAGATCCACGGACGTCAGTGTCTTGTCGTTACAGAACTGCCCTACCAGGTTAACCCGGATAACCTTGCCGATAAGATCGCTCAGCTTGTCCGTGACGGCCAGATTCAAGGTATTGCTGATATCCGCGATGAGACTTCAGGCCGTACCGGTCAGCGACTTGTCATCGTTTTGAAGCGCGATGCGGTTGCTAAGGTCGTTCTCAATAACTTGTACAAGCGCACGGCGCTCCAGGAAAACTTCTCGGCAAATATGCTTGCCCTAGTTGATGGGGTTCCACGGACGCTCAGTATTGACGGTTTTGTTCGGCACTGGATTTCGCATCAAATGCAGGTCATTGTGCGACGCACGAATTTCCGTCTCAATAAGGCGCTCGACCGACTTCACATTCTCGAAGGTTATTTGAAAGCCCTCGACGCTCTTGATGAGGTTATTGCACTTATTCGATCTTCTGCGACCGTTGATCAAGCACGATCTGGGCTTATGGATCTGCTCGGTGTGGATGAAGTTCAAGCGGATGCGATCCTCGCTCTCCAGCTGCGTCGTCTGGCCGCCCTCGAACGGCAAAAAATTCTTGACGAGCACACTGAACTGACGGCGCGCGTTACCGATCTGCGTGACATTCTTGCCAAGCCGGAACGCCAAAGAACCATCATCTCTGAAGAACTTTCCGAAATCGTTGACAAGTACGGTGATGAACGTCGCACGCGCATTGTTCCCTTTGATGGTGAGATGAGCATGGAAGACCTTATCCCCGAAGAGGATGTTGTCGTAACGATCACTCGAGATGGTTTTGCGAAACGTACGCGCACCGACAATTACCGTTCACAAAAACGCGGCGGTAAAGGGGTGCGTGGCACTCAGTTGCGCGGCGATGATGTTGTAGAGCACTTCTTTGTGACGACAACGCATCATTGGCTTTTATTCTTCACGAATCTTGGGCGCGTCTACAGGGCGAAAGCATACGAGATTCCCGAGGGCGGTCGCGATGCGAAGGGTCAGCATGTTGCAAATCTTCTCGCGTTCCAACCGGATGAGAAGATCGCGCAGGTTCTTGCAATCCGTAACTATGACATGGCCGATTATCTTGTCCTCGCGACGAAATCTGGCCTGGTGAAAAAGACGCCGCTGAAACTTTACGATTCTCCTCGTTCAGGTGGCATTATCGCGATTAACTTGCGCGAAGATGAGGAAGGTCGTCCTGATGAACTTGTCTCTGCGCAGGTCATCTGTTCCGATCAGGATCTTATTCTTGTTTCTCAAAACGGCCAGGCGGTTCGTTTCTCTGCCACCGATGAGCAACTGCGCCCGACGGGTCGTTCCACTTCGGGTGTGCGTGGCATAAAGCTTCGCGACGATGAACTGTTGTCTATGGAGGTTGTGCGCGAAGGCGCGGATCTTCTGATCGTCACCGAATCCGGGTATGCCAAACGCACCCCCGTTGAGGAGTATCCAACGAAGGGGCGCGGCACTATGGGTGTGCGCGTCGCTAAACTTGTGGATGAGCGTGGTGGCTTGGTTGGTGCTCTCGTTGTGAACCCGGATGAGGATGTAATGGTCATCACCGAATCCGGAAAACTCGTTCAAGTGAATGCGTCCGACGTGCGTCCGACTGCGCGTAATACGATGGGTGTCATTTTTGCCCGGCCTGACGAAGACGACCGCATTATCGCGATCACTCCGAACCCGGAGCGCGATATGGATGAGGAAGAATCCGCTTCCAAGGATGTTCATTCTGAGCAGTCGAAGGCGAATGATGACGAAAACGGCTCAGAGGCTGTAGCGTCAGACCTGAACGCTTTTGAGGAAGGCAAAGAAGCATGAGCGACGAGACAAGCGTGTACGCCACAGATGATGTTCCCCGCAGGGTTGATTTAGCGATCGCCCGCATTGATGCGTGGACCGTGATGAAGGTGAGTTTCCTTCTGTCGGTCGCCCTCGGTATTGCCCTTGTTGTTGCTACGGCAGTCCTGTGGCTCATGGTTGACGGTATGCACGTCTTTTCGACGATCGAGGAATTCCTGACGACGATTGGTGCCCAGAAGTTCACGGTGCTTTTGGACTACGTGCGCCTTCCGAAGGTGCTGTCCTATGCGACGATCGTTGCTGTCGCTAACGTCGTTCTCCTTACTGCTGCTTCTACTGTGGGGGCGATGTTGTATAACGTCATCGCTTCTCTAGTGGGTGGTGTTAAGGTTTCCCTCATGGACGAGTGATCATGTCTTTCGCACCCCTGATTCCTTCAGGCTCAGGCGCTGATCGACCTCGTGCCGCAGTTCACGTCTTCGGATTTGCTGATGAGCCAAGGGTGCGGTTAGGATAATTCGGTACCCGCAGGGTACGGGATGGGCCTATAGCTCAGTAGGTTAGAGCGCAGTCCTGATAAGACTGAGGTCGGTGGTTCGAGCCCACCTAGGCCCACCATCCGCAATAGAAGAAAGGCGGAGATCCTATGAAGAAAGGGATCAGGGTTCTTTCGACGCTTGCAGCAGCTGTTGTTATCGGAGTTGTCGTTCGACAGATCTTCCAAGATCTTTCCGATAATGCTGAGCTCTGGAAGTCCGTCACAGATGACACCTGGGACTGATTCTTTCACAGGGGGCTATGGCGCAATTGGTAGCGCACCTGCTTTGCAAGCAGGGGGTTACGGGTTCGAGTCCCGTTAGCTCCACCACAGCGCGAAGTGTCGCATTCTTTTTATGAGCGCAGATGAGTTGCGTCTTTCAACTTGCCTGAGCACATGATCCTACACATGTTGCCAGATCACCGAAACAGTCTGAGTTGTCGAAGCTGTCGGCACTACCTGAATGAGAGGTAAGCCCGTTCGAGCACTCTGTTCACATAGGCACAGTGAGTCGGGAAACAAACTAAACACACAACAAAACTGCAGGTAAACGATAATCTCATCCAAGAACCCGGCAGACATGTGTGAAGTCAGCTATATTCAGTGTTGACTCCAAGGGTGGACTCAAGACCCAACGATTCACTCTTCACGTCAAAGGAGACTCCAATGAAGAAGCGGACCCTTACGCTTGTGACAACGCTTACGCTTACCCCGACATTAGTTTGAGTAAAAATGAACAAATCATTTCTTAGGTGTTTTCTGTCTACCGTCCTTCTCTTAAGCGGATGTGCGCATTCAACGTCGCATGAGGGAAGTTCTAGTCCATACGCAGCCGATATCGCGCAGATCATTGAAAAGTCTAAGGGGACAAAAGCAGAAACTGCTGTTCGTGAGATTCTCCTTGACAGTGTTGTGAGTGAAGCGGAAATGCTTGATCGGGCACAAGCGTAAAACTCCTGTATGCACGAAGCAGGTTTTTCTGGTTACTATGCAGATCCTCAAGGAGATATAAAGTATGGTTCGATTGATGACGAAGAAATTGAACAGATCTACAGTGAAGAAAAGGAATGTGAGAAGCGTACTTTCACTTTAGAAATTGGATCCCTGTACTTTGAGATGATAAGGAATCCGAAGAAAGTTCCTGAATATGAGCTGATGGCAGCATGTTTAGTGAAACTTGGTGTTGTGTCTCCTTCGTTTTCAGGAGAGGATTATCTTGAATCCCTAGAAAATCATCGTAAGTATGAGAGTTCCTTGGATGATGATCGTCAAGAGCCTGCTTATGCAATACCATATGTTGTCGATGAAGAAAGAGGAAAAGAAGCATTCTGGCAGTGTTCTTCAGAACCGCAAAAAATACTATACTCAGAGAGTAATTCCAAATAACTCTATGCTTCCAATGCCTACAGCATAAATTATGCTAGGTGAGAAGAAGTTGTACTGTGGCCAGCGCGGTCAATTGCTGTAAACTGTGAGCGCTTTGTTATGTGCGTCCTGGGGATGCAGCCTAGGCGTGCGTGCGATGAACACTGCGGCGTCTTCGATTTTCATGGTGTTAATCTTTTGTGGCTTGGGTGTAGAGCTTGAATAGGTGAGCGACGATCTCCTCTTCTGTGCACTCAGGGTCAAGCCCGTAGGCATGTTCTACCGCAGCATCGAGTGTCCTGTGGGCTTTGACAAGTTCGGGATAAATGAATTCCTTGTCTGGATCATAAAGATCTTTTAAGGATGTACCTGAAAAGATTTCACGGGCGGAAAGTACGCCTTGGGCGGCCTCAGCAATTAGCTGTCGTTGGGCATCATTGTCTTGTGGCCAGATGAAATTGTTATAAACAATGGTATTTCCATAGCTGTATCGGCTTTCTAATCGGCCAGCCACTACTCGCATCCAGGCGTTGTGTACTCGTGAGGTCATGATGCCGAAGTCGTAAACCGTAGCCTCGGGTATAAAGAACAGCTTGTCGCCGGGGATCATTCCGTCGGTGACGAAACCAATGGGGATGTACTTACGCCGTTCGGAGGACACCTTCGGGATGGCTAAATAAGGCCCTTCGCCCCGATATTTGATTTCATCAAACAGCCACGGAGTCTCCGCCTTTTTACGGGTTGCTTCTTTGGGGGACTCTGCGCGCGCGTGTTGCACGGCGCGCACTCGATCGACAACTTCTGGCATAGCCGCCCAGACTTGCCGTGGACAATCTGCCAGCCATAGGCAGTAGCGGTCAATACCATTAATGAACTCTGCACCCATTGAATAGCGACGAATCCACGGCTCGATCTCGGGTTGCGCGCGTAGGAGCTCTCCTCGTTCCTTGGAATTGAGGATCAGAAAACCACCGTCGCTTGGTTTCCCTCCCGCCACCATAGGTGCGACATCGCTCAATGGTCGAGAACGTCGGACAATAAAGGTGTGTGGGGCGTTTAGTAAGTATGCGTTGATGTGGGTGGCTTTGTGTTTTGTGGTGGTGTTGTTGTGGTGTTGGAATAGGTGTTTGGTGGGTTTTTCTTGGTATGCGAATCCGATGATGACGACGTGGACGTGCGCTTGGTCGCTTGATTCTGAGGACCAGACGAAAGTGCGGTGGGCGAAATTGATGTGCAATCCCTGATTGAATAATGGTTGCCATAGGGGTTGAACTTGTTGGCCTTGGCAGATTGAGTTTGTGGATACTAGTGCGGCTTGAATGGGCGTGTTTTTCATGTAGTCGGCTGCTTTTTTGTACCAGCAGGCCACGTAGTCCAGTATGCCGCCGTTCTTGCCGAGGACTCGCAGGCGGTCGGTTTTTTGTTCTGGGTTGAGGTTTGAGTAGCCGATGAAGGGCGGGTTTCCGATGATGTAGTCGCACTGAGCCGGTGGCAGTACCTTAGACCAGTTGATGTTGAGGGCGTTGCCAAGGACGATGTGTGCGCTGTCTTTAAGGGGTAGGTCTTCGATGATTTGATAGACGATGGATTGTGCTTCAGCGTTGGCTTGCAGTTCTGCGATCCATAAGGCGGTGGTCGCCACGCTGACAGCGAAGTCGTTAATTTCAATGCCGTGGAACTGGGACAAAGAGATTTTCAGCGGCGAGTCTTCAGGGGTGAAGCCGAAAACACCTTGGTGGTTCATCAGTTCGGAAAGCACCCTGTTCTCCAGGCGACGCATACATGTGTAGGTCTCTGTGAGGAAGTTGCCCGAACCGCAAGCCGGATCAAAGAAGTGCAGACTGGCGAGCTTGTTGTGGTATTTCTTTAACCGGTTGCGCTTTGCTTGCTGTCCTAAGTTGGTGTCGGTGAGGATCGCGTTGAGTTCATTGGTTAGGTCGTCCAGGAACAACGGGTCGATCACCCGGTGGATGTTTTCGGGGGAGGTGTAGTGCATACCCCCAACACGGCGAGTCTGCGGGTTCAGCGTGGACTCGAAAACACCACCGAAAATGGTGGGGGAGATTTCAGCCCAGTTCGTCCCTCTACTGACCTCCTCTAACAAAACCTCCAGAATTTCTTCGGTGAAATTAGGGATTTCCACATCCCCCTCGAACAAGCCACCATTAACGTAGGGGAACTCTTTGAGCTGGGCACAAGCATAAGGGTCACGGTCTTCAGGTGCGGAGTGCAGATGGCTAAAGAGTTCCTTCAATGCTCCGCGCACCAAAGCAGCTGGTAAGCCTTTGAGATAGTGGTAGAAGGCGTTTTTGGGGAACAATCCAGCATCTTCAGCGAACAGGCAAAACACCAGCCGGACGCACAATACATTGAGCGAATGACGACTGGAGGCAGAATCTGGGTCAACATACTGGGCGCGCAGCATTTCGTAGAGTCGGCCAATCAAAGCCCCAGCTTCTAGCGAGACCCGCTCTTCACGTGCCTGACGGCTGCGTTGCGGATCAGCGAGGAAGTCAAGCAGATGGAATTGTTCAGGCAGTTCTGCCAGATGAAACTCCGTGTAGTTCTCAGCGGGATTTTCTGTGTCAAGATCGTGGATACGGAAAACATTGAAATCACAAACGATGATCGTGTCAGCACGCTGAGAGTTCCTCATTGAATCCACATAACGCTTAGCCTGCTCAAAAGGCGTCACCAGGACTCCTTGACGCAGCTCAGGTTTGTCCAGATCTACACCGACAGACTTTTGCTCAATAATGGTCTTAGCATCAGGGATACTGACATCAATAAACCCGCGCCCAGAAGTGGGCGACTCAAAACGAACATGAGTAGTAACATCCTCCATCCCCACAACATCACGCAAAAGTTCCAACCAAAAAGAATGAGTATCCCCCTTCTCATAACCCCGCCCAACCCACTTCGCAGCGAACACCTTCGCCCGCTCAACCCGACCACGCTCCCGCACCGCGTAGTTTTCAGTCATCCACCCACTCCTCACCCATGAGTATCACCTCTGAAAGGATAAACGACAGTGAAGACGTCTATTGTATACACCGGGTTCTGGAGTTGAAATACTTGCGTCCCAGTCATTCCGATTATGTGACGGCCTGAGCGATACGCACATATAAAAGTAACAAGCGATTTATTGTGGCTCTTCTCGTCCCGTGTAGTTGACGAAACGCGCCATATGCCCCTGGAAAAGAGCGCGAATCGTGTCTGTTGAACCATTCCTATGCTTGGCGACAATAATGTCAGCCTCACCGGGACGATCTTCCTTATCGTAGTACTCCGGGCGATGAAGAAGCATAATGATATCCGCATCCTGCTCAAGCGAACCCGACTCACGCAAATCCGACATCATCGGCTTACGATCATTACGTGACTCAGAATTACGATTAAGCTGCGCAACAGCAACAACAGGAACATCAATATCTTTAGCGAGAAGTTTAAGATTACGCGACATTGCTGAAACTTCCTGCTGACGAGACTCAACCTGACGACCACTCGTCATGAGCTGAAGATAGTCCACAACGATTAACCCGAGATTATGCTGCTGCTTCAACTGGCGACACTTCGCCCGAATCTCAGTGATCGTCATATTCGCTGAATCATCAATATAAAGCGGCGCGCTCGCGATTTTGGCAATCGTTTCCGATACGCGCCTCCAGTCCTTATCAGTCATTGAACCCGACTGCATTTTTGACAGGAACACCCCAGATTCAGCAGAAACCATACGCATCGCGATCTCCTGTTGACTCATCTCCAAGGAGAAAATAAGCGAAGTGATCCCGTGTTTAATCGATGCGGAGCGGCAAAAATCGAGAGCAAGCGTTGATTTGCCCATCGCGGGACGCGCAGCAACGATAATCATCTGACCACCGTGCAAACCCTGGGTGAGGGCATCCAGATCACTAAATCCCGTGGGAACACCCTGGAGTTTACCCTTCGACTCTTGGATGTCCTCAAGATGTTCGAGCAAACTGTGCGCCATGGATTCCATGGACACGTAATCCTTTGACGAACGCTCCGAAGAAACCGCGTAGATTTCAGACTGAGCTTGCTCGACAATCTCCTCAACTTCACCGCCCGCGTCTGCATAGCCGAGCTGAACGATGCGTGTGCCCGCAGTGACCAATCGGCGCATGATGGCTCTTTCACGAACAATGCGTGCGTAATATCCGGCATTCGCAGCAGTCGGTACGGAAGCGATGAGGGTATGAAGATAAGCGGCACCACCGATTTTCGTTAAAGTGCCCGTCCGTTGGAGGTGGCCTGCAACGGTGATCGCATCAGCGGGCTCATTCTGTCCGAAAAGATCGATGATCGCATCGAAAATGATCTCGTGATTCGGTAAATAGAAATCCACCCCACGGATCTCTTCTGTGACGGTGACGATCGCGTCAGTTGTGAGCATCATTGATCCGAGGACGGACATCTCCGCATCAAGGTCTTGCGGCGGTGTACGGCCAAAATCCTCGGACATCTCTTTCCTCATCCTTTCCTGCTGCCCGCTTCCTCGCACACGTTGACGAGGGCGAGCGCACCTACGCTGGTTCCGAGGTCCTTCTTTCTTCAGGTCTTCAACCTGAAATGAGGACGCAGGGGTTACGTACACGCGAGAGTACAACCTTGAAGGTATTCTTCTGCACTCTGAACCTCTGGTTGAATGGGGATAACCTGGGGACGGAATGTGGAAAACAGGGCGTCTCTTCCACAGGCTTTGTGGATAAGTCTCATCGCTCATCCGAGGGAACACGAACACTGCTCTCAGGTTTCCCGCACGTTTCCGACACTTGTCATCACAGAATTGTCCACAGCTGTGTACACAGAATGTGGAAAGAAAGTGGAGATGAAATTCGTGGATGAAGCTTCACGAGAAGCGGTGGACCTTCAAGGAGAACTTGAAGGTCAAAATGACGCATCACAACATCTGCTTCGCCGCATCCTCACCCTCGCGATCCCCGCATTGGGCGCCCTCGTCGCCGACCCGCTGTTCATGCTCATCGACTCCGCAATGGTCGGCCACCTGGGAACTTCCCAGCTCGCAGCCCTATCTGTGGCCTCACAGATCCGTGAAACTCTCGCCGTTCTCTTCATCTTCCTCGCCTACTCCACAACCTCTCTCAGCGCTCGAGCACTCGGGGCATCCGACAAGAAAAAAGCATTCCAAGTCGGTGTAGATGCGTCCTGGCTCGCCCTCGGACTTGGAATAATCAGTGCGCTCCTGCTGGCCTGGGCCGCCCCCGCCCTCGTCCACCGCATGACACCTGACCCTCAGGTTGCACAACATGCGATCACCTACCTGCGTGCCAGCGCTCCCGGCATCGTCGGTATGCTGATCGGATTTTCCACAGTGGGCACCCTGCGAGGACTTCAAGACACACAAACTCCTTTCCTCGTGACGACCCTGGGAGCCATCCTCAATGTCGGGCTGAACGCCACACTCATGTACGGGATCGGTATGGGAGTAGCAGGTTCAGGACTGGGAACCTCGATCGTTCAACTCCTCATGGCAGGGGTTTACCTTGCGATCCTTAACGCTCAAGCTCGAAAAGTCGGCATCACACTGACCCCGAGCGGAGCAGGAATCCTCGGTGCCACAAAAGAAGGCGCTCCCCTCGTGATACGCGGCCTCGCCTTAAGGGCTGCGATGCTGGCGACGATCTGGCCGGTTTCCCACATCGGCCCTGAAGCGCTTGCCTCCTACCAGATCATTCTCACGATCTGGACCCTCTGCGCTTTTATTCTCGATGCTTTGGCAATTGCCGCACAATCACTCGTCGGGCTTGCAATCGGTCAAGGTGAAAAAAGTGCGTTAAAAGAACTTCTGCGAATCCTGACCCGATCAGGGATTTTTTCAGGTCTCCTCCTCGGAGTCTTCATCGCCGTAAGCTCCCCTTGGATTCCGCTTCTTTTCAGCTCAGATCCTGCGGTTCATCCGGTCGCCACCATCGGTCTTCTCGTGTCTTGCCTGGCAATGCCTATCAGCGCAGTGGTCTTCATGCTTGACGGTGTTCTTCTTGGCGCGGGAGATAACATCTTTTTTGCAAAAGTTGCGCTCGTGCAGCTTTTACTGCTCATACCCGCCCTCGTTGCGGTGGAATATGCCCGCGTAAAAGGTGGTGGGCCCGCTGTCGTTGTCGGCGGTGTCTGGGCGGCCTACGGGCTTATCTATATGAGCGCACGCTTTGGATTCAATATGTACCGCACCTGGCGTTCAGAGCGGGGGCCTCTTGGAATCTGTGCAAAATCTGCCGCTGAGGAATCATGCTGAAGTCCGCGCACTCTGTGAATATGCGTGAAAGGTGTGCGAGTCGCGACATGCGTTACCGCAATTCGTTATCGAGGGCGTGAGGTCTTTGGATTCGCGTTTGTATATGTGATGAGAAGCAAGCGTTGACGTGGCCGAGGACTCGCTGCAAGGACTGGTCCACACTGTCTGATCCGACTAGACTTTTCATCTGGATTGTCCTCGCACCCGTGAGGTGATTCCAAGGGAGGCTCAGAGCCTTCCGCACACATGACCCTCCTGTCACGGACCGTCCGTGACCGCAAAGACCATAGGAGGTGGGTACGCAATATGCGTAACTACGAACTGATGGTGATCCTCGATCCTTCGATCGACGAACGCACCGTCGCCCCCATGATGGATAAGCACCTCGAGACGATCACCGCCAACGGTGGTTCAGTTGAGAAGGTTGACATCTGGGGCAAGCGTCGTCTCGCTTACGACATCCTCAAGCGCTCCGAGGGGATCTACGTCGTCGTCACCATGACAACGACTCCCGATGTCGCGCTCGAGCTCAACCGTCGCTTGGGCCTCGATGAGGCCGTCTTGCGCACCAAGCTCCTGCGCCCCGACGCCCACTGAGTCCAGCTTCATCCTTTCCCTCATCTCACCGTCTAAGAGGAGACGCAATGGCACGAGAGACCCAGATCACAATCGTCGGTAATCTCACCGCCGACCCGGAACTCCGTTTCACACCGAACGGTTCCGCAGTCGTCGATTTCACCGTCGCGTCAACGCCCAGCACCTTCAACCGGCAAACTAACCAGTGGGAGGACGGCAACGCCCTGTTCATGCGCTGCTCCGCATGGAACGAATTCGCTGAGAACATCTCCGAAACGCTCCGAAAAGGTATGCGCGTTATCGTTCAGGGCAGCCTCGTGCAACGGTCCTACGAGGATCGCAATGGCCAACAGCGCACCGTCGTCGAACTTCGCGTGGACGAGGTCGGACCCAGCTTGCGTTGGGCCCGCGCCCAGGTGTCGCGTACTGAACGCTCCGGCTCTCAGCAAGGCCGCGGTGGATATCAGGGAGGAAACCGTGCAGGTGCCGCACAGGGCGGCTCCTACGGTGCATCGAATCAGGCCAGCTACGGCGCCCCAGCAGGCGGTACCGCTGATGATCCGTGGCGTCCCTCCGTTCAGGGCGACGCCCCCTTCGGTGAACCGCCGTTCTGATCGAAGTGGACTCACGTCCCTATCGACCATGCAGACATCACATGTAGGGCGGGAAAATCCCGCCCGGACCCAAGGAGACCATCATGGCGAAGCCTCAACTTCGCAACAAGCCCATCAAGAAGAAGGCCAACCCGCTGAAGTCGGCCAAGATCGAGTCGATCGACTACAAGGACACCGCGCTCCTGCGTAAGTTCATCTCCGACCGTGGAAAGATCCGCGCCCGCCGCGTCACCGGCGTCTCCGTTCAGGAGCAGCGCCGTATCGCCCGCGCTGTGAAGAACGCTCGCGAGATGGCGCTTCTGCCCTACTCGTCGACCGGTCGCTGATCGGGGAAGGATACAGATTATGGCTACCACCAAACTCATCCTCACCCGCGACGTCGCTACTCTCGGCAACGCCGGAGAGGTCGTCGAGGTCAAGTCAGGCTACGCCCGTAACTACCTCGTCCCTCGCGGTTTTGCTACCAAGTGGACGAAAGGCGCACAAAAGCAGATCGACCAGATCGCCGCTGCCCGCCGCCGCCACGAAATCGCCACCGTCGATGAGGCTCGCGAACTGCGCGACCTCCTCCAGGGCGCCGCTCCCGTCCTTGTTTCTAGCAAGGTCGGCAAAACTGGTCGCCTCTTCGGTGCCGTGTCCGGCGCGCAGATCGCCGAGGCTGTCAAAGCTCAGCTCGACAAAGTGATTGATCGCCGCCGCGTGATTATCGCCGATCCGATTAAGGCTCTCGGCGACTACACCGTCGTCGTCAACCTGCACCCTGAGGTCGCCGCGAAACTTAAAGTTCGCGTCGTCGCCGAATGATAGGCACCCGTGCGTGACGGGCACAATCCTCTTGTGAGAAGAACGCTCCTCACGAAGAGCTGATTGAGACTCTGAGGGGGCG
>JASBZF010000009.1 GCA_029983625.1 Pauljensenia sp. | reverse complement strand
GGACTGAATGTCATCTTCTACGACATTGCCGAACGTCTCGCACTGGGCAATGCGACGCAAATGCCGACAATGGAATCGGTCTTACGTGAAGCCGATGTCGTTTCCCTGCACGTAGATGGACGCAGCTCAAACACAAAGATGTTCGGAGCTAAAGAGTTCGCGATGATGAAGCCGGGGGCGATGTTCATCAATCTGTCACGCGGCCATATCGTCGATATTGAAGCCCTGCACGATTCCCTCGTCTCCGGTCACCTCTCGGGTGCCGCAGTAGACGTGTTCCCCAGTGAACCGAAGAAAAACGGTGACCCCTTCACCTCGCCTCTGGCCACACTCGACAATGTGATCCTCACCCCTCATATCGGAGGTTCCACAGAGGAAGCGCAGTACGACATTGGTCGTTTTGTCGCACATAAACTTGCTGACTATCAGCGCACAGGTTCAACCGACATGTCTGTGAATCTGCCGAATCTTCACCTGTCGGTTTCAGAGGAATCTCGCTACCGGATCCGCCTGATTCACCGGAATACGCCCGGTGTCCTCGCCCTCGTCAATAGAACTTTCGCCGAAACGGGTGCCAATATCGCAGCTCAGATCCTTGCCACCTCGGGGCATACCGGCTATGCCTTAACGGATATCAACTCCGAGTTGCCCTGTGAAGCGATCGAGGAGATTCGCTCCATGAAGGACACGATTCGTCTGACCACCACTCGTTTGTGAAGCAAGAGTCAGGGCAAGCACGCGAGATTTGGTTCTGTGCGAAAACACCGGTGAGCACGTTTTTCTACGGCAGAGTAACCTACGGAAGCGTAGGAACTTGGAAGGGGATGCCGTCATGACGCTCACCGACGACCTGATCCGCGCATACGCACCAGGTGTCGCTCACACGATCGACGTTCCGAACACAACTCTGCCGCGTATGGTGGCAGAGGTTGCTCAGCGCTATCCCGAGCGCGTCGCTCTTGACTTCTTCTCCCGCCCGATCACCTACTCTCAGCTCATCGAACGAGTGCAGCGTGCCGCAACGGTCCTCACTCGTGCTGGCGTGACCAAAGCGGATCGTGTCGGCCTCGTCATGCCGAACTGTCCCCAGCATGTCATTGCCATTCTTGCCACCATGAGCATCGGTGCCATCGCTGTTGAACACAATCCCCTTGCTCCCCCTGGGGAGCTGCGTGAAGAGTTCGCACGTCACGGCGCGCGTGTCGTCATCGCTTGGGAAAAGGTCGTCCCCTCCCTCAGCTTCCTTGATCGTTCAACGACAGTGTTCTGTGTTGACATCACGCGCGCACTTCCTGGACCCGCTCAGCTCCTTCTCCGACTTCCCGTGAAATCAGCGAAGACGAAACGCGAAGCACTTTCAGCCAAGCCGCCCCGCTGGGCTAGATCCTGGGATCGTGAGCTTGCGCAGGCGCCGAGGTTCTTGCGTCAGATCGACGTGTCACCCGATGATGACGCGCTCTTAATCCACACCGGCGGCACCACCGGAATCCCGAAGGCCGCGCGACTCACCCATCGTTCGATTCTGGCTAATGTTGCTCAGTCAATCGCCTGGGTTCCTGTTCTTCACGAGGGCGCTGAGGTCTTTTACTGTGTCCTTCCTCTTTTCCATGCTTTTGGGTTCACGGTCGGACTGATGGCGGGCTTGCGCCTCGGCGCCACTGTCGCCCTGTTCCCCAAGTTTGACACCACGATGATCCTCACCAGTCAAAAGCGGCTTCCGTGTACTTTCTTCCTCGGTGTTCCTCCAATGTATGAACGCCTCCTTGCTTCTGCAAAAACTTTAGGCACCGACTTAACGTCCATCTCTTTTTCCCTATCGGGTGCTATGCCGCTGTCACCTGAATTGGCTGCCGAATGGGAGGAGGCAACTTCAGGTTTGATGATCGAAGGGTACGGCATGACCGAAGCCTCCCCGATCCTCCTCGGTTCCCCTTTATCTGCTGATCGTCGCCCCGGCGCTCTCGGCATCCCCTTCCCTTCCACTGAGGTCCGTATCGTTGATCCAGATGATCCTGATCGTGATGTTGAGCGGGGGCAAACAGGTGAATTGATTGTCCGTGGACCGCAAGTATTTGCCGGATACTGGATGCGTCCTGACGAAACCCAGGAAGTTTTTCACAAGGGGTGGCTGCGCACCGGCGACCTCGTCGTGGTGCGCGATGGTTTCATTTACATGGCGGACCGCAGAAAAGAAATGATTAATTCTTCCGGTTTTAACGTCTATCCCAGTCAAGTTGAGGAAGCTGTTCGCTCAATGCCAGGGATTCGCGATGTGGCCGTCATCGGTATCCCTGCGGGCACCGCAGGAGAAGATGTCGTTGCTGCGATCGTCCTTGAGGCGGGCGCTTCGATCACCCTGCCCGACGTGCGCGCATGGGCAGAAAAATCACTCGCTCACTATGCCCTTCCTCGTCAGCTCGTCATTATGACCGAGCTTCCGCGCAGTCAGTTAGGCAAGGTCATGCGTAAGAAGGTGCGTGAGCAGGTGCTTGCTGCAGCGAGTTCAGTCAAAGGCGCTGCTGAGAATGCGGCTCAGGTATTTCGTCATGTCACGGGAAGGAATGGCGACTAAAAGCCCTCTTTCATCTCAACACTCATCTGTCATTCAAGGAGTGTGACGCGGCGTTTTCCTTCCCTTGGGCAGGGAAGGTCCAGGGGCAGGCTCCCTTGAGGGAAACAGGCGCGCAAAAACCTTGGATGCTATCGCAAGAAAAGGCCTCCGCGCACCTATTTGGGAAAGCTGCCGAGCGCCACAGCGGATAAAACCCAGGTGGCGAAGGAAGACAAAAGCGATTTCTCCTGGAAAGATCAAAGGGGCGGGAGCCCAGAGCAAGACCCCCCTGAGCTTTTATTCATCAAGCAGCGTCGGGATAGTGCTGTCGTGTGTGCGCGTCCTCGCACGTGAGCGCTTCGGCTTGGCCTGTTCACGCGCCCTGTCCCGAAGAGTAGCGATCTCTGTTTCAAAGTCTTCCAGCGTGTTAAAAGCGCGGTACACGGAGGCAAAACGCAGATAAGCGATCTCATCAAGTTCACGTAGAAAGGGAAGAATCGCTTTCCCGACTTCTTCGGAAGACACGTTCGACACTCCGGTTGAACGCAACTGTTCTTCCACTTGCTGAGCGAGGACAGCAAGCTGGTCATCTGTAACTGGGCGTCCCTGGCAGGCCCGCAGCACGCCTGCAACCACCTTGTTACGAGAAAATGGTTCCACTACCCCCGAACGCTTCACAACCTGGAACGAAGAGGTTTCAAGCGTCGTGAAACGCTTTTTACACGCTGTGCATTCACGCCGACGACGAATTGACGCACCATCATCAGCGATGCGCGTATCGACGACCCGGGAATCCGGATTGTGGCAGAAAGGACAATGCACTCCCTCACGCTACACGTTTCACACTCTCCAACGGAAACACAGACCACACGAACACCCACAAGCAAGCACAAGAAGCTTCTTAAGCAAGTCTAGTAAATCGGAACTTTAATGAGATCACCGACAAGGAGCGCGCCCTCAATTCCGTTAAGAGCCTCGATATCGGTCACGACCTCTTCGAGTGGCCGATCCGTGCGGACATTTTGAGCGATCGACCAGACAGACTCACCGGATGTCACCGCATGTACCGCAGTTGGCCCAGAATACGTTCCCGGTGACAGCATCACACCCGCACCCGCAGCGATCACACTCAGAACGAAAGTCGCAACCACCCCCGCACAAAAACCTGCGACATGCACACCCCTTCGCGCTGGACGCAACACGGGAATAATCGGACGACGAAGGCTCGAGGGCGCATCACGACGGAGAGCCTCACGCCGCCGCCTCAGCGAAGGAGCAGAATCCAAAGAACGTACAGCACCTGAATACGAGTCATAATCGGGCGCAGGAAGCGGATCGCACAATACGTAAGACGTGGACCTGATCGTCGATGCCATCGCGCTCATGAGATTCTCCTTCAATACATCGAACATACGTTCGTCGAACACCTGTACGATATCAGCTCGGGAAGATAAAGTCGAGACTTGCTCGAACAGATGTTTCATCTCCACCCTCAGCTTGGATACCCTTGCCCTACAAGTGGAACAGGAGCCATAGGCATCTGCGTCCATCCGAGGAACCAGGAGGCTCCATGACACTGAACACTCAGCTCTCTGAACGGCAACGCCAGATCCTCCTCCTCGTTCATGAGGAAGTACGCACACACGGCTTCCCGCCTTCTGTTCGCGAAATTGCTGCGCGCGTCGGCCTGGCCTCACCCTCCACCGTCAAACACCACCTCGACGCCCTCGAACGCGGCGGATACCTCCAACGCATCCCCGGTCTCCCCAGAGCTCTTGAGCTGTCCCCCGCCGCGCGCACAGAACTCGGAGTAGACCCCACCCCCACTCACACGGAAAACGACCTCAAAGCCCGCGTTGTCACCATCGAATTGCCCGCAGCACACGTTGATGAAGAATCCACCTCCATCCCCCTGGTAGGTCGGATCGCCGCCGGAAGCCCCATCACCGCACAACAACACGTCGAAGACGTCTTCGACCTCCCCACCCGTCTTACCGGCCACGGCACACTCTTCATGCTTGAAGTCCACGGCGACTCCATGAGCGAAGCTGGCATTCTCAACGGCGACTTCGTTGTCGTCCGCTCTCAACCCAACGCCACACAAGGTCAGATCGTCGCCGCAATGATTGACGGAGAAGCAACCGTCAAAGTCTTTTCCCGCACAGACGGCCACGTCTGGCTCCTACCCCGTAACGAAAACTATTCCCCCATCCAAGGCGACCAGGCCACCATTCTTGGCCGAGTCGTCACCGTCCTACGTTCCCTCGCATAAAACACCCTCCCGTCACTTCAGGCAAGCGGGGGGGGACACCGTGGCACGGTGCCCCCCGCAGTGCTATCACAGGCTCAAAAGCCCAAGTCACGAGCGACCTGCCGCAGGCGGGTCGCCGATGCCGTTAACCCCTCACGCTCACTGAGGGTCAAAGGCGGATGAAGGACACGGCCCGCACCCGCACGTCCCACAATCGTCGGAGCGGCCATACACACATCAGAGATCCCCTCCCAATCCTCCAAAAGCGTCGAAATCGTCAGAACACGATTCTCATCACGTAGCACCGCTGCAGCAATATTGGCCGCAGCCAAACCGATCGCGTAATTCGTCGCTCCCTTACCGTCAATAATTTTGTACGCCGATTGCACAACTTCCTCCGCAATGGAAGCACGAAGCGCCGCATCAAAATGATTGCCGTCAAGAGTTGGCCCCCACTGCTCAAGAGGCACATTACCGATCTCCGCACACGACCACAGAGCCACCTCAGAATCTCCGTGTTCACCTGCGATATACGCATGGATATTCTGAGTGGCCACACCCGTATACTGCGACACGAGATAGCGCAAACGAGACGTATCGAGCACCGTACCCGAACCGAATACCTGGCTACGAGGAAGGCCCGTAATTTTCAAGGCCACATACGTCACCACATCAACAGGGTTCGTAATGAACATGAACACCGCATCAGGGGCGACCTGCTGAAGACGCGGAACAATCATCTTCATCAAACCCACCGTCGATTCGGCAAGCTCAAGACGCGACTGCCCTGGTTTTTGCTTCGCACCAGCTGTCACAATGACAAGATCTGAACCCCGAACAATTTCCACATCATCCGACCCCTCCACCGAACCGGAAGGAGTGAATTGAATCCCATGCGCGATATCAAGCGCCTCAGCTTCCACCTTCGCCTTATTGATGTCGTGAAGCACGATAGTGCGCGCATCGCCCCGCATCGCACAAGCGTAAGCAACAGCAGTACCCACTGCCCCCGCCCCGATAATCGCGATCTTCGAGGGCCGTCCCGCTGATTTCGCCGGATACAAGCTCTTCATTTGGGCGGTCATCTTTCGCGTCCTTCCTGGGAAATGCCCCCGTCCTTCGGCGAGCTGAACCCCACCCCTATTGTGCCTTCTCCCCAGTCGCACAAGAGCACCACAGGCTGAATCTCGGATCACTGTCTCTTCACTCCATCAGACAAACGCCCAAGCGCAGCCCTCACGACTTCCCGATCCGTTGTCGGCCACATCTGCGGCAAAGAACGCAAAATGAAACGACCGTAAGACTTCGTTAAAAGCCGACGATCCAATAGGGCAACAACACCACGATCCGTATCCGACCTCAACAGTCTCCCAGCCCCCTGAGCCATGAGAAGCGCCGCCCTCGTCAGTGACACCGTCTGAAAACCTGAAAACCCGCGCTTATGCGCATCCAAAGAACGCGCTTTCACCACCGGATCTTCACGATGCGGGAAAGGAATCCGATCAATCACCACAAGACGACAAGACGGACCCACCACATCCACTCCCTGCCACAAAGACAAAGTGCCAAGCAAACAGGAATCCTCCTCCTGACGGAAACGATCCACGAGGGCGGACAAGGTCTCATCACCTTGCATGTAGACCGTCAAATCTGTGCGCTCACGCAGAACCTGCGCTCCCATCTGGGCCGCTTTCCAAGAAGAAAAAAGCCCAAGAACCCCACCCCCGGATGCCACAGCGAGCTCAAGGAAACGTTCTTGCGCTTCCTCACCCAGTCCCCCCATCCCCGGATCGGGCAGATCCTCAGCGATGTACATAATCGCCTGCGATGCCGGATCGAAGGGCGTGCCCACATCAATTCCCTTCCACCGCGTCGGCGACAGCATGAAACCGCATTCCCTGGCCATCGCATCAAAAGAACCACCCAAAGACAATGTGGCCGAAGTCAAAATTGCAGCGCGCTCATGAAAACCACGCATCCCCAAAGCGGACGCCACATCTAAAGGACTCAGTGAAAGAAGCTCCGACTCCTCCCCTTGAAGTGCCGAAGCCGACAGAATCATCTGTGCCGGATCTTTCGACCACGCATCAAGGAAAGCCCTCGCCTCATCCAATGCTGCGCGCGCAAGAGTTTTATCCGCCGCATCCGCGCGAGAATCTAATAGGGCGCTCGCGGCACGCCGGATCATCTCATCAATACGCAGCATCACCTCACGTAAAACGGCAGGTCGTTCCTCGATCAGCCCCGCAGGTAAAGGAGCAAGGACAGCTGCTAGTTCCTCACCAGCCTCCTCCAGCTCTTCGACCTCGATTTTCGTGCGCGCACGCAAAGTGCGGGCAATCCGAGCGAGGATGGAAGCAGACATCAGCAAAGTGGACTGATCCCTCACGCGATCAGCTAACTCATGAGCCTCATCAATGACGACGGGACCGAAGGAAGGCAGAATGTCGCTTTCACCCGTGCATTGAATGCCGAAAAGCGAATGGTTTGTCACCACCAGATCCGCTTCTGAGGCATCCAAGCGTGCAGCTTGAGCAAAACATTCTTCGATCATGGGGCATGTGCGCCCCACGCATTCCCTTTTCGATACGCTCACCTGACGCCACGCCCGGTCACTCACCCCCGGAACCAGATCGTCACGATCACCCGTATGCGTTGTTTTCGCCCACTCACGCAGGCGCACAACCTCTTCACCCAGCGTGCTCGGACCCTTCGATTCGATCGAATCGAGCGTGTCGAAAAGAGTTCCTTCGCCCGGATAGCTGCCATGAACACGATGAAGACACAGATAGTTGGACCAGCCCTTGAAGACCGCGAGCTTAGGACGCCACATGTGCAGGTCTGCCATCGCCTCAATTACCGCAGGAGCGTCCTTGATGAGGATTTGACGCTGAAGAGCAAGGGTCGCTGTGGAAACAAGTCCACGTTCTCCGCTGCGACGACAGTGATCCAGGAGCGGCACCAGGTAGCCGATCGACTTACCTGTACCGGTGCCCGCCTGAACCAGGAGATGCGCCTGATCTGTTATTGCCTCCGCAATCTGCTCAACCATGATGCGTTGACCCTCACGACGGGCACCGCCCATTGTTTCGATCACACGGTCCAGGAGTTCGCGCGCGTGATGAGTACTTTCAGGCATCGTCACGATTTGACTCAGCGTGAAGAGGACACTTGTGTTCTGCTCCGCTCAGCTGCGTATCCGAGGGCGAAAGAGCAGTGAAAGGAGCCAGGTCTGCGGCAAGTTTTTGATCGACTCTCGCCTTCAGATAAGTGCCTGCGTCACAGTAGTTTTCCGCGTCAACTTCACCTTCTGTATGGATACGGTGAACCAAATCTCCACGTGAATACGGCAAAAGGACCTCCACCTCCACACGAGGGCGTGGGAGTGCCTTTTCGAGTGCGAAAATCAGATCCTCGATCCCGACTCCAGTTGCAGCACAGACAGCAACTGATTCAGGAAAATACGTGCGCAGCAACGCAAGACGCTCAGGTTCAGCAAGATCGGCTTTATTGAGCACGATCAGCTCAGGGATCTCACGCGCCCCCTCAATTTCAGACAAAACGCTACGGACTGCTTCAACCTGACCGAAAGGATCAGGATGCGCTGCGTCAAGAACGTGGATCAGAAGGTCTGCATCACTGCCTTCTTCTAAAGTTGAACGAAACGCCTCCACCAACTGAGTCGGTAAATTACGGACAAAACCCACGGTGTCCGTCAAGGTGTAGGCGCGCCCATCCCTTGTGTGTGCTTTCCTCACCGTCGGATCCAAGGTGGCAAACAAAGCGTCCTCGACAAGAACCTGAGCGCCCGTGAGGCGATTCAGGAGCGTCGATTTCCCCGCGTTCGTATATCCCACGATCGCCACAGAAGGAACTTTCCCCCTCCGTCTCGCGAGGCGCTGCGTGCGACGCGCAGGCTCCATCTTTCTGATCTCCTCACGGAGTTTCGCCATGCGCGCACGAATCCGACGACGATCCAGTTCGATCTTCGTCTCACCCGGACCTCTCGACCCGATACCCGCACCAGCAGCAACACGCCCACCCGCCTGACGTGACATCGATTCACCCCAGCCTCGAAGGCGCGGCAGAAGGTACTCAAGCTGAGCAAGCTCCACCTGCGCCTTCCCTTCACGAGACTTTGCGTGCTGGGCGAAAATGTCGAGAATCAACGCGGTACGATCCACCACTTTCGCATCGACCACATCCTCAAGACCGCGCCGTTGTGAAGGTGCTAATTCCTCATCCACAATCACCGTATCCGCACCGACACTGCGCACAATCTGCGCCAATTCCTTTGCTTTCCCTGAACCGAGGTAAGTCGCAGGATCAGGGTGACTCCTCTTTTGAATGAGGGCATCTAAAACCTCAGAGCCCGCTGTCTGCGCAAGGGCAGCGAGTTCACTGAGCGAAGTAGCGACCTCTTCTTCGCTTTGAGTCGTTCTCAACGCAACAAGAATGACCTTCTCCAGACGCACCTGGCGATATTCGACCTCGGAGATTTCTTCTTGTTCCCTGCGCTCCACGCGCACGCGCCGCGTCCCCGCGCGCGCCTGTCGTTCAAGCTCACCCGCATCTTGGGAATGATCGAGCCCCTGCGTCGATTCCAAGGCCGTACCGTGACGGGCAAGGATTCGCTCAACGAGACTGACTGCAGCAGCATCACCCCGTAGCGTCTGCGACTCGGTGTCAGACTCCCCCACTTCCATTCCTCTCATTCACTTGTGCTATTCCCAGTATGTCACGCCTGAGCTTCGTCCTCGCGCATCCCCACCCGCATACGGAAAAGCCCAGGCAATAGAGGAGCTGAGTGGCGCTACCCTTGAGGATGTGCAAGAACAGTACTTCTCCGACCAGCTCCCCGCTACCGTCTCCGATCTGCGGACCCTGCATTTTACGGAGCGAGGCATACAGTTCATCGCCCAGCTCAGCCCGAAAGTCTTTTCAGCCACACGCCTTGATTTAGGGACGCGCCAGCTCCTATCCCAAGCACCACCTCTGGCCGCCCACGGGCGTTTCCTTGACCTGGGGTGCGGATGGGGACCAATCGGCTTGGCAATGGCGAAAGAAGCCCCAAAAGCGCAGGTCTGGGCGATCGACGTCAATTCCAGAGCTCTGGATTTAGCGCAACGTAACGCACGCCTCAACGACTGCACAAACCTGCGTGTCCTCACTGCCGAAGACGCACTCCGGGAAGTTGAGTCAGAAGATCTGCGCTTCGACGTGATCTGGTCCAATCCTCCGATTCGCATCGGTAAAGCTGCGCTGCACGAACTTCTGCTGACGTGGCTTTCACGCCTCAGCGACGAAGGAGTGGCCTATCTGGTGGTGCAACGTCATCTCGGCGCAGATTCCCTCATTGATTGGCTGAACACGCAAGGTTTTACGGCCACTAAGCTCGCTTCAAAGAAAGGATTTCGCATTATCGAGGTGCGCCTCGCGTCTTCACACTGTTAGGGGATGTCTGCGCTCAGATATTCCTCAAGTGATCTCTGCACGATCTCACTGGCTTGACGAAGCTGAACCTCAGGGCAATCGGCATCAATCCAGTGCAGACGCGGATCTGGGCGCAACCACTTTGCTTGTTTGCGGGCAAGACGCCGAGTGGCCGCAGTGACGGAGTCAATTGCTTCCTCTTCGCTCAGCACGCCCTCAATCACTCCCATCGCTTCAGCGTATCCCGTTGCGCATCGGGCGGTCCGTCCCTCTTTCAGTCCCTTGTCCAACAGTTCTCGCACCTCTTCAACGAGGCCCCGCTGAAACATGTTCCGCGTCCGTTTTTCGATGCGCTCATCCAGGAGCGTCTGTTCATGACGGATCGCGATCATCACCGAAGGACGAATAAAAACACGTTCGGGCATGGTCGCTGAATACGGTCCGCCCGTCAGTTCAATCACTTCCAAGGCTCGAATGATCCGACGAGTATTGTGCGGATCAATGCGCTGGGCAGAATGAGGGTCGAGAGCGGCGAGCCTGGCGTGAAGTCCACGCGACCCCAAAGGCCCTTGGGCTTGTTCTTCAAGAGCTGCGCGGATCTGCGGGTCTGTTCCTGGGAACTCCAAATGATCCAAAAGCGCGCGTTGATACAGTCCTGAACCGCCGACGACCAAAGCAAGCCCTGAGCGTTGATGAATGCCCTCCACGTCTGCTCGCGCTTCACTCTGATAGCGCGCCACAGATGCTTCTTGGCTCACATTCAAAACATCGATTTGATGATGAGGGATCCCCCGGCGTTCGCCCTCGGGAATCTTGGCCGTACCGATATCCATCCCCCTGTACAGCTGGAGTGCATCTGCGGAGACAACCTCTGCCGCTGCACACCCCATGAGTGGCGGTAAGGAATGCGCTAAGTCTAAAGACAGATCCGACTTTCCTGACGCGGTTTGCCCGACGAGCGCAACAATGAGATCACCGGGGCGGTTCAGGGTGCGAGGAATCATCACTTCGGCATTCTACGATCCACTTGTGCAGCGAAGCACTCTTTTATTCAGAGTCGATACAGCGGAATTCACCCGCAATCAGGCACCATCACCCAACCCACAGGCGCACCTGGGTTCACCGCATTATCGATACGCAAAAGACCCGGCGACATCGATCACCGGGTCCCGCGCGAATTGTGTCAGCTCAGGCGTTTGGACGCTTGCCGTGGTTCGCGCCACGCTTGCGACGATCGCGACGCTTGCGGCCCCTCTTCGACATTTCACTCTCCCATCGCTCGGATTTAACTCGCACAGTTTCCCACAGATCGCAGGCTAAGGCCAATAGTTCACTCTTGTCGGCGATACAGCTCACTGCACAGATCCTATTTCCCTCTTCACCTCAGCCCACTTTCTTTCAGGTCAGCTGTGTCACTCATGCATCCCACTCAAACGCGCAAGAAGTCGATCTTCCAGATCTTTCGGCCCAAGCTCCGCCAAACAGGAACGCAGAAGAGCACGCACATGCCTCTCAGCTTCAAGCGCATCTGCACATTCTGGACACTTGCGCGCATGTGCCACAAGCACAAGACGTTGAGCTGAAGACGTGCCCGCAACTTCCCCAGAATCAAACAGCAGCGATGCTTCCTGACATTCCTCGCAATCCACAATGTCGGCAAGAGCTGCGCGAAGCTGTGCGCAAGGGCTCAGGTCACTCTTCATTCTGTTCTCCAATCCCGTACTCTTTCGCAAGATCCACTAGGGATCGACGTACATTCGCTCGCGCCCGATGCAGGCGTGACATCACCGTCCCGAGCGGAATATCCAGTGCGGATGCGATCTCTTTGTAACTCAAAGAATCCACATCAGCTAAGACCATGACCGTGCGCTGTTCTTCACTCAGTGAGAAAATCGCCGCACGTATCGCTTCAGTCGGCATATGAGCAAGCGCCTCCACCTCAGCGGACTTTAAACCCACGAGATCATGAGAGGCTGCTTCGACCAATTGCCAATCCTCAAGTCCTGCATCCGATGCGATGAAAGGAGCGCGTTTTTCCTTGCGATAAGCCGAAATGAAGAGGTTGGTGAGGATTTTATACAACCAGGCACGAATATTCGTTCCTTCTTCAAAGGTCTCGAACTTCATCAATGCCCGCAAAAAAGTCTCCTGCACCAGATCTTCAGCATCATGGGGATGACGTGTCATCGCTAAGGCCGCCGCATACAGTTTTCGCGCATGGGGCAAAGCTTCGAGGGCGAAGCGCTCCCGCAATGTCTCATCGATATTGCCCGCCATAGTGCCCTTACTGGGATTGATCTCCTTCATCGTTTCTTCAGCCTAACGTCCTTTTTGCACGCAAAGGTCTGAGCAGCGCAGACAATGCCTCACTGACACGGAACACCGCCTTCGACTCTGAAGAATCTTGAGTCTGAAGAATCTTCATATTCTGTGAACGCTTCATCCCCACTCCCTATTCCCCACTCCTGCGCGTTGTGGTCGACGAAACAGGCCGAGGGCTCGACAATGGACCTATGAACCTCCTGAGAACCCTTGCGCGCCCCCTCCTGGCCGCCCCTTTCCTTTTCGATGGGATCTCCGCGCTCCTCAACCCCTCCGACCATGTTGATCGCGCCTGCCTTGCCTTTCCGGTCCTGAAAGATATCGCTCCCGAGGTCGGGATTGAAGAAGCAGAGCTTCACACGCTGACCCGTGTTCTGGGAGCCTCATCCATCGCGGCAAGCATCGCTTTTGCTACGAATCGAGCGCCACGGACCTTTGCCGCCTGCCTAGCAGGAATCGGACTGCCCATCGCCTGCATCAATGCACCCGTGTGGACAGCCTCAGACCGTCAAGAGCGCACCCTCCTCACCCGTGAACTCACACGCCGCCTCGCCCTCGTCGCCGCACTGGCACTTGCCTCAACGGACCGTGTTGGCGAACCTTCACTCGTATGGAAAAGAGCGAACTGGAAAAAACAGCGCGCACTCATCGCTGCGGTCCGTGAAAACGAGCGCCGCCGCTACGCTCCTACGGATACGCCTCGATGACACAGTGGACAGCACCGGCCTCGCAGGGGCCACTTCAGGCACACGTGCGCCTACCGGGATCAAAATCCCTGTCGGTACGCGCCTTGCAGCTTGCGGCAATTGCGCACGGTCCCTCTCAGCTTCACGGAATCCTTCACTCACGTGATACGCGCCTTTTCGCAGCAGGATTAGATGCTTTAGGGGCCGCTCTTTCCCCCATCGACTCCGACCCGCTCAGAGTGTCCCCCATCGTCCACACTCGCGAAAACAGCGTCAACATCGACTGCGGTCTAGCGGGCACGGTGATGCGTTTCCTCCCTCCTCTGGCTGCGCTTTCGTCAGCGCCGGCCCATTTCTACGGTGACGAGGCCGCACGCGCACGCCCCCTCGTACCCCTTCTGAAAGCATTGGAAAACCTCGGGGCACACATTTCCTTTGAGGAGACTCCAGGGTGTCTTCCCTTCACCATCTCCGGTCCTTTGCGCGTCCCCGAATGCGGGTGGGTGGAAGTGGATGCTCAGGAATCCTCGCAATTCCTTTCCGCTCTTCTCCTTACCGCTCCGCTACTCGATGCTCCTTTAGAGGTGCGTACACCTGGGCGTGTAGTGTCCACACCTCATATCGACATGACCGTTGATGCTCTTGTGCGTCGCGGATGCCGTATTGAAAAGATTTCCACCTCAGATTATGTGGCCTGGCGTGTTGAACCGGGTAGGCCGAAGCCGCTTGATGAGGTGATCGAAGCGGATCTTTCCAACGCCGGGCCTTTCCTCGCTGCGGCTATGCTGTGCGGCGGAGAGGTGAGGATTGTGAACTGGCCGGAAACAACCACTCAGGCGGGCGATGCGTGGAGAAAAATCCTTCCTGCAATGGGGGCGCGCTGCAGACGCGAAGGAGCGGACCTGATCGTACACGGCCCCGCAGCCAAGGCTTTCACAGGAGTTGATATTGACATGTCCGACCTCGGAGAACTGACACCCACGCTGGCGGCGATCTGCGCCTGCGCGACCACCCCGTCACGTCTACGAGGTATCGCTCATCTACGCGGACACGAAACTGACCGACTCAAGGCTCTCGCAAGCGGATTACGCGTCGCAGGAGTGCAGGTCGTTGAACACGAGGACGGTCTGGAGATTCTTCCCCAGCCTTTACGACCTGCTGCGCATCGCGCGTGGGGCGATCATCGGATGGCCACTTTTGCCGCGATCCTCGGGCTTCGTGCTCCGGGGACAACCCTTGACGATATCGCGGCAACATCGAAGACTCTTCCCACTTTCCCTGAGCTGTGGCGAGCGTGCATCTCTTCTGGGCAGAACGCATGAGGTACGACATCGGAACCGACGACCCGCGCGTCAGGGTCCGCGCGGGCAAGTCTTCACGTCCTCGCACGAAGGTCCGTCCCGATTGGTCACGTGAGCCGCTTGCGCGCGTCATCGGTGTGGATCGCGGTCGCTACACTCTGCGTCTTGAAGATGAGGGCATCCGCATATTTGCTGTTCGCGCTAAGGAACTGCGACGCGGCTGCGTCATTATGGGTGATCTTGTCCGCGTCACGGGTGATTTGTCGGGTCGCACCGACACTTTGGCGCGAATTGTCGCCGTCGAAAAACGCACCTCGGTTCTGCGCCGTTCTTTAGAAGATGCTCCTGAAGCCAAGGGCGAGAAGGCAATTGTGGCGAATGCGGAGCAGATGTGTATTGTCGTGGCTCTCGCGGATCCTCCGCCGCGAACGGGTATGATTGATCGCTGTCTTGTTGCCGCCTACGAGGCTGGTTTGGAGCCCTTACTGTGCCTCACGAAGGCTGATCTGGCGTCACCCGATGAGCTTGTGAACACTTATTCTCCTTTTGCTTTGCGCACGCTTGTTACTCGCTCGGATACGCCTCAGGCGTGGCTTGCTGATATGCATGAGGCTCTACGAGGTCGCTTCTCCGTCCTCGTTGGCCATTCGGGGGTGGGTAAGTCCACTTTGATGAATGCGCTGGTTCCGGAAGCGAATCGTGCTGTTGGCCAGGTCAATGAGGTAACGGGACGGGGACGTCACACCTCAACTTCCTCGCAAGCTTTCGCTCTTCCTGAGGGCGGTTGGATTGTCGATACACCAGGAGTCCGTTCTTTCGGTTTAGGCCACGTCGATGTATCGGATGTTCTCGGTGTGTTCCCAGAACTTGCTGAGGTGACACAGTTTTGTCTTCCCCTGTGTTCTCACGCCCTGGGAGAGCCCAGTTGTGCGATTGATGCCTGGATCCAAGGCGATGCCCTTTTCACTGCGCCTTCTCCTTGCGAGCGAGCACGCAGGTCCGCCCTCGCTGCTTCACTTCGTCGTTTACTCAAAGCTGTGGCGACCGCTGAAGCAGCCGCGAAAGCGGCCCGTTGATCCATGTCAGTGTCATTGACGAGGGCGAGACGCACAGCAGATCAGGTGGGAAGAGATGATCTTTGAGCTTGATCGGCGATGACACAACGGGCAAAGGCGTAAGAGACGATAGCGTGGGGGTATGAATACCGCGCCGTACAACGACGATCTTCGTCTTGCGCATGTCCTCGCTGACCAGGCTGACAGTATTTCCCTCGCGCGTTTTGGCGCTTCGGATCTTGTGGTGGATGCGAAACCGGATTTTACCCCTGTCACGGATGCGGATCGCGCAGTTGAAGATGCTTTACGTCAGCAGCTCGCACACGCGCGTTCACGCGACGCGATCCTCGGTGAGGAGCGTGGTATTTCGGGGCGATCTTCACGTCAGTGGATTATCGATCCGATTGATGGTACGAAGAACTTTGTCCGAGGGGTTCCCGTTTGGGCGACTCTGATCGCTTTGGTGGACAACGGTGAAGTGGTTGTTGGAGTTGTGTCAGCTCCGGCGTTGAAACGCCGGTGGTGGGCCGCAAAGGGGCAGGGTGCGTGGACGGGGACTTCTTTGTTCACGGGTAAGCGCATCTCGGTGTCCGCTGTGTCAAAGGTCGAGGACGCTTCGCTTTCGTATTCTTCTCTTGACGGCTGGTTACATGCCGATCGCGCTGCACACTTCCTTAGGCTTCAGTCGTCTTTTTGGAGGAGTCGTGCTTACGGGGATTTCTGGTCCTACATGCTCGTTGCTGAGGGCGCGGTCGATTGTGCGATGGAACCGGAGTTGGAGGTGTATGACATGGCTGCGCTTGTCCCGATCGTCCTGGAAGCCGGTGGGCGTTTCACCTCTTTGAGTGGGCAGGATGGCCCGTGGGGTGGGTGTGCGCTGGCGACGAACGGCCTCATACATGACGAGGTACTTTCGGCTGTGGAGTGGTCTTCACGCGAGGGTGGAGAGCACTAAAAGAGCGAAAATACGCTAAAGGATAGTCTGTGCGGGCTGTTTTTTCAACGTCGTGTTGGGTGCGACTGCTGAGGGTGAGGCGGGGGCGCTGCGTCTTGATGGCTGTTCTTCTCATATGTCCTGTGAGGTGTCGTTCCTGATCCGCCCTCGTGAGATGTGTGTGGCAGATTGTGTGCGCGCATATGAAGCGTGCTGCACATGCCGGTGGGGTGGGTGACACTTAAAGACATGCGGATTCTCCACACTTCGGACTGGCACATCGGTCGGACGCTCCACGGCGCTGACTTACGTCGATGTGTTGATGCTTTTTTTCTTCAGCTGCTGCATGTTGTTGAGGAACGCGGCGTTGATCTTGTCCTTGTCAGCGGCGATCTTTTTGATCGCGCGGTCCCTCCCGTTGAGGCGCTTTCGCAGACACATACCCTCCTCGATACTCTGACGAAACGGGCGAAGGTCGTCATCACTTCGGGGAATCACGATGGACCTGTCAGGCTTGGGTTTTGTGCACAGCTTTTATCGGATCGTCTCGTTGTCGTCACGGACCCTGAATCGATTGGCACTGCGGTTGAATGTGGAGACACGAAGGACGGGTGCCTGATCTACCCCATTCCCTATCTCGAACCGGATTTGGTTCGCCATATTCTGACTGATCTTCCTCCTTCAGACTCAGGTGTTCCTGATCCTCTTCCGCGTTCTCATGAAGCGGTTGTCTGTGCGGCTTTACGCAGGGTTCGTGCTGATCTGGTGCGGCGGCGCAATTGTGGAGATCTTCGCCCTGCGGTGCTTATGGTTCATGCGTTTCTCATCGGAGGCACTGCTTCAGATTCTGAGCGGAACATCGAAGTCGGTGGAGTGTGTGCGGTTCCTTCTTCAGTTTTTGACACTCTCGGTGGTGCCGATCGCGTTGATCTTGGAGTGATCTACGTCGCGGCGGGGCATTTGCATCGCCCTCAAGCGATCCACGGGGCGTCTATGCCGATTCGTTTTTCCGGCTCACCGATTGCCTATTCTTTCTCAGAGGCGGGCGTAAATAAATCAATGGTGCTGATCGACACAGATTCTCGTCCTGTGAGTCTTGAACTCATCCCGCTTCACCCTCATCGTCCCCTTGTTCAGCTCCAAGGCTTCATGGATGACCTTTTACGTTCACCCGACCCTCATGCCAGGCAGTCCTACTGTTCACTCACTGTGCTTGACAGTGCTCGACCGGCAAATATGATCGCGCGGCTTCGTGAGGTTTACCCTCATGCGCTTCTCATCCAACACCTCACATCCCACACGCTTCCTACGTCTTCTTCTCATAGCGCGCGCAGCGAACAGGAACCGTGCGCAGTTGCCTCAGAGTTTTTCACCACCCTCGGCGGTCGCCCTCTGAACGAAGAGGAAAACGCAGTTTTAGACAGCATGTGGACCCGCATCCGAATTGGGAGGACTCAGTGAAACTCCATCGTCTTGCTTTCACCGCAATTGGCCCTTTCCCCGGCACTGAAGTCATCGATTTCACCGCTTTTGATAATTCGGGACTTTTCCTTCTTGAAGGTCCAACGGGAGCCGGAAAGTCAACAATTATTGACGCGATCACTTTCGCCCTCTACGGCGATGTTGCTCGTCTCAAGGATTCTTCTAAAGATCGTCTGCGTTCAGATCTTGCGGCGCCCTCCGTACAATCCGAGGTCGATCTTGTCTTTGAAGTGTCTTCGGGGATCTACCGGGTGCGTCGTTTCCCTTCCTACATTCCGAAGAACCGGAAAAACCCGAGGAATGTGCCCGCAACTCTTGTCAGTGTCCTCCAGGATCCCAGTGCCGAGGACGGTTTTCGCACACGTGATGCTCTCGTAAGCGGTGCGCGTCAAGTTGATCCTACGATCCGTGGTCTCATTGGCTTAAGCAAAGAGCAGTTCCTTCAGACAGTGGTTCTTCCCCAGGGCAAGTTCGCCGAATTTTTAACGGCATCTTCAAAGGAACGAGAGAGTATTCTTTCCGATATTTTCGACACGCGCGTCTACACGGAACTGCAGCGTGATCTGGTTGCCGCAGGAAGCGAGGTGAAAACTCGTGTGGCCGAGGCCGAATCCTCGTGCCTCAGTGCTTTCCATCACGTGATTTCACAAGCTGAATTCACCGAATGTGAAGACAATACTCCTGATGCGGAGCTTGCCCTTGCCTCAGATGGTGCCACTTCCCGTGACTTCGCTTCTCGTGTTGTGCACGTCGTACAGGAACGCACAGCCGTAGCTAAGCAGCAAGTTTTTCAGGCTCAAGACCAGTTCGACAAGGCTTCTGCCGCACTCAACGCTGCTCAAAACCGCAATAAATTGATCGCTCAGCGCAAAGAATATGAGGAGAAGCAAGAAGAACTTGCACGCAGGACACCAGAGATTAATGCGGCGCGCGATGAACTCTCACGCGCGCAGGCTGTTGCTCCGATTGTGCCTTTGCTTAAGGCTGAAGAGCGTGCGCGAGAGCGCCTAGAGTGTGCGCGCACTGCTCTTGATACAGCGATACACGCAGTACATCCCCTCGTTCCTGAACTGGTTTTCCCTCAGGAAGGAGCGGACAGCACATGGGAAGAATCAGCGTGTCAGACACTACAATCTGCCATCAAAGGCACGACTGAGCACCGCAGTCAGATCCGTCAGCTTCTCGACCTTGAAGCGGGGCTGAAGACTCGTCGTGAGGAAGCAGAGCGGCTCGCTAAGAGCGTCAAACAGTACCAGGCCAAACAGAAAAGCATTGACGATCAGCTTCACTCAATCCCTCAAAAGATCAAAGAATTAGAAAACACAGAAAAAAATCTTAGAAAGGAACGCGCTCAGCTTGAAGGTGCTTCTGAACGTGTCCACACTTTGACTCCTCGCCTCAAGGCAGCACAGTCATTACCTGATTTACACAAGCGCGTAGAAGAATGCCGCAAGAACAGCGACGCCGCTCAAGTTGCTTCTGAAGAAGCTGCGAAACGCGCACGAAGCGCCTATCAAGACTGGCTCCAGCAAACAGGAGCGGCACTTGCCGACACGCTCACAAACAACAGTGCTTGTCCTGTGTGTGGTTCGACGGACCATCCGCATCCTGCAGCCCCCATTGATACAGAACACCCGGTGACCAGACAGACTCTTCGCGACTTAGATGCGGCACGTGAGCGCGCAGATAAGGAACTCCAAGAAGCGAATCGTCGGGAAAACGAGGCACGAAACGCAGTCGTTTCAGCTGCAGACCGTGCGGGAGCATCTGTTGAAGAGCTTATTTCCCTGATGAACACAGCTCAACAGGAGGTTGCGCGCCTGGAGACCATCGATTGCTCGTTAGATCAGGTCGGCAAAGATCTTGCGCGTCATCGCAGCGACCTTGAGGAGCTGCGCAGCAAAGAGTCGCAGATCAAGCAGCGTTTTACTGAAGAAAACACGCGCCTTGACCTGCTTCGCCAGAACATCAAGGCGGACAGCGACAGATGCGCCGCCGCACTTCAAGGATCTTCTTCTCTGCAGGATCTTGACACAGAGCTATCGGAAATACTGACTCAGCTTGAGAACACGAGCGCAAGTCTTAATGAGTGGTCCCGCAGTGTCGAGGCGGATGCCAACGCCACCGCTGAGACAGCACGTCTTCTGCGCGAGCTCAACATCGCCGACTCTGCGCAGGGACGAGCCGATGTCAAGAGTCGCTTGCGCACAGCGCAAAGGCTTCACGAGCTTGAGACACTGATCTGTGATTTTGATACTGAATCCGCTGCGATTCGTCAGGCTCTTCACTCTCAGTCCTTGAGGGATCTGCACAATGCTGAATCTGTAGACATACAACCTCTTGAGGATGCGCTCACTCAAGCGAATGAACAACTCAACCGGGCGAACATTGATCTTGGGAAACTCATAGAAGCGCAAAAAAGCGCTCAGAAAGCCCAGAAAGACTTTCTTAAAGCGCGCAGCGAACTGGAAAATACACGCGCGCAAGCCGGTCCGATTCAGCGTCTTGCGGGCATCGCGGATGCGTCTTCCAAAGAAAACCTCATGGCAACACCGCTTTCCTCTTGGGTGCTCATCTCTCGCCTTGATGAGGTTCTTCAAGCGGCGAATCCGCGTCTTCTCGCAATTTCTGCAGGACGTTACGAATTGGTTAGCGCACCAGATGACGGCACGAGTGCCAGGCGCCTAGGACTCGGTCTGAAGATCCTCGATCATGAAACGGAGGAAGAACGCGCAACTCGCACTCTTTCCGGTGGGGAAACCTTCTACACCTCCCTTGCTCTTGCACTCGGACTCGCCGATGTTGTCACCTCACAAGCCGGAGGCATCGAATTGCGCACAATGTTCATTGACGAAGGTTTCGGGTCTCTCGATTCAGCGACTCTTGATCTCGTCATGCACCAGCTTCACGCACTACGCGCTTCAGGACGCACGGTCGGTGTCATCAGTCACGTCGATGAGATGGCCCGTCAAATCCCCGATCAGATCCGAGTTTTCCGAAAGGCCGAAGGTGGCTCAAGGCTCCGCTTACGTATATGAGACTTTGCGGCTGGGAAAGAAAAGAAGCGCGGAGGAAAAAGATAAGCGCCCAGAAGGCAAGCAGCTCACACGGGCAAGGGAGCTACAGCTCTCACGGCATACCAGGGGGAACACCACAGGAACATTTAAGACACAGAGCAGCTAGACGGAGCTGCAGGAAAAGATGAGGCGATCAGTCGAGCTAAGGACTGACGTTCAGAAACGTCGTACCAGCCAAGACAGAACTCCCAAAGATCCGCGACAGCTTCGTCGGCCTCATCCTGTTCTGTGGCATCGAGAACTCGTTGGACTACAGGAGCCGTGTCGCAGTCATCACACAGGATCGCAGCGACTTTCTCCCACACGATCGTGATCTCATCGACTTCCAGGACTCCTGCGCCTTTCGGCGGGTCCATTTCGACATCTTGGGCGATGAGCATCCGCAGTGGCGTATCCTTCTCCTCTTCGCGCAGAAGCGAAAGCGCAAGGAGCGCCGCTTCGGTCTGAGCATCATCTTCTAAAACTTCCACGCCCTCACGATCACATTCAGGCGGAGGAACAACGGTGAAGCCGCGTCGAGGACGAGGGGTGTCCTCAAGGAGTTCAGAAGGCAGAAGCGGAAGGTAAACGCGCATGTTCCTAGTGTTTCACATGGCGACCACGCCGTCTTTTACGTGACACATGCGCCCTTGTCCCGTTAAGACTTCCCGCCACATCACACAGTGCCTGCGCCGCAGGAGATCGAGGAAAAGCTGCCACGACGCTGCGACCTTTGAGAAGTCCTTTTGCGACCGCCGTATCTTCAGGAACAAGGTAGGCGCTGCGTTCTGGGATGATTGCTTGCAATGCTGTTCCGATCGCACTGTAGGGTCGTGACCCCGTTGCCGCAGATGCGACCCTGTTCATCACGATGCGCAACTGAGCGGAAACATTCAATTCTTCAAGCCAGGTGAGTGCATGAGTCAGACGCGAAATTCCAAGGACATCCGCTCGCGCCACGCACATAATCTCATCGGCCCGTCGAAGGATCGCAGCTGTCGTGTCATCTCGATCCCCAATGTGTCGGGTCTCATCAGCGACTTCGTCAAGAGTGACCGCAGCGAGATCCACAACCACCCAGGGGCACAGACGCGCAGCCGCCATGACGATCGCGTCAAGAGCTCCAGGACCCACTTCTCTCCACCTGTGAGGCGTGGTCAATCCGGTGAGTATCGACAAACGAAGCGCATAGGGAACCAGTGCTGCCTCAAGATCACGATCGTCGAGGACTCCCCTTAAAGCTGCGCGGGCAAGCACGGCGATACCGGAGGAATCAAGGGGGATTCCCGCCATGTGTGCAAGCGAAGGATTCCTCATATCGCCGTCAATGAGGATCGTCGGAGCAGTTTCGGCAAGCGCGTGAGCGATTCCGAGGGCAAATGTCGAACGTCCCGGAGCACCCGAGGTTCCCCATACGGCAAGGATTGTGCCTCGCCCTCGTTCTGTTTGTGTTCTGTGTCCAGCTGCTGCTTTGTCCTTCAGTTCCGCCTCAGCATCACGTGTGACACAGGTGTCCTGCGTGAAGGGATCTGGCGGCATGGACTCATTCGGAATGTGGATGTGTCCACCTCGAATGTAGTTTTCTAGGGCTTCGACGACCCGCTCGGGATTGCTCTTTTGCGCGAGGGCATCAGCTCCGAGACTGCGCGCTTGTGTGTGAGTGGATTCATCGATGAGCAGAAGAACACCGGCTCCGCCGAGGTGAAGTTCTTCGATGACGAGGGTGTCGAGGTCGGGTTCTGCCGCGCGAAGAACAACGAGGTCGGCGATTCCTGCGCGCACAGCCGCTCGAACTTCAGGAAGGTCTGCGCATCTGCGCACCACCTTCAGATCGGCTCGCGCATCGACAGCTTGAACGATGCCGCCCTCGTCTTCAGGATCAGCGAGAAGGGCTACGGTGTGTCGAGAAGTCATGATGGACCGATCGGTACGGCTGCGAGGACACCTCGTCCGCTCATCGCATCGAGTACTTTGGGCAGATCTGCAGACCCCACAAGGAGTTCGATCCTTGAGCCGCTCCTGGTCAGGGAGGAGTTGGATTCAAGAATCTTGACGAGCGTGACGGCGGAAGCAATTTTTTCTGATCCGGGTGTGTCTTTTTCGCGACGCTCATCAAGCGGTAGGGACCAGAGTTCGAGCAGGTCACCGGGGGAAGTGTTTGAGGGGAGCCCTTCGGCGACTGCGACCACGAGTCTGCGCACATCTGAATCAGCCTGTGTGGTTACCGTTGATTGTGCGAGGAGTTCTTGAGCAGCGAGTGAACGTGCGGCGAGGGCTCCGTCGGGTAGCTGGCCTTCGAGGACGTAGGCTTTCGATTCTGTTCGAGCGTCCACGATTTCGGTGTTTGTTGCGTCGAGTTTCTCCCCCACTGCGATCGCCCTTGTCGTCCGATATACGGGTTCACCGGCGCGCGCGTCGGCAACGAGCCAGGCGGTAGCAAGAACGGAAAGGGCAATGAGTGCCAGGCCACCAAGGAATCGCGGGTCGCGCCATAGGCGTCGTGGGGCGGATACGCGCAGAACGCTTCGTCGAGTTCTCACACAGTCAATAGTGATAGAAAAACGCGCGTCGCGCCGAGATTCCACAGATGATTTGAGGAATATCTACTCGGATGAAAACAGAGTATCCACACCCACTGAACAGATATGACACGAACTTTAACGAAGTGAGATACTCAGGTTTATGAGTCCTCGATTCCTTACTTTGGCTGATGTTGCCGAAACCCTTAATCTCACGATGTCGGCAGCCCGTTCGCTCGTCTCTTCCGGGGAGCTACCCGCCATTCAGGTGGGCGGTAAGAAAGTCTGGCGCGTCGAAGAGTCCGCTCTTGAGAAGTACATTGAGGAGCAGTACGCCGCGACACGCTCTCGTATCCAAGAAAACCTCTCGGCCTACACGTCGATGTAGTTCCTTATTGCCGCAGTTCGCACGTATCTGATCCTGCTGTGCGCTAGGCCTAGGCGAGCGCGCGGGCTCCGATCACGCGAGTCGATCATCGTTTCGCCAGCATTGGTTTCCATGTCGAAGTGATCGGCGAATACGCCAAGGATGATGCCCACATGTCGTCCTGCGTCATGGTCAACGACGACCGGTATCCTCGCGTTCGCGAGGGCGCGCAAAACAGAGGACATCGCAATACCTGCGCTTGCCCGCGAACAGTCTGCGCTCATCCCTAAAGGACTTGCTGCGACGATCGCATGGAGGGGAATGAGTGCGTCTCCTCGCGCGTCGCGAAGAAGAATCCAGCCTTTTCGCGCACGCACCAGTGCCCCTTCGATGCTTTCACCTCCGCGCAGGATGACTTTCAGTTTTTCACCTTCTCGCGCGGCGATCCGATCAGCGAGGGTAAGGGCAACACGTTCTGCTTGCGCAAGTTCATCGACGAGTGCGTCAGCATCGGCGCGTCGTCTCGCATCAAACTCAGATTCGAGAGAGCGGAGGAAGAGCTCAAGGTCCACGGGTACAGAGTGCCACTGTGCGCTGTTTTTCCAAAAGCTATTGACAGCAGAGCAGCAAGGATTCACACTAAGTAGCAAGAACTGATATGTTCTGACATGATTCCGAAGTGAAGGGGGTCATGAGATGCTGAATGAGGGATCTCGCGATCTGAAGTGTGCTGCTGCGACTGCACCACTTGCAGGCATGGGGGCCACAGTCCTCGCCCTCGGTGCGCACTGGGCGTGGCCTTTGATTTCTTACGCTCGTCCCGAGTTAGCTCTCGTGTTCCTCCTGACACTTATTGGAGTCCTCACCCTGGCATGGAATGCGCTGTGGGCGCTTATCGCTTTGCTTGCTCAGACGCACACGCTCCCCACGCAGGCTCGCCTCGTCGCCTTGAAGGTGGCGCGCATATGCGGAACCGGACGGGCCCAAAGGATCATCGCGCGTTCCCTCGCGTCTTCAGCAATCGGAGCAAGCATCTTCACTGTGGGAACGGGCGCAGCCTTCGCCCTACCCAACACGGATCCCACATCCGCAGATCCTGCGTCTTTCACGTGGATCTGGGAGGCAAGCGACTCAAAGGATTCTGTGAGCCCTCACGCAAAGGCGCGTTCAGATTCCCTAAGCACGTCCCCTTCTCAAAGATCAGATTCCACATCTGCGCCGGAGCGACAACCTCCTTCTGCAACGCGCACACCCACTCCGCCGACTGCATTCTCCACGGATCATTTGCACGCACACAAGGAGCAGCCTTCACACACAAACACGGACGAATCTTCTACTTTAGCGACCTGCACTGTCCTCCCTGGTGACACCTTGTGGGACATCGCACGCACTCAACTGTTACCCGATACCGATATGGAAAAGATTGACGCAATGTGGCGAAAAATCTACTCCCTGAATACCGACACCATCGGTTCTGACCCGAATCTCATCCGTCCCGGACAAACCCTTCTTCTTCCTCAGGAGTCACAATGAGCACCCCTTCCCGCGCACCTTCACTTGATCGTTTCACCCAGACCAGGCGTACTTTCCGCTGGGATATGAGCCAGGATCTGTCCTCAACGGAACGATCAGATATGAGGCTTTGGCTTGATTCTCGCTTTGAAGACGGTCGGCTCGACCCTGAAGTCCCAGATGCTGCAACATGGTCTGCCGGTCTCGCCCGAGCAATTATTGAAGCTCTCCTCGGACTGCGTGACAAACGACAGTTGGAACGATGGATGATTCCTTCCCTGTATACGGCGATGAAGCACCTGCAGCTTGACCCTGCTACGCTGGGGCGTTCACGACGTTCGTGTGCTCCTGTGATCTGGCGGAGCACACACATCGCAGCGGGTATCGCTGAGTCCGCGGTTGTCGTGCGCAGTCCGCAGCGCTCTTACGCGGTTGCTCTGCGCCTTGAAGCATTTCGAGGGCGGTGGATCACCACCGCCCTCGAAATCGCCTAAGAGCAGCCGATGTGGCTGTCACACAGTATTCTCAGCGCCGCTTCCGTGCTTTCTTCGCGGCGGCTCGACGCTGTTCACGGTTCCCCCCTTGCGTAGCGGAAGCGCCCGAAGCTGAGACTTCGCCTTCAAAGGAGGAATAGCGAAGCGCCGTTGCGGCTTTAGCTTGACCAAGATCCCCCATGACGGATGCCGCGCGCGCGGTGCGCGCGCGCTGTTCGGCGCTCTTTACAGTCTGGGCAGCCTTCTTCGTTTCGGCTTTCGCAGCGCCCTGTATTTCTTCAGTTCCCGGTGCTGCGGCGGGGGTTTCTTCATTCGAGGAAGGTGAATCTGATGCCGGAGAGTATGCCTGTACGCCCTGTTCAAAAAGGCTGTTCTCTCGTGCTTGCTCCAGTGCTTTATCAAACTGTCGAGCGAAAGCAAAGACCTGTTGGACGGATTCTTCACGAATGCGTTCCATCATTGCTTGGAACATTTTTGCGCCCTCGTCTTTGTATTCGACCAGCGGGTCGCGTTGGCCCATCGCACGTAGGCCGATACCTTCCTTGAGGTAATCCATCTCGTAGAGATGTTCACGCCAGAGACGGTCTACTGTTGCGATGACGACGCGGCGTTCGAGGGTGCGCATCGGGTCTTCACCGAGTTGAGCAAGCGCCAAAGGATTTTCGTTCAGGGCGTCTTCTGCGTCTTCATAGACGGCATGAATATCGCCGACGAGTTCGGTGACGAGGTCGTCACGGACAAGCGAACCGGATCCTCCGTGTTCGGCTTCAACCTCGGCGGCAGAAACCGAGGGCGGATAGTAGGCGCGCAGCGTATCCCAGATGAGGTCAAGATCCCATTCGCGCGGGGAAAGTCCGGCAGTTTTTTCATCGACGATTCCGGCAATGAGGCTCTGCATGAAGGACTTCATCTGCGGTTCCAGGTCTTCACCTTCGAGCACTCGTCGCCGTTCCTCGTATACGAGTTCACGCTGCCCGGTCATCACATCGTCGTATTTGAGGACGTTTTTACGGATCTCGAAGTTGCGTGCTTCGACCTGGTGTTGCGCAGATTGGATTGAACGCGACACCAGACGGTTCTCCAAAGGAAGATCTGCAGGGTAGGCGCCTGATGTCATGATCCGCTGTGCCATTCCTGAGTTGAACAGACGCATGAGGTCGTCTTCCATTGACAGGTAGAAGCGGGATTCGCCGGGATCGCCTTGACGGCCTGATCGTCCTCGTAGCTGATTATCGATGCGGCGGGATTCGTGACGTTCAGAACCGAGGACGTAGAGTCCACCGAGTTCACGTACTTCTTCGCGTTCTGCTTCCACTGCGGCATCAGCTTCAGCGAGGGCCAGTGGCCAGGCGGCGCGGTATTCTTCGGGGTTTTCTTTCGGGTCAAGCCCTTGGGCTGCGAGGTTCGCTTGGGCGATGAACTCTGAGTTGCCGCCGAGCATGATGTCCGTACCGCGTCCCGCCATGTTTGTCGCAACCGTCACGGCACCTTTACGGCCTGCCATCGCAACAACAGCGGCTTCTCTGGCGTGTTGTTTCGCGTTCAGCACCTGGTGGGGGATTTTCTTCTCTTTGAGAAGTTGGGAAAGAAGTTCGGATTTTTCAACGGAGGCGGTGCCAACAAGGATCGGTTGGCCTTTCGCGTGGCGTTCTGCAATGTCGTCGATGATTGCTTTGAGTTTGCCGCGTTCGCTCGGGAAAACAAAGTCGGGTTGATCGATACGGATCATCGGTTTATTCGTGGGGATCGGAATGACACCGATTTTGTAGGTGGAAGCGAACTCTGCGGCTTCGGTCTCTGCGGTGCCCGTCATGCCTGCGCGTGAGCCTTCGGGGTAGAGGCGGAAGTAGTTCTGTAGGGTGATCGTGGCAAGAGTTTGGTTCTCTGCCTTGATCTCTACGCCTTCTTTCGCTTCGATGGCCTGGTGCATTCCGTCGTTGTAGCGGCGTCCCGGTAGGACACGGCCGGTGTGTTCATCCACGATGAGGACTTCACCGTGATCGACGATGTAGTCCTTGTCAAGGTGGAAAAGTTCCTTTGCTTTGATCGCGTTGTTGAGGAAACCGATGAGCGGAGTGTTTGCTGCTTCGTAGAGGTTGTCTACTCCGAGCTGGTCTTCCACTGCGTCGATACCGGGTTCGAGGACGCCGATTGTTTTCTTTTTCTCATCGACTTCGTAATCGACATCGCGGGTAAGGAGCTGGGCGATGCGCGCAAACTCCACGTACCAGCGGTTGACGTCCCCTGATGCTGGGCCGGAGATGATGAGTGGGGTGCGTGCTTCGTCAATGAGGATCGAGTCCACTTCATCGACGATCACGTAGTTATGGCCGCGTTGGACCATGTCTTCGACACGCTGGGCCATGTTGTCGCGCAGGTAGTCGAAGCCGAATTCGTTGTTCGTTCCGTAGGTGATGTCAGCTTCGTATTGTTTTCGCCGTTCTTCGGGGCGTTGTCCGACGAGGACGCAGCCGGTTGACAGTCCGAGGAAGCTGTAGACGCGCGCCATGATGTCGGACTGGTATTTGGCGAGGTAATCGTTGACTGTGACAACGTGGACGCCTTTGCCGGTGAGGGCGCGCAGATAGGCTGGCATTGTGGCAACGAGGGTTTTGCCTTCACCGGTTTTCATTTCGGCGATGTTGCCTTGGTGGAGTGCGATTCCGCCCATGACTTGCACGTGGAAGGGCCTCATGCGCAGGATGCGCCATGCGGCTTCCCGCACGGTTGCGAATGCTTCCACAAGCAGGTCGTCCAGGGTTTCCCCTTCGGCGAGGCGCGCTTTAAACTCAGCAGTTTTTGCTTGAAGTTCCGTATCACTCAGCGCTTCAAAGTCCTCTTGAAGTGCGTCAACCTGACTGGCGATCTGGTCGAGCTTCTTGAGAGTGCGTCCTTCGCCTGCGCGAAGGATCTTGTCGAGGAAGGACACAAGGACTCCTGTGGGTCGGATCAGGGCGAATGCCCCGTGCGCGTGGGCACGCACTTCTTTATTTTATTTTACGAAGTTCGCGCCCATGTCGCGAGGTTGGGGTTTAGTGTGTGGGGGTGTAGGTGCGTGCCCGCATGTTGTGGCGGCGTTTTGC
>JASBZF010000008.1 GCA_029983625.1 Pauljensenia sp. | reverse complement strand
CGCAACACCGAACTGGAAAGAATTGCGTGCAAGCTGGTAAAGCAAGCGAGTAAAACACAGACGAGGAGACGTGCTGGCACTCTTGTGCTCTTCGTGCACGCAATACCACCGGAACTGCACAAGTATCCCGGATATGAGCCGCTGAGTTTGCGCTGCGTTCTCGATCCTCGCCTGAGTGTTACAGCTTCGTTCTTTCTAGCGCGTGATGTAAAAGAAGCTTCAGGTTTTCACTGTCTTTACGAATAATTGCTTGAGGGACGAGGGCGAGAGCATAGGCCCGTGAGGTGACATGCGTCCGTGCCGCCCTCGCAGCTCGCGCCCACCCTCTACTGGCGGCAATGGAGTGCGCAAGAGCGAAATAGCGGCGTTCACCGTCGAATCGTTGTCCGTCAAACAAAGTGGTGGAAGAGGCCGATTGTGCGTGGCGTCGATATGAAAAACACACGTAGGGATCACAGAGGACACTGGCGCCTTGCGCAACCATATCGATGACTAAAGCAAGATCTTGGATGATGGGGAAGCCATCTCTGAAAGGAACTGCGCTGATCGCATCTTTCCTGAACACGAGGGAAGGCCAATACAGCCAGTTTGCTCGCAGAAGAGAAGCGGCGAGAGCTTCACCTGACAGGAGACGGGGACTCGATGCACTAGGGCGCGCAAGAGCTTTGACGCGATCAACGAGAGGGGAGATGACTACGCCGGATGAGTCGATGATCTGCACTCCGGGTTGGATGATGTGCGCCTGGGGGAAACGCTGGTGCAGGTGGAGGACACGTCGCACAAAATCAGGGTGCGGGAGGTCATCGCAGCCGAGCAACATCACGAGTTCAGCTGTCGCTAACTCAAGACAACGTCGGTAATTGTCGGTGATGCCGAGGTTGCGTTCGTTGCGGATGTAGACGACCCGAGGATCGTGGAGCTGAGCGAAGTATTCGCCAACTTGCGGGTCTGGGTAGCAGTCGTCCACCACGGTTAAAAGCCAGTCGTCGCAGTCTTGGGAGCGAACGGCTTCAACAGTTTCGTACAGGTAGGAGGGGTCTCCCCAGAACGGAAGCATGATGTCGAGGCTATGCATCGCTTTTTCCTTTTCCTGGAAGTCGCATCGAAATTGTGAGGAAGTTGAGGCAGAGCAGTTTCAGCTCCGCGCTGTAGCCGTTGAGGCCGGTGCCTGTGAGCCGTCCTCGGGACGCATATGAGGAGGCTGTGCGGGGAAACGGAAATGAATGTCTGCCCAGGGTGCTTTACCGCGCGTCCAACGCATAGCGGCGCGCTCGATCCCCAACCAGCTTCCCGTTGCCAGGAGGAAGGTCAAAGCGATGGCAATCAGCAGGAGGGGGAGAAAACCAAGGCGATCTACTCCAAGCAGCATCAGGAACTGGAGGATAGGGAAGTGGAAAATGTACACGCCGTAAGAGATGTCGTGAACCTGAATCACCTTCGGTGAAGGCAGGATCGCTCCGAGGTAGAGGACAAGATAAGCGAGAGCGGGCGCTGCGGCCTGTTTCCCAAAGGACGGGATGAAGGCAACAAGAAGCCAAGCGGCAACGAGGGCGACTCCTGCGATCCAGCCGCGCATGGGAAGTCGATCTTTGAGCTGGTAGATCAGCGCCCCCCCTAGGAAGTAGGGGAGCATGAAGATCAGGAGTCCTAATTCAGCGTTGTTTCCCAAATAGGGGTTAAGGTAGCCGATCCCGGCGTGCGTCAGGAGCGAAACCGTGAAAAGAAGAGCAGTGGGCCATACGCGCTTTTTGATGAACACCCACGACATGAATACACCGATGATGATGTAGCACCAGAACTCGTAGTAGAGGCTCCACAGGGAGCCGTTCCATGAATTTGGGTGCGGCAGCTGTGACAGCGTTGTGCCGATGTTGTAGTAGCCAATCCTTAAGAAGATATTGGAATAGATGAAATCAATCGGTGTGGGGGGCGTGGAGAAGTAACCGTCGAGGGTGCCTTTTTCGATGAAGTAGGCCGCTGGGGCGAGGAGGAAAGCAACGAAAACCAAAGAAACGAGAAAGGCCGGAAAAATTCGCGCAATACGATTGATGAGGTAGGTTCCGGCGTTGGAACGAAGACGTGAACCCGTGATGAGGTAGCCGGAGATCCCAAAGAAACCCACCACCGCCCACGAGCCTACGTGCTGGCCATATACGACAACACCGTCACCGACTCCCGCAAGGATCTGAGCGTGAGAGAAGACAACGAGAAGAGCAAGAATGAGCCTGAGCATGTTCAAGGCGTTGTCGCGTGAGTGAAGATCGCGAATGGTAAAGGGTGAGCGCACCCCGAAATCCTACTGGATTCTTCCCTTAAGGGAGCATCGAACAAGGCAAAGCTGAAGAGGCAGACAGGATCCGGGTATCCTTGCCAGGTGGGCCCGTTGCCGTGCAGAGAGGCGAAGTCTCACAGCTATGAATCGTGCTGGAATCTACCTGCTGTATGACCCGTTAGGGCGGGTCAATGACTACGTGCTGGACGTTCTTGACAGTCTTGAAGCTTTCTGTGCGTACAGACTCGTCGTGGTCAATGGTGCTCTCGCTGCGGGGGAAAAGGAACGTCTGCTGGAGCATTGCGATGCGGTGTTGGAACGGGCGAACGAAGACTACGACGTGGGCGGCTACCGCGCAGCTTTAGAAAACATCGGATGGGAATCGCTGTGTCAATTCGACGAAGTCATCTTGATGAATCACACGTTTTTTGCGCCAATCCGCCCTTGGGCTCCGATTTTCGCGCAAGCGGAAAAACAGGAGGTCGCTTTTTGGGGCCTGAGCGATCACGCTGAACTGAAATACCATCCTTTTCTTCCTGGCACTCGTATGCCTCGCCATCTTCAGTCTCATTTCATCGCCGTGCGGCGTGAACTGCTCGAAGCGAAGGTATTTCGCAGGTACTGGGAAGAGATGGTGCCGATCCGTTCCTATCGGGATTCGATCACCTACCATGAGTCCCGATTCACTGAGTATTTTGCGCGTCTGGGATTCCGATGGTGGGTGGCTTTTCCGCACACGGACTTTGGTGCAGATAATCCTTCGATCTGTACGCCGATCGCACTTATGAAAGCCGGATGTCCGGTCCTGAAACGGCGCATCTTTTTTCAAGATCCTGTCCACATGGCTGCCGTCGGCGTTAACGCTTCGGCGGTGATGCGCGCAGCTGAAGAATTCGGGTTCAGCGCTGACCGGATTTTAGCGGGAGTCGTCAGGACAAGTTCTCCGCGTTTCTTATGGGCCAATGCGCGTTTAACCGAAGTTTTAGGGACAACACTTGAGGTTGTCAATAATACTGACACTCTTTTTGTGCATACCCATGTTACGTCTTCAGCGGGCATCGAAGCGCTTGAAAACGCAAGTGATGTCCTTCCACAGCGCTCTCACATCATTGTGACCTACTCAGATCTTCGCCTGAGGGAAGGACTCACAGCGCAGGGAAAGCGGTGCGGCCTGACAGTAGAGATAAAGGAAGTCCCCCGTGGGGCGATGCCTTCTCTTCTTGCATTTTTCCTCGCAGCACCCGAAGTGAGTGTGTTCACCGATGCACTCATCCTTGAACTCGGTGAAAATGCCTGTGGCTTGGGTGAAGGTGCTCTTTTTTCTTCCCTGGCGCAGCTTGAGTGGGCATTCGGGCTTTTTTGTGCGCATCCGAATCTGGGACTGGTGATGCCTATGCCGCCGCTCAGTCTTCAAAAAATGGAGCGCGCATGGCATTCCCTGTATCTGCACGCGCGAGAAATCGCTCAAGAATGGGGGATCAGCCTAGCTTTTGACACGCATATTCCCCTTGTTCCAGGTCCGGGTCCTTTACTGTTCCGATCCGTTGCGCTGCGCGGCTTCGCCCTCGAAAAAGAAAAGCTGATGAGGACTTGCGCGCAAGGAAGTGCGGCAATGGACGCAGTCATGATGCTTCTTGCATATCGGGCTGCACAATCCGGTTATCATTCGCGCTATCTTCTTCCCAGCTTGCAAGAATGGCGTGTAGAGAAATCTGTTCGCGAGACAGTGCGTGTTCTCACCAAAGTGAACGAGGGCGCAAGAGGTCACCTCCTGAGAAGGGGAGTGCGAAAAATCCTGCGCTTTTTTCCCTGAATGCACTTCGGCTCCATACTTGAAAGCAGAACCAAAACGCTTGTCCTTCACGTCTGAGCACAGCGACATCACATTCAGATGTGCTCCCATTCTTTGCGCACACACACCGTGTGATCCGCGCTGTTTTTATTCGCGAGGGCTGGCCCCCGTCCATTCGTACCATCCAGAATGCAGGACAATCCACGCCATAAGCGCATAACCGGACTGCCCAGGAAGCGTCACTCCTGATTCGGTACGGGCCCTTGAGGCGGACATGTCTTCAAACCACTGCTCGTGCGCGACAAGCGGCGTATACACATCAACAAAAGGTAAGCCGCGCCTGAGGCAGACCTCCGCGCATGAGCGCGACAGTTCTTTCGTGGCTTGAGAGTCTGCTCCGGCCAAAGGCGGTGGGCCAACGACAAAACACGGGATCCCTAAAGTGGTCGCACGATCCGTAATATTTGCCAGATTCAGACGAGAACGCGCTGAGCTCATCCCCGCAGTGATATCAGCTGTTCCAATCCCGATGACGAGGCCGCGAGGCCCGCCCTGCGCAAGACGTGAGGCCGTTTCCTGCTCCCAACGGACAGACAGATCCCGGGTGGACTCACCCGGCCACGGTAAAGACATCAGCGTGGGCGGATCAGTGAACTGTGAGCGTGCGAGAACACGTCCGACCCAACCCAAGCCGCGCGAATCCCCGGTCCCGGCGACCAATTCGTCACCGATGACAGCTAAGCGCATAGCGCTCCCTTCGGATCAACGGTCGAAAGCACGTCGCAGCAACTCAGCGTTTTGCTCCTGATGAAGCGATGCGCGTCCGGCCGCAGTCGTTGCCGATTCCGGCCTCGAAATAAGGCGAACCGGCTGTGACCACTCCATGAACATATTGAGTGCGAGGAAAGGCCAGGCCCCCTGGTTCTTCGGTTCGTCTTGAACCCACACGAGTTCAGCCGATCCGTAGTTCGACAAAGCCGCGAGGACTTCGTCAGTGGCCAGAGGGTAGAGCTGTTCGATCCGGATGATCGCGGTGCGACGATCCTGGCGGGCCTCGCGCTCTCTTACGAGGTCATAGTAGACGCGACCCGTACACATCAGAACGCGCGTAACCGCTGCAGGGTCGATCAGGGGGTCAGTTTCACCGATGACAGGGAGGAAAGTCCCATGCGTGAACTCGTCAATCGAGGAAGTGGCCGCGCTGAGACGAAGCAGCTGCTTGGGTGTGATCGCGATCAGTGGTTTACGTGGGCGAGAATATGCCTGGACGCGGAGCATATGGAAGTGATTCGCCGGAGTCGATGGCTGAATGATTCGCATATTGTCTTCAGCTGCCAGTTGGAGGTAGCGTTCGATCCTCGCGGAAGAATGGTCCGGCCCCTGCCCTTCGTATCCATGAGGCAGGAGCATGACAAGGGAGGAACGCTGCCCCCATTTTTGTTCGGCTGAACAAATGAACTCGTCGATCACTGTCTGTGCGCCATTGGCGAAGTCACCAAACTGAGCTTCCCAGAGGGTGAGCGCTTCGGGTCGCTGCGTGGAGTAGCCGTAATCGAAAGCAAGAACCGCGTATTCGGACAGAGGAGAATCAAGAACCTCAAAGTTGGCTTGAGTGGGGGTAAGGAACTGAAGAGGAGTGAATTCGCGTCCGTCGAGATGATCGTGAAGGACCGCGTGACGCTGAACAAAGGTGGCGCGACGAGCATCTTCACCGGAGAGCCTGATCGGTGTTCCTTCCATGAGGAGCGTGCCGAAAGCAAGGAGTTCAGCAAAACCCCAGTCGATAGGACGCTTCCCGTAAGCCATGTCGCGGCGACGCTCACACACCTGGGCCATCTTCGGGTGAGGGGTGAATCCTTCGGGGAAATTGAGGTGAGCGTCGCCGATACGGTGAATTTCCTCTAGGGAAGTAGCGGAAGTCCACCCGATCATCATGCCCTGACCGAGGAGTTGCGACTCGGGCATCACCCAGGCGCAGGAGGTGTTCTCAGTGGAGGAACTGGGCTGCCATCCGCCGTTTTCGCGTGTTTCTCCGAGGATCCGGGAAAGCTCGTTCTCGTATTCGCTTGTGAGTTCGCGCGCGTCGTTTTCAGTGAGGCGTCCGCGCCCAACAAGATTGGAGATGTACACCGCGCGCGTGGAGGGAATCCGGTTGATGAGCGTGTACATGACGGGCTGCGTCATCGACGGGTCATCGCCCTCGTTGTGTCCGCGTCGGCGGTAGCACACGAGGTCGATAATGACATCCTTGTGGAAGGTCTGCCGGTACTCCCACGCGAGGCGTGCAACACGCACGACTTCTTCAGGATCGTTTGCGTTGACGTGGAGGATCGGCACTTGCAGACCCTTCGCCAGATCGGTCGGGTAGCGGGTGGAACGCCCTGCGGTGGGGCCGGTTGTAAAACCGATCTGATTATTGACGATGATGTGGACTGTGCCGCCGGTCTTGTATCCGGTGAGCTGGGACATGTTGAGGGTTTCTTGGACGACCCCCTGTCCGATAAAGGCGGCATCTCCGTGGATGAGGACGGGAATGATGGGAAGGTCTTCGTCGCCGAGTTGATCCTGCTTGGCTTTCACAATGCCCTCAAGAACACCGTTGACGGCTTCCAAGTGTGAGGGGTTCGCAGCCATGTACACCTTCGTCGCCACACCGTCTTCAAGGGAATAGACCCCCCACGTGCCGAGGTGGTATTTGACGTCGCCGGAACCTTGAGTGCTGGAAGGCTCATGGATGCCTTCGAACTCGGAGAAGATCTGAGCGAGGGATTTACCTGCAATATTGACGAGGACGTTGAGGCGGCCACGATGTGCCATGCCGATCGCAACTTCGTGGATACCATTCCGCGCTGAGGAAGCAAGGATCGCGTCAAGCAGGGGGATGAGGGATTCTCCGCCTTCAAGGGAGAAGCGTTTCTGTCCGACGAATTTTGTCTGGAGGAATTCTTCAAATGCTTCGGCGCGGATCAGGGTGTGAAGGATTCGGCGTTGTTCCTTAGGGGTTGGTGCTTCGTAGGGTCCTTCGATGCGACGTTGAACCCAGGTGCGTTGCTCGGGGTCTTGGATGTGCATGTATTCGATGCCGACCGAGCGTGTGTAGGTGTCGCGCAGACGCGCGAGAAGATCGCGCAGCACCATGTGGTCTTCTCCGCCGAATCCTCCGGTGGGGAAGGAGCGCTCCAGGTCCCACACGCCCAGTCCGTATCGGGTGATGTCGAGGTCAGGATGGCGACGCACCCGGTAGGCCAGGGGGTCGGTGTCGGCGGCCAGATGTCCGCGTGAACGATAGGCGTGGATGATTTCTGCGATGCGAGCGGGCTTACCTTTTTCGCGTTCGGGATCGTATTCGTGATCCTTTTCCCAGGTGTAGGGATAGTGCGGGACGTGAAGGGAAGTGAATACTCGTTCGTAGAAGCCGTCGAGTCCTGAGAGTTTTTTATCGACGAGGGCGAGGAACTGTCCTGAGGCCGCACCTTGAATGATGCGGTGATCGTAGGTTGAGGACATGTACATCGTCTTTGAAATGCCCAGTGTCGCGAGCTTTTTTGGGGATACCCCTCGGTATTCGGCGGGGTAGTCGGTGGCTCCCACACCGATAATCAGTCCTTGCCCGCACATGAGGCGCGGTACGGAGGTCGTGGTGCCGAGGGTGCCGGGATTGGTCAGTGATACGGTTGCCCCTTGGAAATCTGTGGCGCGTAGTTCTCCTGCGCGGGCCCTGGCGATGAGAGCTTGATACGCCTCGACGAACTCCCAGAAGGTGAGGGTGTCGGCTTCACGGATGACGGGAACCACAAGCGTGCGTTCGCCTTTTTTATTCGTCACGTCCATTGCGATACCGATACCGACGTGGGCGAAATGACGAATGAGGGGTGTGGAGTCTTTCAGTTCGTAGCGGACATTCAGTTCTGGCATTTCGCACAGAGCTTCGACGATTGCGTAGGCGATGAGGTGGGTGAAGGAAATTTTACCGCCGGTGCTGCGTGCGAGATGAGCGTTGATGAGGGTGCGGTTTTCGATGAGGAGTTTGGCGGGGATCTGGCGTTGAGATGTGGCGGTGGGCATGGACAGGGAAGCGTCCATGTTCTTCGCGGTGGCGCGTGCGACACCTTTCAACACGAGGGCTTCGTCCTCGGGTGTTTCGCTGTATCGCGCGAGGGCGGGGCGTCCTCGGAGTTGGCGCGTGTAGGGGGAAGTTGCTTCTGCGATTGCCGAGGGCGGTGCGGGCGGCAGGTCGGATCGGGTCACGGATTCGGTGTTGGGGACATCGCGCAGGGGGTGTTCGTCTTCGTCAGCAAGAAGCTCGGCTTCGGCAACGACATCCGCACGAGGAAGCGTTTCGGGTGTAGGGGGGCGTGGGTGGCGAAGCTGGAGGGGTGCCTCTTCGGTTGCGAAATAGCGCCTCCAGGACTCGTCGAGGGCGTGTGGATTGCGGGAAAAAAGTTCGCGCATTGAAGCGACGTACCAGTTTTCTGCCTCGGATTGAGAGTCCATGTGTGCCACGTGGGTCGCCTCCCTTGCTCGTCATTGAACCCTTGGGGCCAGTTTAGAACTCTTCTGGGCCTTTAGGCCCGACTTGGTTGAGATTCGAGGAGCTGTGGGCGGATTCTTGCCCAAACGAAAACCTAATATTGACACAAATGTGCTTCTCTTCTTGTTCACGTGACTGCGTTAATACGCTCCACAGGCAGCCCTGAGCTTTTCACCTTGTAGACTGCCACCACAATGGATTCTGACAGTACGGGCCGATTGCCCTTTTTCTTACATTCCTCAGGTGAGCAGTTCACGTATTCCCAGAGGTTGCGATGATCCTCGCCATTGTGATGCTTCTCCTGGGGCTCGTCCTCGTTGCGGGCACCTTCATCTTCGTTTCCGCTGAGTTTTCACTCGTCGCCCTCGATCCAGCGCTTGTGGAAAAGCGCGCACACGCAGGGGACAAGTCCGCAGAATCGGTCCTTCACGCTACTCGCACACTCTCCACTCAGCTGTCGGGAGCCCAAGTGGGGATTACCTTAACGACGATTCTGCTGGGCTACACCACTCAAGTCACGATCTCAGATCTGCTCTACAGGGTTTTTGGGGCGATGGGATGGGCGGAGGCGATTGCTGCGGGCCTGGCGGCGATGATTGCCGCCGTATTCATTAACGCTTTCTCCATGCTTTTTGGTGAGCTGGTTCCCAAAAATCTCGCCCTCGCCCATCCGCTGAAGACCGCCAAAGTGGTCGTTCCTTTTCACAGTGCCTTTACCGCGCTCATGAAGCCGCTCATCCTCGTCCTCAACGCTTCAGCGAACGCGGTCTTGAAATGCCTTGGTATCGAAGCGCAAGAAGAACTCTCTTCGGCGCGTTCAGCCTCTGAACTTGCGGCTCTTGTGCGTCACAGCGCTGAAAAAGGAACGCTCGACACTTCAACGGCTGCGCTTTTAACGAACTCGATGAGGATTTCGGATCTGACCGCTGTCGATGTCATGACCGATAGAGGGCGCGTCCACTTCCTCGGATCTCAAGCGTGTGCCGCAGACGTTGTTGCTTTGTCGCGCGAGACTGGGCATTCGCGTTTCCCCATTATCGGCGAAGACTCCGATGACATTCTCGGCCTCGTTTCCTTGCGTCGCGCAATCGGTGTTCCCTACGAGAAACGCAGCGAAGTGCCCGTCGTCTCAGCTTCCCTTATGGCTCACGCACCTTCGGTCCCCGAAACCGCGCCGATCGCTTCCCTTCTGTCCCAACTGCGCGAAGAAGGACTCCAGATGGCGATTGTCGTCGATGAATACGGGGGACTTTCCGGGGTGGTCACGCTGGAAGATGTCATCGAAGAAATCGTGGGTGAGGTGTCGGACGAACACGATGGGCGCAGGCTCGGTATTCGTACCCGCGCGGACGGAACGCTCCTCATCCCCGGTACTTTACGTCCCGATGAGCTTGTGGAACGTACCGGCATCTCCTTGCCTGAAGATCCGGCCTACGACACGATCGCGGGCTTTGTCATGTCCAAACTGGGACGTGTCGCTCAAGTGGGTGACGCTGTCGCTTCTCAGGGCACGACCTTAGAGGTGATCGCCATGCAGGGGCGCAGGATTACGCAGATCGCGCTCACTTCTCCGGTCGCACCTCAAAATGTGGAGGTGGAGTTGTGAGCATCACCTGGGCAGTAACGACCACTTGTGTCCTCCTAACTGCGAACGCTTTTTTTGTGGCCGGAGAGTTCGCGACGACCTCGTCGCGACGTTCTCAGATCGAGCCTTTACGTGCCGAGGGCGCACGAGGATCGGCTTATGCAATGTACGCCCTCGAACACGTGTCCTTGATGCTGGCGATCTGCCAATTGGGTGTGACAGTTGCTTCGACGACACTCGGTGTGATTGCTGAACCCGCGATTGCCAGCCTTTTTGAAGGGCCCATGACTTCCCTGGGTGTTCCTGAGGCGACGAGTCACGTTTTCGGATTTGCGCTCGCCTTGGTGATCGTTCTTTTTCTTCACGTCGTCTGTGGCGAAATGCTTCCGAAGAACATTTCCTTAGCGAATCCGGCGCGTCTTCTTCTTATTCTCGCCCCACCTCTTGTGATGATCGGTCGTCTTGTAGGGCCTCTCATTCGGGCGATGGATCATGTAGCCAATACGATTTTGCGCTGGTGCGGTGTGGAACCCAAGGGTGAAATTGCTGCGACTTTCACAGCCGAAGAGGTCGCCTCAATCGTTGAGTTATCTGCGGCTGAAGGAACGCTCAGTGACGAGCTGGGTTTGCTTTCAGGATCCCTTGAGTTCTCTGAAGAAACCGCCGCTTCAGCAATGGTCCCACTGTCTGAACTGATTGTGCTTCCTGCTTCCGTTACTCCTGCGAAGCTAGAGCGTGAAGTTGCGCTTACGGGATTTTCACGGTTCCCCGTCGCGGATGCGCGCGGACAGATTCAGGGCTATTTACATCTGAAAGATGTTCTCTACGCCGATGCTGAAGAACGTGAGCAGCCGGTGACGCCGTGGCGTATTCGGAAAATGGGTGCTGTACGTGCCCAAGACGAAGTGGAGGACGCGCTGCGTCATATGCAGGCCACGGGCGCTCACCTCGCCCTCGTCACCGATGATGCCCGCAGGGTGATCGGTGTTCTTTTCCTTGAAGATATTCTCGAAGAACTGATCGGTGAAGTCCGTGATTCTCTTCAACGTGAGGAATCCGCTTGGGAACGCGATACGGAACTGCCTTCTTTTCCCTCAGAACAGGGGAGGAAGGTGTGATTCTTCCTGAGTGAATCTGTGAATGTCTGGCGCAGCCGAAATGATCGGGGTATTTTGAGAAGAGTCCGGGCCGAGTGTGGCCGTCGATGTCGAGTGGGAGGAACAAGGCGTGTCACAGGCCCCTACCCCCTGTCCTTTGCCTTCGCGCCGCGAGATCCGCGAAGCTGAGGCGAATCGACTTTCGGATGATACTTCTCCTCGACATCATCCTCAGGGCGTACAGACGACACGTGTGTTTTCTCTTGCTCAATCCGGTGTGCTTGCTGCGCTCTTTGTGATGACCGTCGTCATTCCTCTGTCGGGTTTTGTCGGTTCGGAAGCCTCGATCTCTTTACCGTCTCGTGCAATGGGGACGGCGCTGGGCAGCACATGGATGCAGGGCAGACACACGGTCATATCGAATTCGCTTGAGGGGTCGGCAACAGCTGTGTCGCGGGCGCGTTTCCGCGCCCCGCTCACCGTCACCCAGTGCATTCCGGCTGAGACCTCTGCTAATGGTGAACGTTCTGTCGAGGTGGACAGGCGAACCGTCTACATGCCGATTGAAGCCGGGCGTTATCAATCGACTTCGCCCTTTGGGCCGCGTACTAATCCCGTGAACGGATTGCCGGACTTCCACACGGGAACCGATATGGCTGCTCCTTTAGGAACTCCGCTACACGCGGTGTATTCGGGAGTAGTTGTCGATGTCTATCACGATCCTTACGGTGGCGGTGATGCGGTGAAACTTCGCCACGAGTTCTCAGATGGCACAGTCTTTTATTCCCTTTACCTTCATCAATATGCGAACCAGATTCTCGTGACAAAAGGTCAAAACGTTGAAGCGGGTCAGGTGATTGGTGCTGTGGGTTCGCAAGGCATGTCCACGGGGCCGCATTTGCACTTGGAGATTCATAACGCTTCCGACGATCCGATAGATCCTGATGCGTGGCTGGCAGCCAACGGGGCGATCGACATCAACCAAGAGGCATGTTCATGATTCCTGTCGCTTCGCGTGTCGGACCGATTATCCTGGCCCACAGGGGCGGGAACGAGAAGTCAACAGAGAATACGCTTCAGGCTTTCTCCTACGCATATTCGCTTGGAATCCGGCACATCGAAACCGATGTTCATCTCACAGCTGACGGGCATGTTGTGCTGAGCCACGACTCGCGTCTTGATCGTTGCTTTGGTGTTCACGCGAAAGTGTCGGACCTGAGCTATCGGGAAATTTCTCGTCTTCGTGACGCGCAGGGCCAACAGATGCCTTTGCTTGCCGAAGCACTTGAGGCTTTCCCGACGATGTATTTCAACATTGACGCGAAGGTAAAAGCTGTGGAAGATCCTTTGCTGGAGGTGCTTTCCCAGCATCGTGCCTTTGACCGTGTGCTTGTCACTTCTTTCGATGAATTGCGAGTGCAGCGGATGCGCGTAGCGACCCGAGCTCGTGTTGCCACATCTTTAGGGATGAGTGCGGTTGTGCGTCTTGTCGCTGCGGCAAAAACAGCGTCGCATCCTGGGCGTTGGCGTGTTCCCGGTGCGCATCTCGGTGTCGTCGCAGCTCAGGTTCCTTACTCTTACGGTCCGATTACCGTTGTGGATCGTCGTTTCGTTGCCGCCGCCCATTCTTTAGGTCTTGCGGTTCACGTCTGGACGGTGGATGAACCCGAAGACATCACGAATCTCATTGGACTTGGTGTTGACGGCATCGTGACAAATCGCCCTCGTTTCGTGCGTGATTTCCTTTCTGAACGCGGCCTGTGGGTCCAACCCGATCCTCCGGGCGCGCTCAAGCAGGGAGCCTACGACTAAGACCAAGTGCTTATCACGAAGACCGTGGGGATTCCATGCTCGATGAATGTCTTTGCTTCACGCTCTTCTTCGTGCCCTGTACGCTCATTGACCTTTGTGTACGTGCACGATACGGGCTTTTCTCATTCAGATTTTCCTCTTACCCACGTTTTGTCACCCGTGGCTTTGCGCGTACACATACTTCAGATTTTTGGAGTGATAGGGCTACTGAGAAAAAGTCGGATGGCGACACGCACACCCAAGAGCATTCAAAAGGTATGCGAGCACGTTCCCTAGGGGTGCCCCGAACAGGATTCGAACCTGCGACCTTTCGCTCCGGAGGCGAACGCTCTATCCACTGAGCTATCGGGGCTAACAGACAAACAGTTTAGCAGGGTGGCTCCTTGAGTGTTTTGCTTCTCCGATGATGTGATAATAGGAGTGTTGATCGCCACATCCAGTCAAGGAGGGGTTTCATGCGAGTTCATATTGGGACCGATCATGCCGGATTTGAATTAAAAGAGCGCGTCGTTGCGCATCTGCGAGAGGCAGGTCATGAGGTTGTCGATCACGGCGCCCATGAGTACGACTCTCTTGATGATTACCCGCCGTTCTGTTTTGAAGCAGCTGAAGCCGTCGTCGCGGATCCAGGTTCGCTCGGCGTCGTCATCGGTGGTTCGGGCAATGGCGAACAGATGGCCGCTAACTGCGTGAAGGGTGTGCGTGCCGCTCTGGTATGGAATGAATCGACAGCGAAGCTTGCTCGCGAACATAACAACGCCAATGTTGTGTCAGTGGGTGCGCGTCAGCATTCCGTCGAAGAATGCCTTGCCCTGATTGATGCTTTCCTTGAGACACCTTTTTCTGAAGATGAGCGTCATCAGCGCCGCATTGACCTCATGAGCCGCTATGAGGAAGCCCACCACGCCTAAGACAGCGTAGAAGTCGAAGCCACACGTGTGGGGTTTTCCTTTCAGGAGGCCCCACACGTGTGGAAAACTGAGGCCCTTCTTTCATTTCCGTCCCAGTTTTTCCCACTCAATTCTTTCTCACATCCAGCGTTAATATCGAAAAGACTGCTCATGCGCTTTTCTGCGCCACAGATTCCATCAGATGACAAAAGTGTCTGTGAAGCGCGACATAAGAATCTGACACATCCGCGAGCGCTCATTCGCCCACCAGGCCCACAACACCATACGCTAGGGACGTGACTCCAGAAGAACTCGCCCTCGTTATTCGTACCGCCCTCCTGAAAGGCATTGAAGAAGGCCGCCTCGCCCTCGAAAATGACGCGCTCCCTCACAGCATCAAGGTTGAGCGTCCCCGCAAACGTGAACACGGCGACTGGGCCACTAACATCGCGATGCAGCTGGCAAAGAAAGCGGGCATGACTCCTCGTGCTTTCGCTGAGGTCCTCGCCGACTCCCTCGCACAGAATACGGGGATCGAATCGGTTGACATCGCCGGTCCCGGCTTCATCAACATCCGACTCGCTGCCGCCTCCGCAGGAGAACTCGCCCGGACAATTATCGAGGGCGAAGGCGTGTACGGAACGAACGAGACTCTGGCAGGGACCACGATCAACCTCGAATACGTCTCTGCGAACCCGACCGGACCGGTCCACCTTGGCGGCGCACGTTGGGCAGCAGTGGGTGACTCTCTCGCGCGTCTTATGAGCGCCTCGGGCGCCCACGTCATCCGTGAATACTACTTCAACGACCACGGCTCACAGATCGATCGCTTCGCGCACTCCCTCTACGCGCGAGCGATGGGGCACGAAGCTCCCGAAGACGGTTACGGTGGTCAATACATCGCCGATATTGCCCGTCAAGTCCGCGCCGATGCCACAGCTGCCGGTGAAGCAGACCCGGTGACTCTGCCGCAAGCTGAAGCGGTCGAAGTCTTTCGCGCTCGCGGCGTTGAACTCATGTTCGACGAAATTAAAGAACGCCTCCGTCACTTCCGTTCAGAGTTCGATGTCTTCTTCCACGAAGATTCCCTCCACCATTCAGGGGCTGTTGCCCGCGCCATCGACACGCTGCGTGAACGCGGCGAAGTATTCGATCAGGACGGTGCGGTGTGGCTGCGTACCACACGCTACGGGGATGATAAAGATCGTGTCCTGATTAAATCCGACGGTCAGGCCGCCTACTTTGCCGGAGATGTCGCCTACTACCTCGATAAACGTCAACGTGGAGCAGACGCGGCGATCTACCTGCTTGGTGCCGATCATCACGGTTACATCGGTCGCATGATGGCGATGTGTGAAGCTTTCGGCGATCAGCCCGGTGTCAACATGCAGATCCTCATCGGACAGATGGTGAACCTCGTGAAAGACGGTAAGCCTGTGCGCATGTCAAAACGCGCCGGCACCATCGTCACCCTCGATGATCTCGTCGATGCTGTCGGAGTGGATGCGGCTCGCTACGCGCTTGTGCGCGTGTCGATGGACTCCAACCTTGATATCGACCTGGATCTGCTTGCCTCTCACACGAACGAAAACCCCGTCTATTACGTCCAGTACGCCCACGCGCGTACTCGTAATGTCGCGCGGAACGCTGCAGAGCACGGAGTGTCCCGTGACGCAGGTTTTGACCCCGCCGCCCTCGACACCCCCGCAGATGCGGAACTTCTCGGTGTTCTCGCACAGTTCCCCGCCCAGGTTGTACAGGCCGCCGAACTGCGTGAACCACACCGGGTGGCTCGCTACCTGGAATCCCTTGCTGCGGCCTACCACACGTGGTACGGCCAGTGTCGCGTCACCCCCCGTGGTGAGGACCCGGTCGATACCGGACACGTCGCGAGGCTGTGGCTCAATGATGCTGTGACGCAGGTTCTCGCAACCGGCCTTGGGCTGCTGGGTGTTTCCGCCCCCGAAAGGATGTGACACCATGAGCGAGACCACTGAATCGATGGACCACCGTCCTCTCGGTGAACTGCTCTGCCCAGAGCCGGATGAACGACCCGACCTGTGGCCCTGGAGTACACGCAGACGCGAAGACGGCGTTCTTGAAATCGGAGGTGTCGCTCTTACACAACTTGCTCGTGACTTTGCAACACCCGCTTTCATTCTCGACCGCGCTGACCTGCGCGGTCGGGCGAGAGTATGGGCAAGTGTCATGGCGGAAGAGTTCTGGGAAGGGTACGGCATGGCCGGGGGTGATGCCTTTTACGCGGGTAAAGCCTTCCTCAGCTCTGATGTTGTGCGTACCGTCACCAAAGAAGGAATGGGTATTGACACCGCTTCCCTCGGTGAACTCACACTGGCACTGCGTGCAGGAGCCGACCCGTCCCGAATCGGTCTGCACGGTAACAACAAACTCGACTCCGAAATTGAATCTGCCCTCAGCGCAGGCAATGGGGTGGGGATTGGGCGGATCTTCATTGATTCTGTCGGCGAAGTTGCGCAGATTGAACGCATCGCAGCCCGCCTTGCCACAAAAGCCAAGGTGATGATCCGGGTAAAAACCGGCATCCACGCCGGAGGAAACGCCTACATTTCCACCGGCCATGAGGATCAAAAATTCGGTGTCGGTGCCTACGACGGTCAGCTTGATGAGGTCGTTGCGGCCATCGAAGCGTCCCCGCATCTAAAACTGTGCGGCCTGCATAGCCATGTGGGTTCCCAGATCTTCGGTACTGCAGCATTTACGCAAGCCGCACGGATCCTGTGCGCACTGGCCGCTCACATCATGACAGATTTTGGCCGTCCCCTACCGGAAATTGACCTTGGCGGGGGACTGGGGGTTGCCTACAGCGGTGATGATCCAGTTCCGACCTCTGTGCTTGAAGTGGCTCGCGCAATCGCCGCAGCGGTGAAAAGCTCATGTGAAGAACTGGGGATTCCTTTCCCTCGCGTTTCAGTAGAACCGGGTCGTTCAACAATCGCTCCCGCTATGGTGTCGTGCTACAGGGTCGGTGCCGTCAAAGATGCCACCCTCGGGGAAGATGCGGGTGAAGCTCTTCGCGGACATCGCCGCTACATTGCTGTTGATGGGGGCATGTCGGATAACATTCGCCCCGCACTGTACGGTGCCCGTTACACAGCAACCCTTGCGAATCGCGTCTCTTCTGCGCCGCTATTGCGTTCACGGGTCGTCGGTAAGCACTGCGAATCCGGCGACGTCATCGTCTGGGATGTGGACCTTCCTGCCGATACCAGCTCCGGTGATCTTCTTGTTGTCCCAGTGACCGGTGCCTACGGCTACTCCATGGCCTCGAACTACAACATGCTCACCAAACCCGGGGTTCTTGGGGTAGAAAACGGTGAAGCCGAATGGATCATGCGTCCCCAGTCCATCGACGATCTTCTCGCCCTCGATCCTGGCGTGCATCATCGCGGCGAACTGTGACCCTTGCTTTCCCGCTTATGCGTTGACGATGCTTAAGGACTCACATACCTTCAACGAGAACCCTCACTGTCCTTCCAGGCTACCGATTATTCTTGAGGTTCCCAGATCGCTAAGAGTGGCCTCAAAGATCAGTAGTGAGTAACGACAGTGGTGCCGATCTCGACAAAATCGTGAATCCAGTGCGCATCCTCTACGGGGATATTGATACATCCGTGTGAGGATTCGTCGGTGCCGATTCCGAACTCTTTGACCCAGGGTGCTCCGTGAAGGGCGTAGCTTTGATGCCAATAGGCGACCCAGGGAACTCCGCGTTCGCAATACGGCCACTCCGGGGTGCAGCCCATGTCTTGAGCTTTGTATTTGAGATAGACATGATAGGTCCCCGTCACGGTCTCGTGCCCCACACCTCCATGATTGATGAGGATCGGTCCGTAGACGACCTCTTGACCTCGGAACACCGTCAAAGTGGAATCCGTAAGATTCACATCCACCCACTTCTCGCCCGCTGACGGACGATAGGGAAGGCCCGCCAGCCCCGCTTCGGTGACACGCTCATCCATCTGCGCTTCAAGGCGATCCCAAGTGATTGTCCCCGAATATTCAGAACGTGAATCGAGGGCGTGAAGGATTCCTTCACGCAGGGCTTGAGTGTTATTAACGCGCCTTCCTTCTTTTGCGGGGCGAGCGAGTCGAAGGACAACACCTTGAGAATCAACCGCGTTAATGCCGTTGATCGCAGGACGATCCACCTGAGAAACCACAGAATCAACCCAAGCGCTCACGGCTTGACGGTTAAGGACCGGAACCAGTTTTCCCTCTTTTTCTTCGACTTTCACCCACTGTGCTTTTTCTGATTCTTCAGGGGTGAAATTCGTGTCTTTCGGTCCTGTCAGAACAATCGGTGTGGAAACGATCTCATTAGCTTGCGAGGCGGCCTCCTGTGCCTGTGTCATCGTCAACTCAGGTTCGCGAAGCGAAGAGGAAAGAGAAAGCGAAGCATTCTCCAAAAGTGCGCCGACCGTGATGAGTTTCTTGCGCAGAATATCCCGATCCACTCCTTGACCGGGAGAGCCTGCGATTGCGACATGCTGTGTTCCGTCTTCTGAAAGCCTGACCTGAGCGCAAATGGGTGCCTGACCGGTGAGGGCATCCGCTTTCTGCGCGAAAGAGAGAAAATCAGAATCATGAATCGACGTGGGAACCGAGATCTCTTGTATGGGACTGACATGAAGAAGAGAAAGGAAAGAAGCGACAGGTCCCGATCCTGCTAGAGCAGCATCCGCGATCGCCTGAGAATCGATAACGACACCGGTCTGTGTGAAAGGAGTGCGTAATTCTTTCCCATCGACTGAAAGCGTGAGTGTGGCATTACGAAAAAGTGAATCCGCGAATTCTACGACCTCCTCGCGCGTCATTCCTGATAGTTCATGATGTGCAAGAGTGCGACCGGGAAGAACCCGACCTGAGCAGGTCATAGTCACGAGGACGAAAGTCGCTGTGCAACTGGCAAGAAAGCACAAGCCCAGTACCCACCAGTGCCACCGGGACGAAGAAGGAGGGGTGGCATGAAGCGGAAGGGGACTCATAGAGACGACTCTATCGGCTCAGACTCTGTATGTGTACCCTCAAGCCTTGAGCTTTGCTTTTTCTCTACTCTTCTCTTTTCCTCTTCGCTAAAATATCCAAAAGAACGCAGATGACAGAAAGAAGGAAGTGAGTCAATGACTGATTCGACGGCTTCTTCTCCTTCTGCGTACACGCGCCACATCGTTATTCCTACGACTCTCGATCCGATTCTCGTCCTCGGAACTTCAGACCAGGTGCTCCGATCTTTAGAACGAGGTTTTTCTCGAGTCGGAATCTGCGTGATCGGAAGGGATATTTCACTGACGGGTATTCCCGCTGAAGTGGATCTTGCCTGCGAACTGGTCGAAGAACTGATCGCCCTCGCCGCACAGGGCGAAGCCCTCGATGCAAGTGCTGTGGATCGCGCGATCTCGTTGTTGTCTTCTCACGGCCTTAATACCGCAGCCACGCAGGACATCCTCACGGTACGGGGCAAAACAATCCGCCCCAAGACACCCGGACAGCTTGCCTATGTTGAAGCCATCGAACGGGCGACGGTTGTTTTTGGGATCGGCCCGGCAGGAACTGGGAAAACCTATCTCGCGATGGCTGTTGCCGTGCGTAAACTTCTCGCCGGTCAAGTGCGAAGGATCATTCTGACGCGACCTGCTGTGGAAGCGGGAGAAAACCTCGGCTTCCTTCCCGGAACCCTTACAGACAAGATCGACCCGTATCTTCGGCCCCTGTACGACGCTTTAAAGGACATGCTGGAAGCCGAGGCCATCCCAAAGCTCATGGCAGCGGGAACAATCGAGGTTGCACCCCTGGCATACATGCGGGGACGCACACTCAACGATGCCTTCATCATTCTCGACGAAGCTCAAAACACGACGGCGAACCAGATGAAGATGTTCTTAACTCGGCTTGGTTTTCACTCACAAATCGTCGTCACAGGCGATTCTTCGCAGGTGGATCTGCCCGGAGGAAGCCAGTCCGGTCTTGCTTTGATCTCCCGTATCCTCGACGGGATCGACGATATCGAGTTTTGTCAACTCACCAGCGCTGATGTCGTGCGACACGAACTTGTCGGTGAGATCATCGACGCTTATTCCCGATGGGAAGAACACAAGGAACGGGTGCGGGCAATGAATACGCGCTCACGAGCCCGCCGGAATCGAAACGGCCAGGAGAGTCCTCATGACTGAGGTGATCAACGAAACAGATTACGAGGTCGACGCCGCAGAGTTCGCCGCCCTCGCCGATCATGTCCTCACAGCGATGCACGTGGCGACCGATGTGGAACTCAATATCCTTTTCATTGATCCCAAACCGATGGAAGAACTTCACATGCGCTGGCTGGATTTGCCCGGTCCGACCGATGTCATGAGTTTCCCAATGGATGAGCTTCGGCCGGGAAGTGCTGAGCAGCCCACAGCTTCGGGAACTCTTGGAGACATTTGCATCTGCCCGCAGGTGGCACAAGCACAGGCGCAGGAAGCAGGGCACACGACGGTGGAAGAAATGCTCATGCTCGCCACCCACGGAATGCTGCATCTCCTCGGCTACGATCACGCAGAAGAATCCGAGAAGGAAGAAATGTTCGCCCTTCAGCGTCACCTTCTCCTCACCTTCCTCGCGACCCGATGAGGACATCTTGGGCAGAATCGATCCCCGTTTCTGCGCTCGTGACGATCGGGGTTCTTGCGCTCATTGCTGCTGCCCTCATTCATGCGCTCGACGTTGCCTTTCAACGGATGTCCGTGGCGGCTGCTGAAGATCTTGTCGAAGAAGAACGCCCTCATGCGCTTCTCCTCACTACCCTTCTTGAACAGCGGAAACGCACGATTCTTACGGTTCGCGGTGTCCGCACTTTCTTTCAGGTGATCTTCGCCGTGTCCTTCACCCTGGCAATCGCGGGGGTGGGACTGTCGTGGTGGGCAAGCGCACTGATCGCCTTGGCGACGATTTCCCTTCTCCAGTTCGTCCTCGTTGCTGTGATCCCGGCGCGTTTCGCTTCGCGTAGGCCCGAAGGAATCGCTGTGAAGGGTGCGCGTTTCGCTTCCGTTCTGGTGGATTTTTCACGTCTTTTCGATCCGCTTCTTGCGCGTGTACGAGGGCGTCTCCCTCGCTGTGTTCCAACCCAGGCTGAGGCGCGCGCGGAAATGGCGAATGACCTGAGGGAAATGGTCGATGAGGTCGGTGAGACCGAAGGATTTGAAGATGAGGACCGGCAGATGCTGCGCAGCGTCCTCGACCTCGGACACACCCTGGTGCGTGAAGTGATGGTCCCCCGCACGGAAATGGTGACAGCACCCGCAGACCTTCCCGCCCGCAAGGCACTGCGTCTTTTTGTTCGTTCGGGATTCTCGCGTATCCCAGTAGAAGGTGATGACGTCGATGACATCCGAGGTGTGCTGTACTTCAAAGATGTCGTGCAGCGTTTGGAAACTTACGGTCCGGATCTTGATCAGGTAGCGGAGCAGATGATGCGTCCAGCGGTGTTTACCGTCGAGATGAAACACGCGGACGACCTTTTACGTATGATGCGCGATGAACATTTCCATCAGGCAATCGTCATCGACGAATATGGCGGTGTAGCTGGACTTGTCACCCTCGAAGATCTGATTGAAGAAGTCGTTGGTGAGCTGACGGATGAGCATGATCGCGTTGTCTTAGAAGCGGAGGATCTGGGGGACGGTACGTGGCGTGTGCCTGCGCGCTATCCGCTCAGTGAACTCGGTGAACTCTTCCACATGGAGATCGAGGATGAAGATGTGGACTCAGTGGGAGGGCTCCTCGCTAAAGCACTCGGTCGAGTGCCCTTACCGGGTGCGGTGGGAGTCCTCGGGGGGATTCGCATGGAAGCACAAGAGGCCCGTGGGCGGCGCCGTCAAGTCGGAACCATCCTGTGTTCGCCTGCGCAGGAGGATAATGAAGCATCCAAGACGATCAGTGAGGACTAGACGATGAGATTTCCCAGTGACGACGAGCTCATGGCTGGTCCGAACGCTTTAGGGGCCGACCCCATCGACAATGATGAGGACTTTCTCGATGAGGAAGAATGGGACGAGCTCGATCCTGATGAGACATTCGCTCGTCTTGAGGGCTTGAAGACACTGCGTGAAGACACGAATACGGGCTTACTCGTCCCCGATTACCCCCAGGATTTCCGCGCTGGTTTCGTCTCGATTATCGGTCGTCCAAACGTAGGTAAGTCAACGTTGACGAATGCGCTGGTCGGGAAGAAAATTGCCATCACCTCAGGACGCCCGGAGACGACCCGACACAACATTCGCGGAATTGTTCACGCTGAAAAGTCCCAGCTCGTCCTCGTCGATACGCCCGGCTATCACCGTCCGCGCACGCTGCTGGGAAAACGACTGAACGACATGGTGCGTGAAGCGTTGGCGGAAGTTGATTGCGTTGTTTTCTGTTTGCCTGCCGACCAGAAGATCGGTCCGGGTGACCGTTTCATCGCCCGCGAACTGAAAGATGTGCGTCGCCCGCTGATCGCGATTGCAACGAAAATAGACCTTGTGTCGCGCGATCGCCTCATGAAGCATCTTTTGGCGATCGACGCGCTGGGAGATTTTGCGGCAATTGTTCCTGTGTCGGCAAAAAGCGGAGAGGGGATTGACATCCTCCTCGATGTCTTACAGCAGTCGCTTCCTGTGTCTCCTCCGCTGTATCCGGCAGGAGAGGTGACCGATGAATCACGCGATACCTTGATCGCGGAGTTCATTCGCGAGGCCGCTTTGGAGGGTGTGCGCGAGGAACTGCCGCATTCGCTTGCCGTCCAGGTTGAAGAGATCATCGAACGTGAACAACGTGAAGGTGATACGCGCCCACCGCTCGTTGATGTTCACGTGAATGTGTATGTAGAACGCGATTCGCAAAAGGCAATCATCATTGGCAAGAAGGGGAGTCGTCTCAAGCAGATCGGTTCTCGTTCCCGTCCTCTTATTGAGGATCTTTTAGGGAAAAGGGTGTACCTCGACCTTCATGTCAGGACGGCGAAAGATTGGCAGTCGGATCCGAAGATGCTCGGCAGGCTCGGCTTCTGAGATGAGCACGTGCGTGCAAGGAGCGAGGACGCTTGTTGCTCTCGGTGGGAATGCGCTCGGTGAGACACCGGAAGATCAGCTGCGTCTTTTGCGTCAATGTGCAAGCGCTTTAGCTGATATTGCCGAGGGCGGTCCTTTGCTTGTCACGCACGGGAACGGGCCGCAGGTCGGGCAGATCACTCGCGCGTTTTCGCTGGGGGCTGCGGCTGATCCGGGAGTTCCGAATGTGGAGCTGTCGCAGATGGGTGCGATGACTCAGGGGTATATCGGCGAGCATCTGCTGCGTAGCCTCGATGAGGAGCTGACTCGACGAGGACGTGCAGGCAGGGTTGCTGCCCTTGTGACCAGAGTCGAGGTGGACGAGGACGATCCGGCTTTTATGAATCCGACGAAGCCGATTGGTCAGTTCCTTAATCGGGAGATGGCGATGCGCAGGATGGCAGAAGACCCTTCCTTAGTGTATGCCGAAGATGCTGGGCGAGGTTTCAGGAGGCTTGTCGCTTCACCGCTTCCGCGCAGGGTTTTAGAACTGGAGGCTATTCGTACTCTTATCGATCAGGGGTTTTGCGTGGTTGCGGGCGGTGGCGGCGGGATCCCGATTGTGCGATCGGGGGATATGATGCGCGCGGTTGATGCGGTGATTGATAAGGATCGTTGTGCGGCGCTTCTTGCCGATCAGATTGGTGCTTCTTGCCTTGTGATTCTGACTGCCGCCCACAAAGTCGCTACCGCGTGGGGTACCTCGCGTCAACAATGGCTGGATGTTCTTGATGTGGCACGAGGGCGGGCTTTAGTGGAGGCCGGTGAGTTTGCTCCAGGATCTATGCGTCCGAAGGTTGAGGCTGCTCTCGAGTTTGTTGAAGGGGGTGCTCCGGGGGAAAGACGAGCGGTGATCTGCGCCCTCGCTGATGCGTCTCGCGCGCTCAGTGGCGAGGTGGGAACCCTCATCACAGCACGTGCTTCGGATGCTCCGATGGGGAGGACAACAGCTACGCCCTCGGCCTAAGCGGTACACGCGGTAATTGTTGAGATTTCCTTGTGTCCGCATTGCGAGGTGTTGTGCGCGTTGCGGATTTTTCTGCTTTACAGTGAAGTCATGCTGTGGGCGCATCAACTCCTCCTTCTTCGCCGCGACGAGCTGTAAAAGGGTCGGCTTCTCGTCGCGGCTGAGGTCGTGCCCGACCCACGGCCGTAGGGCTGTTCATGCGAGGAGAGAAAGCGATTTTCATGAAGACCACTGCTTCAGTTCCCACCCCGACAGGTTCTGGAATGCCTTTTGGCAAGTATCGAGCATTCCTGGATACGAATCCGATTCGTCTTGATGACAGGCGCTGGCCTTCACAGCGCATCACAAAGGCTCCGCGCTGGATGTCAACGGATCTGCGTGACGGTAACCAAGCGCTTATTGCTCCTATGGATTCGCTGCGTAAACGCAAAATGTTTGATCTTTTAGTGGCACGCGGATACAAGGAAATTGAAATTGGTTTCCCGGCTGCTTCACAAACAGATTTTGATTTTGTCCGTTCGCTTATTGAAACTCATGCCGTTCCTGAAGACGTGACAATTTCTGTCCTCACGCAGTCACGTCCAGAAATTATTGCGCGCACTGTAGAAGCCCTCGTCGGATTTCCGCGTGCGACGGTTCACTTATATAACGCGACTTCTCCGCTTTTCCGTGAACTTGTCTTCGGTAATGACCGGGCACAGACCGTGGATCTGGCCGTGACGGGTGCGCGTGAAGTCCTCGCTCAGGCAGAAAAACGTCTCGGGGATGACACTATTTTCGGTTTCGAGTACTCGCCGGAAATTTTCGTTGATACGGAACTTGATTTTGCTCTGGAAATTTGCGAAGCCGTGATGGATGTGTGGCAGCCAGAAGCTGAACGCGAGATCATCCTCAATTTACCTGCGACCGTTGAACGCGCTACTCCGAATGTGTATGCCGACCAGGTTGAGTATATGTCGCGTAACCTGAGTAGGCGCGAATATATTGCTCTTTCTTTGCATCCGCATAATGATCGCGGCACCGGTATCGCCGCAGCTGAACTCGGCTTGCTTGCGGGCGGGGATCGGATTGAAGGCTGTTTGCTTGGCCAGGGGGAACGCACGGGAAATGTGGATCTCGTGACTCTGGGTCTGAATCTTTTCAGTCAGGGTATTGATCCGGGTGTGGATTTGTCGCGTGTTGATGAGATCCGAAAAACCGTTGAGTTCTGTACGCAAATGAGCACGTCACCGCGTGCCCCCTATGTCGGAGACCTCGTGTACACCTCCTTTTCAGGGTCGCACCAAGACGCGATTAAGAAAGGTTTTTCGGCGCGCCAGAAGAAAGTCGCTGAAGCCAAGGGGGATGAGAACGCGGTCGTGTGGGAGCTTCCATATCTTCCGATTGATCCGCATGATCTGGGCCGTTCTTACGAGGCGGTTGTACGTGTCAATTCTCAGTCCGGTAAAGGCGGTGTCGCCTACCTCATGTCAACAGTGCATAATTTGGAATTGCCGCGTCGCCTTCAGATTGAGTTCTCCCACATTGTTCAACGTCATACTGACTCCTACGGTGGGGAAATCGACGGCGAGGCTCTGTGGATGATTTTCGCTGACGAATATCTGCCTAACTCTGCGGCTGCTGACCTGAAGCCCTGGGGGCGTTTTGAACTGGGATCTTCACAAGTATCGAGCTTTGATGACGAGCACGTCGAGCTTGAAGCCACTGTGAAAGATCGCGGCGAAATAGTGAGCGTGAAGGCGAACGGTTCGGGTCCGATCGACGCTTTCGTGTCTGCCCTCCATGAGTTCGACCTTGACGTGCGCGTCCTCGATTATTCCGAACATGCGATGAGCCAGGGGCGTGATGCGAAGGCCGCTTCCTATGTGGAAGCTGCGGTTGATGGGCAGATCGTGTGGGGTGTGGGTATTGATTCTTCCATTACGCGCGCCACTTACAAAGCGGTGATTTCAGCGGTCAACCGGGCTTTGCGCTGAGGAGTTTTCTTCGCGCGTGCCTGCTTTTCTTCTGCATTGACGAGGTCGGTCACCTGACATCGTGGGAAGATAGGTGCGTGTTGAGAACCTACCGGGATGAGGCGATCGTCCTGCGTACTCATAAGCTTGGTGAGGCTGATCGGATTATCACACTCCTCACCTCAGAGCATGGGCTTGTTCGGGCTGTTGCGAAAGGAGTACGGCGGACTTCCTCGAAGTTCGGGTCCCGTTTGGAGCCTTTCGGAGTGATTGATGTACAGCTTGCGAAAGGACGGAGTTTAGACACGATCACTCAAGTGGAGGTCATTGTTGCTCACGGTGACCTCTTGGCTGCTGACTTTGAGCTTTTCACCCGCGCATCCGTCATGGTAGAGATTGCAGAGAAACTCACTCAGGATGGCGACGAGGGAGTGCGCTCTCAGTATCTGCTCCTTGTGGGTGCGCTTTTTGCTCTTTCACATGTGCGGCACGATCCGTGCCTTGTCCTCACGTCCTATCTGCTCCGTGCGCTTGCGATCGCAGGATGGGCGCCTTCTTTTTTTGATTGCGCGGTCTGCGGTGCAGCCGGTCCTCACACTTCTTTTTCTCTTCACGAGGGCGGGGCTGTGTGCATGGACTGCAGGCCCCCTGGGTGTGCTGCGCCCTCGCGTGAAGCGATGATCCTCATGGGTGAACTACTCTCTGGTGATTGGGCGAAGGCCGATGTTTCCGAAGTATTTGCGCGCAAAGAAGCACATCTCCTTGTGTCCTCATACGCTCAATGGCACGTCGAGCGTCGTATTCGCTCTCTCAGTGTTTTAGAAAGGAACAGGTAATGGTCGCTTATCCCGATCCTGCGTGTTCTGTGGAAAAGTTCCGTGCGCTTACTCCGATGGAGCGAGCGGGAGCAGACCCTGATGCGCGTGTGATCGGACCGGGGCAGTGGCCGGGGCCTGTACCGTCATTTGCAAAAGATGAGGTGCCTGCGCATGTCGCCCTCGTCATGGATGGCAATGGACGCTGGGCGAATGCGCTTGGATTGACACGCACCGAGGGGCATCGTGCGGGTGAATACGCGCTCATGGACACGATTGCAGGCGCAATTGATGCGGGTGTGCGTTACCTGAGTGTCTACACTTTTTCGACGGAGAATTGGAAGCGTTCTCCGGGAGAAGTTCGTTTTCTCATGTCTTATGCAAGCGATGTGCTTGCGCGTCGCACTGCTCAGCTGAAGGAATGGGGTGTGCGCATCCGATGGTCGGGACGTGAGCCGCGCTTGTGGAAATCCGTAATCCGGGCTTTGAAGGAAGCCGAAGAGGCAACCTGTGCGAATACGACCCTGGATGTGGTGATGTGTGTCAATTACGGGGGGCGCGCTGAAATTGTGGATGCGGCACGCGATCTTGCGCGCGACGTGCGTGCCGGTCGCCTCAAGCCCGAGGGCGTGACGGAGAAATCTTTTGCTCGTCACCTGTATTTACCTGATGTTCCCGATGTGGATCTTATGATCCGCACTTCAGGGGAGCAGCGTCTTTCCAATTATCTGCTCTGGCAGCTTGCCTATTCGGAGTTGATGTTTGTTGATACTCCCTGGCCGCTTTTTGATCGTGAGGCACTGTGGGATTGTCTTTTGGATTTCACGGGCCGCGAGCGGCGTTTCGGCGCTGCGAGCGATGCGCATATAAAGCCTTGAGGACGCTGTGGGCGAGCGGGATACGAATATGGTCCTGGGGCTTGTGGATGCTAATCGTGCGTGGTGCGCACGGTGGGGAGCTGCTCGCATGAGGAGGTGGGGTGGCGACGGAAGCGTCGTATGAGGACGTATGCGCCAATTCCTGTGAGTATAAGGGCGATGATGATCCGTCCGGGGAGCGATCCGGTAACGGCAGAAATCGCTGCCGTCCACACGGCGAAGAGACCGAGGCCGTAGAGGAAAGCCCAGGCGATACATCCGGGGATCATGGCGATGGTGTAGGTACGCCACTTCATCCTCACGATTCCGGCTCCGGCGTTGACTGCTGTTTGTACGCCGACGGTGAGGAAGCACAGGGGGATGATGAGGAGTCCCCAGCGGTTCAGGAGTGCGGCGCCGCGCTTGGGGGCGGGGCCGTTGAACCAGCGTGCTATCGAAGCGAAAAAAGCGTTGCGCTCTGAAGAAGCGAGGGCTCCGTGGGCGGCTGCGCGACCGAGCCAATAGGTCCCTTGAGCGCGGAAGAAGACGACGAAGAAGAGGAAGACGATGAGCGGAGGACCTGAAGAGGCCCACTGGGGAATCATTGTTTTATCTTTGCACAGTTTGCGCATAAACCGAAGAGTTCCATCGAATGTTCGACCTCGGTGAAGCCGTGTGATGCGCTGACTTCCGCTACCCAGGTTTCGATGGCTTCCTGTTCGATTTCTTCAGCGGTGCCGCATGTTCGGCAGACAAGATGGTGATGGTGGTGTGGAGTTTCGCAGAGTCTGTAGAGGAATTCGCCGTCGTGAGAGCGCAGAACATCGACGCGCTCATCTTCGGAGAGGGTCTGAAGGTTGCGGTAGACGGTGGCGAGTCCGACTTTTTCACCCTGAGATTTCAGTGCGTCGAAAATCTGCTGGGCTGAACGAAAATCGGGAAGGCGAGCGAGTTCAGTGAAGACCGCTTGGCGTTGCTTTGTCATTCGCTGCATGGTGTGTCCTCCCGATTCGGATCCGTGTCGCAGAATAGCCGATGTGATGCGGTGCGTGTTCTTTAGTGCGCTGCGTTTTCGCGGAGGTTCTGCATTCTTGTGTGGCGTCGTCGAGAATCGATGAGGTGACGGATGAGGAAGATCAGTGCGTAGAAGCCGATGGCGAGGACGACAATCGTTGCGCCGGGGGAAAGGTCAATGAAATAGGTCAGGGACAGGCCGCTTAGGCAAAGGAAAGCGCCGATTCCCGTGGCGAGACGCATGGTGCTCGTAAATGATTTCGCGCCGAGTTGGGCGATAGCAACGGGAATGATCATCAACGCGGAGACGAGGAGTGATCCGACGACGCGCATAGCTACAGCCACCGTCAAAGCGGACAGGATGGCGATGAGGATTGAGAGCGTTTTGACAGGCAGCCCCGTAGAACGAGCGAATTCTTCATCATGAGTGACGGAGAAGAGAGCGGGTGCGATGCCAACCCCGATGATGAGGATTGTGAGGGCGAGGATGGCGATGAGCCAGATGTCGTTCCATGACACTGTTGCGATCGACCCGAAAAGGTAAGAGTTGAGCTGGGCGGAAGTCCCTCCTGCGATTCCGATCAGGAGAACCCCTCCTGCGATTCCGCCGTAGAACAGTAGGGCGAGGGCGACATCGGCGCTGGTCCGGCCCGATTGGCGGACGAGTTCAATGGCGAGAGCTCCTAAGAGGGAAATGAGGAGTGCGCCGGGTAGTGCCCAAGCGTCTTTCGGGGTGATGTTGGCAACGCTCCCTGCAAGCCAGCCGAGGGCGACGCCGGTGAGTGAAACGTGTCCGATTCCGTCGCCGAGCATTGCGAGGCGACGATGGACAAGGTAAGTGCCGACAACCGGTGCTGCCATACCGACGAGGAGAGCAGCGAGGAGCGAACGCTGCATAAGAGGTGAGTGAGCCATTGAGACGATCGCGTTGATCAGATCTGTCATCGCTTCTCCTTCATGCCACCGTCAACGAAGGAGGGTGGGGCGATTATTTGGGTGGCGCGATGCTGGCAGTATTCACGCTCGAAGTGGTGGGTGTTGTCGGTGCGCGCGGGACCGTCGTAGTCAAGGTGTCCGTGTGAGATACAGATTTCACGATCAAGGAGGGGGGCGAGTTCTCCGAACTCGTGGAGAACAAGGAGGATCGTGGTTCCGGCCTTTTTCGCTTCTGCAAGGAGCGCTGCGAGGTTTTCGCGCGAGGCGCGGTCGATTCCGGTCAGAG